>CBFGPQ010000160.1:0-8515 GCA_965650705.1 uncultured Asticcacaulis sp. | reverse complement strand
CTGCTTATCTTGGCGTCAGGCAAGTATCACCCTTAGGCCTTGCAAGCCCAACGCACACGTTTGCGCGAACCATGCAAAGCCCAGACGTCATTGAACCTCCCAAAATTTAACCTTTTGAGCGTAGACAGGGATTGATCCGAAGCCCCGGCAGGTTCATAATCCCGCCCGCAGAATCCGATCATTGTATCAACAGCCACAGGAGAACGACCTATTCGTCGCCCGATCCAAGCCCCGCCTCCCAAAGACGGCCCCCGCATCAACCAGGAAATCAAAGTTCCGCGCGTTTTGTTGATCGACCATAACGGTGAGAAGCAAGGCATCATGCCGACCTCCGCCGCACTTGAAGCCGCAGAAGAAGCTGGCCTGGACCTCGTCGAGGTCTCTCCCACCGCCGATCCCCCCGTCTGTAAAATTCTCGACTACGGCAAGTTCCGCTTCCAGGAGCAGAAGAAGAAGGCCGAGGCGCGCAAGAAGCAGAAGATCGTCGAAATCAAGGAAATCAAGCTTCGCCCGAATATCGACATTCACGATTACGAGGTGAAGGCCAAGGCCATGACGCGCTTCTTCGAAGAAGGCGACAAGGTCAAGGTGACGCTACGCTTCCGCGGCCGTGAAATGGCGCACCCCGAACTGGGCATGAAACTCCTGCAAAAGGTCAAGGCCGATTTCGAGCCAACCACCCGGGTCGAATACGAACCGAAGATGGAAGGCAAGCAGATGATCATGATCCTGGCGCCGAAATAAGCCCGGCTTCTTTTGAATATAACAAGCCCCCTGATCTCCCGGTCAGGGGTTTTGTTTTGCCCGCACAGGCCATATGCTGGCGACTCACGGAGTTCTCGTCGCCATGTCGCAATTCGTCCTGTTCGATCCCCAGAACCTGCCCGAGCCCGAACACACCGCTCCTGATCCTGAAAAGGTGCTGGACGGCGATCCGCGGTTTACAGTGTGGACGGTCGAAACACGCCCCGGTGACACCGCGTTCGCCGGCTACTGGAAATCGACGCCCGGCGAATGGCGGGTCTCCTACGACGAATGGGAATATTGCTCGCTTCTCGAAGGCTATGCGGTCGTCACCGAAGAGGATGGCGAGACGTGGGACCTGACAGCCGGCGCGCATTTCGTCTTCCGGCCGGGGTTCAAGGGCACGTGGAAGGTCATTGAGCCGGTGCTCAAGACCTTCGTGGTGATCATGCCGTAGCGGGTTTGCGGAACAGGCTGCGCGGATCAAAGCCGGTGATCAGTGCCGTCCCCACCAGCACGATGGCGCCGCCGAGAACGGTCTGGACACCGATGTGCTCGTGCAGGAACAGACTGCCCCACAGGACGCCGAAGACCGGAATCAGGAAACCGACGCTGAGCGCGGGACCGACCCCGACCTTTTCGATCAGGTCGAAGTAGAGCAGATAGGCCAGGCCGCTGCACAGGATGCCGACGCCAAGGACGGCGAAGATCACCGGCATGGACGGCATGTGCACCGGCGGATAAGCAGGCGCTACCGGCAGGATAAACAGCACCGCTGCCCACAGGCTGCCGTGCGCATTGGAAAATCCGTCGACGCTCTTGGCCTGCTTGGCATAGGCCGACGCCAGGCCATAGCAGAAGGCCGCGAGCAGCCCTGCCCCAACAGCCAGTCCGGCGGCGGGCGTCAGATTGCCGGTATCCAGTCCGACCAGGATAGCCACGCCCAGCACACCCAGCGCAAGGCCGGCGCCGGACTTCCAGGTAAAGGCCGTACGCAGCCACAGCGCAGAAATAACCATGCCGAAAATCGGCGCCGTCGAATTGAGGATCGACAGCAACGACGCCGGCAGGGTCTGGGCCGCGTAGGCAAACAGTAAGAAGGGAAAGGCCGTATTCAGGAAGCCGAGGATCAGAAAGTGCTTCCAGTGCGCGCGGACGTCCAGGCTTCGACGCTGAATGAGCGCCACGCCCAACAGAAAAAGCGCGCCAAGCGTCAGACGCGCCGTCACCACGGCAACCGGCCCAAGCACAGGGGCGGCGATGCGCAGGAAGAGAAACGATGCGCCCCAGATGGCGGCGAGCAGAAGCAGCTTTATGACATTCGCGGCAGACATGACGACCTCCTATGGCCGTCATATGGCACCGCTATCCCGGCCTGTCGCTCCGGTTCTTGCGGTTTGTCACAATGGTTACGAAGTCTGGCGGGAAATCGCTCCCGGTCAGCCCTCAACCTTGGTTTCCGGCCGGTCCTCACCGCTGACGGCCTCTTCGTGCCACTGCCCGGCCTTGTCGTCATAGCTGATGCCGGTGTCCTCGCCCGGCTGAGTCTGTTCCCGCGCAGCCTCTTCGGCCATGGCACGGGCGATATCGTGGGTCAGATAGGTTTCGGAGAAGGTATCGCCTACCTGGTAGGCCCAGCCGCCGTCGTGTTCGACAATCTTATAGGTAACCGTAGTCATGGCAAATCTCCTTATGCGACAAGGC
The DNA here is from genome assembly GCA_965650705.1 of uncultured Asticcacaulis sp. Taxonomy (GTDB): domain Bacteria; phylum Pseudomonadota; class Alphaproteobacteria; order Caulobacterales; family Caulobacteraceae; genus Asticcacaulis. Next base: position 6,067 of record CBFGPQ010000160.1, on the reverse strand, counting down.
TACGCTTGCGGAAGCAGACTTGCGATGGGAGATATCGCGCCAAAACATAACCACGGCGCAAATCCCTTAACACCTACTCCCAGAACTCCGGCTGTTCCGGAATGCGGTTGAAGGCGATCTTGGCGCCGACAAAGCCGTGCATCTTAGTACGCGGGCCAATGGTCACCGTATCCTTGCCGAAGCGCTGGTTCAGGCCGTCGAGCGCGTTCAACAGCCGCATGTGGCGGCCGTCCTCCTCGGCGTCGGGCGTCCAGCCGAACAAATCCGCCGGCCGGTCGGCCTCGACCATGTTCAGGCAAGTGACGACGACCTGCTTGATCCTCGGCGCGCGCAGTTGACGCATGCACGTCTCCCATAGCCCGTCGGCCGCCTCCAGTAAGCGGAAACTGTCCGCTGTCACCGCAAAACGCGTCGAGGCCTCCGCCCGGCCATTGTCGTTCCGGACATAGAGGTGCAATCCGCCGCACTTGAACCCCATGCGCCGCAACCGTGATCCGCACTTGGCGGTCAATCGCCGCGCCACGCCGCGCGCGTGTTCGACCGGCCGCAATTCCTTAGCCAGAACGTGACCATGGGTAATGCTGGCACGTTTGGTCTCTATGTCCGGCGGATCGGTGCCGTGGATGGCGTACCAGAAATTCTCGCCCATAATGCCGCCCCACACCTGGCGCATCCGCGACGGGCTCATTTCCCATAGCTGACGGACCTCATGAATACCCACCTTGTTGAGCCGCTTCAGCATCGACGGCCCGATGCCAGCGAAGTCGTCGAGCTTTAGCGTCAGAAGTTCCCCTGGCAACTGGTCCATGCGCAGCACGGTCAGACCCAGGGGTTTGCGGATATCGGCCGCGGTCTTGGCCAGCAGACGCGACGGCGCAATGCCGACCGAAGCCGTCAGGCACTCCCCGACATTTTCGAGAATGCGGCGCTGGATGCGGTGGCCGATGGCGACCGCGGCAGCCTCATGGCACTCAGGCCCCATCAGCTTGCAGGCGAATTCATCGATCGAGCAGACCCGGTCGATCGGAATTACCTTATCGATCTCGGCCAGAATGCGGTTATGAATATCGACATAACGGTCGGGCCGCGCCTCGACGATGCGCAGGTCGGGAATGCGCGCCTTGGCGTCCAGCACCCTGGTGCCGGTTTTGACGCCATAGGCCTTGGCCTGATAGCTGGCGGCGATGGCCGAAGTGTAATCCGACATGACCGGCACCACGATCGTCGGGCGACCGCGCAAGCCCGGATTGTCCTGCTGCTCGACGCTGGCGAAAAAGGAATTCATGTCGAGATACAGCCAGCGCAACTGGCCACTATCCTCCCACTGCCGTTCCCGCCCTGCCTGTGTCATGTCCATCGCGCTTCTGTCGCAATCAGAACATATCAAGAACATATTTGCGCGTCAACGGGGCCGCCTTACCCGTTCTCACCCATATCGACCTCCCACACCACCGACTCGGCGGACCGCTCGGCCAGACCGTGGAAGACGGCTTCTACATTGTGCCCGTCCGGGTCGAGCAGAAAGGCGGCATAATAGCTGGGGTGATATTTGCGCAGGCCCGGTGCGCCGTTGTCGCGGCCTCCGGCGGCCAGCCCCGCTTCGTAAAAGCGGTGCACGGTCTCCTTGTCGAAGGCCTGAAAAGCGAAGTGAACCCGCGTCATGTTGCCATCCTTTGCCGGGCTGACATAGACCTCATCGAAAAAGAAACCCTCGTCGACTTTTTCAATCTCGAATGCCGGGTTCACCGCTGCCAGCACGGCTTTATAGAACCGTTCACTGGCGGCCATGTCATTACTGTGAATTTCGACGTGGTCGAGCAGACGCCCGCGATGAAACTGCATGATAGCCTCCTGTAATTGGCACGAAGGCTAATCGCGGGCGTGCCATAAAAAGTCAGCATGAATGCACTTATAGATTCGCATTGGCCGATTATTTATTTTTTATAAAATCAACACCTTGGCGCCGCATTCCAGGCGCACCGTCATCGAAACGCCATAAGAGGAAGTTGCAGATGAAATCCGCATGGATCATGGCGGCCTTCGCGCTGGCCCTGCCGGCCTGCGCCCAGCAAACCAGCTCCGGCCACCCCTTTTCCGTGGCCGTCACGGATGCCTCAGGCGGCCGCTTTACGCCTGCGCAATATGCCTCAAGCCACGGCTGCACCGGCGAGAATGTCTCCCCCGCCATTGCCTGGCAGGGCGCGCCTGCCAATGCAAAGAGCTTCGCCGTCACCATTTTCGATCCGGACGCCCCGGGCAATGGCTTCTGGCACTGGCTGGCCAGTGGCATCCCAGCAACGACCAAGGGGCTGGAAGCCGGGGTGAGCCACTCGCCCGCCCTTGCCGCCCTGGGCGTCAGCGAAGGCGTCAACGGCTTTGGCGCGACCGGTTATGGCGGCCCTTGCCCGCCGCCAGGCCAGGATCACCGTTACGTCGTTACCGTCTACGCTTTGGGCGTCGCAACCCTGCCCCTGCCGGCCACGGCGACACCCGCGGAACTGGAGGCAGCGATCAAGGCCAGCACGATCGCCAAGGCGGAGACGACGGTTCGCGCGGCGCGATAACAGTTTGGTGTGAAATGCTGCACCTGCGACAATTCCGCTTACTCGGAAAATCAAATCGGCTATAAGCGGCGGATGTCAGAGTTGAACGCCCTTCCAAAGCCCGCAGATACAGATGCGGATGCCGGCGCGGCGCCGGCCCCCGGTGCCTGGACACCGGAGATGGAAGAAGAGCGCAACGAACGGACCTTTTTCCGGGCGCGCCTCCTGCGCACCATCCGCAATTTCATCAAGGATAATGGCCCGCTGGCGGCCATGTTGGCGGTTGTTTTCGTCAACCTGATCGGCTTCGGCATCCTGGTCCCGCTGATCCCCTTTTTCGCGACCAGCCTCAGTGCCCAACCGTGGCAGGTGACGCTGATGTTTAGTGCCTACTTCCTGGGCCAATTCTTCGCGGAGCCCTATTTCGGCAGGCTATCGGACAAGATCGGGCGCAAGCCCGTCTTAATCGTCACCACCGCCCTGTCTGTCGCCTTCTATGCCGCCCTGGCCTTTGCGCCCAACATCTGGGTCGCCATAGCCATCCGCTTCTTCAGTGGTATCAGTTCCAGCAACATTTCGACCATCCAGTCCTATGTGTCGGATATGTCGAAGCCGGAACAGCGCGCGGCGCGCATGAGCCTGGTCGGCGCGGCCTTTTCACTCGGCCTTGTCATCGGTCCTGCCGTTGGCGCCTTCGTGCCGGGCGATCCGTTCCGCGCCCCATTGATGACCGCTGCGGCCTTGTCGGCGATAGCCTGTCTTGGTGTCGTCTTCTTTATCCGCGAAAGTCATGAGCGCGTTCGGACCGCACCGCCGCCGAACCTTACCGCAACCGCCCGGACAGCGTTCCGCGACCCGGTGATCGTCAGGATCATCCTGGCCAGCCTCTTCTACATGGGCGCATTGACGACGCTGGAATCGACCTTTGCCCTGTGGGCCCACACGCAATACGGCTGGGGCAAGAAGGAGATCGGCGCCATCTTTCCGCTTATCGGCGTGACCGCGGTCATCATGCAGATTATCGTCATGCGTCCGCTGGTCCGGCGCTATGGCGAAACGCGGGTGCTGACCACCGGCCTTTTCCTGTTCGGCGCAAGCTTTGCGTTGCAGGCGATTAACAGCCTGCCCCTCCTGATCGCACCTATCGTCGTCCTGGGGACGATCGGTCAGTCGGTCATCTTCTCGTCGATCTGCGCTATCATCTCCGTCTCTTCGGCGCCGGACAAGGCAGGCGCCACTCTTGGACTAAACATGTCGACCGGCGCCGTCGCCCGTATATTCGGTCCGATCGTCGCCGGCTTCCTGTTCACCGCCTTCGGTCCCGACGCGCCGCTATGGATGGGGTCGACCCTAACCATCACCGCTGGACTGCTTGCATTGCAGTCCGGGCGCGTGCAAAAACGCGCCGCATGACCACGCCTCTCCAACCGATTTGGCAACAGTTCCATCCCGATGCCGTCCCTGTCGGCCACACCCTGGCCAATAACGGCACATGGAACCTGACGCGTTTCCACCTCCTGCCCGGCGGCCGTGACGCGGCTTTGAGCCGGCCGGAATACCGCTCGCTGATCGAGCGCTTCAATAAGGTGACAACCGAGGTCCTGGGCGATGGCGAGCCGTTCTGGCTGATCGTTCCCGACCGCCAGGCTCCGACCTGGGCGCGCGAGGCACCGGATCCAAAGGCGCGCGCACGCTGGCGGCGCTTCCGCGCACGCTATCGCCTATTCTGGCAATGGGACTTTTTTAGCCCCAGCGACAATATCGTCTACAAGATCGAAGCGGCGCAGCACACCTGGCGGCCGCTGCATTTTGACCGACTGTTCCTCGACATCTATAATGAAAAGCTGGCCGACATCATCCTGATGAACGCGAGAACCGGCGCAGTCGTGGCGCCCTATGTCGCCGGGCTCTTCGTTTCGCAGCCTACGCCCGCCGAACTGATTCAGCTGATAAGCCGCTATTACGGCTGGCTGCCGATACCGGGCCAGGGGCTGCTGCGCTTCGATCCGGCGCAAATGCAGGACACGCGCTTCGAGCTACCGAAATCGGCCGCGGCCGCTTTACAGAAGTCGCTGGGGAACTAGAGCTTCAGCCTCACACCCAACTTGCTGAGACCACCAGCGACCCACACGCAGATCAGCGCAAAGCCCAAGGCCTTGAGAAGACCGATACCACCCGTGAGCAGGCTGTCCGGCAGGCCAAGCCCGAAGGCCACAAAGGCGGCATAGGCAAAGTAAGGGATGAGATAGCTCAACAGCGTATCCGTTCCGGCCGGCTTGACGAAGGCGAACCACTTGCTTTGCCTGGCGACATCGGCGACCCAATAGATGATCGTGAAGGCAGCAAGCGTCAGAGCGCTGCAAAGGAACAGCCAGGCCGGGGTTGCCCCAAGCTTGGACAACCCCCAGGCCGGACGCGTCACAGCATAGAGCACCACAAGTCCCGCGATGATGGCGCCGAACACTACGGTCATGCGGACATTTTTGCCCTTTGGCTGCCAGATCTGGAACAGCCGGCCCACGACCACGCCGCCCATCACCAAGGCCGCCAACGTGCCGCCTATTAGAGGCTCAGGAATAAAATGCAGCGGTTCCGGCACCAATCCGGCGGCCCACGCCAGGCTTATCCCGGTAAAGAGCAGCCACCCTGCCACCAACCCGGCAGGGTGGCTGCGCGCCAGCACCGTCACCAGTGCGGCGCCGAGATAGGCCCAGCCTATCAACCCTAAGATTCCCCACCATTGCGGCCCGAACAGGACGTCTCCGTCTCCGCCGCGATACACAAAGGCCATAATCGCCAAGGCCGCGACGCCCAGCAGCTTCAGCCCCCGCTGCACCCAGATCGGCAATCCCTTTGGATAGCTGTTCCAGATCAGGATAAAGGCGACACAGCTAAGCGTGTTCCACGCCCCGCGCGACAGTCCCGTGGCGTCGCCGTTGATCGTCTCGCCATTGACCAGGAAGACGCCCATGACCAGCAGTGCCAGCGACCGGCCGAGCACGTGGAGGATCAGCTTGCCCGTATCGTCGCCTTTGCGCCGCCGGGCGTCGACGGCGAACGGCAAGGACAGGCCGACGATGAACAGAAAGGCCGGAAAGACCGAATCCGCCAGCCCCATGCCGTCGACACCCGATTCGACGTGCCCCAGCCACGCAGGTATGTCCTTCAGCGACCACAGGTCGTTGACGAAGATCATCAGCACCATGGTGAGGGCGCGCAGGATATCGATGGCGCCGACCCGGGCCGGAGCTTCGGTAATTGGTGTGGATTCGGTATTGTTCATGACATAACCAATAACCGAGATTTTCAATTTGTCGAATCCTCGCCGCATTCGGATTCGCACTTGCCACCGCCAGGCTTTTCCTGTATCAGCCGCCGTTCTCATAACCGGCCGGGCCCATGGCATGCCTTGGCAGGTTTCGCTCTATATAGAGGACGGTTCGCAAGAGCCGCTGAAAAATGCCCAAATTGAAGACCAAGTCGGGCGCCAAAAAGCGCTTCCGCATTACTGCCTCTGGCAAGGT
>CBFGPQ010000159.1:0-8557 GCA_965650705.1 uncultured Asticcacaulis sp. | reverse complement strand
AAAAGACAGGCGCCTTGGATAACCAAAGACGCCTGATCCACATGGTTGCTCCCCATCGCTGCGCGACAGGGAGGAGAGGCAGTGTCTAACTCACTCCGCCGGTTCCGCCGAGATATAGACTTCGCTGCCTAGTTCCTTGAACTTTTTCGACATTTCCGCCATGCCGGTGGCGGCTTCCAGGTCCGCCTTTTCGTTGTCAGTCATGTTGGCGGCGTAGTCGCGGACCTCTTGCGTGATCTTCATCGAGCAGAATTTCGGACCGCACATCGAGCAGAAGTGCGCCGTCTTGTGCGCCTCCTTCGGCAGAGTCTCGTCGTGGAAGGCGCGCGCCGTGTCCGGATCGAGGCCCAGATTGAACTGGTCCTCCCAGCGGAAGTCAAACCGCGCGCGCGACAGGGCGTCGTCCCAGGCGCGCGCGGCCGGGTGGCCCTTGGCGAGGTCGGCGGCATGGGCGGCGATCTTATAGGTGATCACGCCCGTCTTGACGTCGTTGCGGTCGGGCAGGCCCAGGTGTTCCTTGGGTGTCACATAACAAAGCATGGCCGTGCCGAACCAGCCGATCATCGCCGCACCAATGCCCGAAGTAATGTGGTCGTAACCCGGCGCGATATCGGTCGTCAGTGGCCCCAAGGTATAGAAGGGCGCTTCGCCGCAGGTCGCCAACTGCTTGTCCATATTGGCTTTGATCTTGTGCATTGGCACGTGGCCGGGGCCTTCGATCATGACCTGGCAGCCCTTCTTCCAGGCGATCTGCGTCAACTCGCCGAGCGTTTCAAGTTCGGCGAACTGGGCGCGGTCATTGGCGTCGGCGATCGAACCGGGACGCAGGCCATCACCCAGCGAGAAGGTGACATCATACTCACGCATGATGTCGCAGATTTCCTCGAAATGCGTGTAGAGGAAGTTTTCCTTGTGGTGGGCCAGGCACCACTTGGCCATGATCGAGCCGCCGCGCGACACGATGCCGGTGACGCGCTTGGCGGTCAGGTGGACATAGGCCAAACGCACACCAGCATGGATGGTGAAATAGTCGACGCCCTGCTGCGCCTGCTCGATCAGGGTGTCGCGATAGACTTCCCAGGTCAGGTCCTCGGCGACGCCATTGACCTTTTCCAGCGCCTGATAGATCGGCACGGTGCCGATCGGGTTCGGCGAATTGCGCAGGATCCATTCGCGGATATTGTGGATGTTGCGGCCGGTCGACAGGTCCATGACATTGTCGGCGCCCCAGCGGATGGCCCAGACCATCTTGTCGACCTCTTCCTCCATCGAGGAGGTGACGGCCGAATTGCCGATATTGGCGTTGATCTTGACCAGGAAGTTGCGGCCGATGATCATCGGTTCGACTTCGGCGTGGTTGATATTGGCCGGGATGACGGCACGGCCGCGGGCGACCTCATCGCGGACGAATTCCGGCGTGATAAAGTCGGGGATCGAGGCGCCGAAATCCTCACCGTCTCGGATCACTTCCGTTTCCTGCTTGCGGCGGATGTTTTCGCGGATGGCGATATATTCCATTTCCGACGTGATGATGCCGGCGCGGGCATACTCAAGCTGCGTTACCATATGACCCGGCTTACCGCGTAAGACTTTGGGCAGGTTCGGGAATTCCGGCGCCAGGCGCTCGGGCGAGACATTGCCATTGTCTTCCGGCTTGACCTTGCGGCCTTCGATGAATTCGACGTCGCCGCGGTCGAGCACGAACTTTTCGCGGACGCGCGGCAGGCCCTTGTCGATCTGAGGGACGAAGTTTTCTTCGGTATAGGGGCCGGTCGAATCGTAAAGGCTTACGGGCGGCTCATTGGCTTCCTTCTGTAGCGCGACTTCGCGGAACGGCACGCGTAGGTCGGGGAAGAGGATGCCGGGTTCATAGACCTTCTTCGAGCCAGGAAACGGCGAGGCTTCGACCTTGATCGGCTTTAAGTCCTTGATGGGCTTGTTCATTGTGTAATCCCTCATGGCCCCCTTTGCGGCAGGGCAAGACTAATGTGAGGGATCATGCGCGTAGATTGCGGGCGCTTTTGAAACAAAGCGTATCCAACTCCCTTCGCCGGCATGACCCGGATCAGGTTCGGCGGTTTTAGGAGGCGGCTCCTGCAAGCAGGAAATCCTCCCGTCTCAGCCCGCATTGGCCTGCGGACACTCCGGTGAACATTTGTTGCCCTATCGCTTCGCTGCTTGAGGGCAGTGGAATCATAGAGGGATAGGGGAGGTGGTTCAATACGGAATTTGTGACTCCACTTTCTTGCACAAAGCCCCTTCCTATCTTTGGCGGGAGCGCTACATCTTTTGCGACCTATCAGGAGGATTCCCATGTTGACCGCCGTCCCCAGCACCCATCACCGCCAGTCCGGCGTTGCCGACGACATCGATTTCGAGATCAAGGGCCAGGAGCTTCAGTTCGTAGAGATTGAGCTCGATCCGGGCGAAAGCGCCATTGCCGAAGCCGGCGCAATGGTGTGGAAGGACGCCTCCGTCGGCATGACCACTGTCTTCGGTGATGGATCGGGCCAGAAGCAGGGCTTCATGGGCGCGCTCTTGGGCGCCGGCAAACGCCTGGTCACGGGCGAGAGCCTGTTCACGACGGTTTTTACGCACAATGGCCATGGCAAGGCGCGCGTCGCCTTTTCGGCGCCGGTGCCGGGCGCCATCCTGCCGCTCAAGCTGTCGGATATCGGCGGCCGCCTGATCTGTCAGAAGGATTCCTTCCTGGCCGCAGCGAAGGGCGTGAGCCTGGGCATTGCCTTCCAGCAGAAGATCATGACCGGCCTGTTCGGCGGCGAAGGCTTTATCATGCAGAAGCTTGAGGGCGACGGCTGGGTCTTCGTCCAGTTCGGCGGCATGGTTGTCGAGCGCACGCTTGCGCCCGGTGAGGAGCTGCACGTCGATACGGGCTGTGTGGCGGCCTTTACGGATACTGTCGATTTCGACCTGATCCAGGCCGGTGGCATCAAGTCGATGCTGTTCGCCGGGGAAGGCGTGTTCTTCGCGCGCCTGCGTGGTCCGGGCAAGGTGTGGATACAGTCGCTGCCGTTCGCGCGTCTCGCCGGGCGGATGATGGCGGCGGCCGGTGGCGCCGGTCCGTCGCGCGGTGAGGGCTCGATTCTCGGCCAGTTCGGCGATCTCATCGGCGGCAACAACTAAAGTACAGGCGGCCCCTTCAGCTCCAGCATGTTGCCTTCGGGATCGCTGAGATAGATGGAGGGGCCGTCGCCATCGGCGCCGTAGCGCGACACGACTTCGCCGTCGATGCCGTGGTGTTTGAGGTGGGTCAGGATGGCAGCTTCATCCCACGGCCGGACGCGAAAGCAGACGTGATCGACATTGCGGCCTTCTTTGCCAGGCGCAGCACCACCCATTTGGCCCAGCTTGCCATCGACCGGGACGAGGTCGATCAGCGATGTGCCGACGCGCAGCTGATAGAGCCCCGGGCCTTCCTGATACTTTTCGAATTTGGCACCGAGCACGTCGGTGTAGAAGGCGGCCATGGTATCGAGGTCGCGGACGCGAAAGACGACGTGGTCGATGTCTTGAATATTCAGCATTGTGGATATCTGGCTTCGAAACCGCAGATGAGCAAGTCCAGTCCGTCGAGGAAATGCTGCTCGGCCGATCGGCGGCGATAATGGCCCATGGCTGAAGTCAGGGCCGGGTAGGGACGCAGCTTCGCATCCATCGCTGCGGTCGCCTCCGCTGGCGGGGCGTCATTCTGTTCCTCCAGCACGCAGCCGACGACATAGCGGCGAACGGCGATGTCCAGGTTCATGACGTCGGCGGCCGAAAAGCCGTGCCCGGTCATGAAACGCAGGGTGCGGTCCATCTGCTCGATGTCTTCGTGTTCGGTATGCGCGCCGGCGTGGACGCGGGCACCATCGCGAAAGCCGAGCAGTGCTTTGCGGAAGCTTACCGCCTGATCGCGAATGAAGGCCTGCCATGTTTGACCGGGTGACGGCTCACGGTGACCATGAAGCCGCAGCATGACCGCATTCATGGCGGTCAGCAGGGCCTGCTTGTTCTTGAAATGCCAATATAGCGCCGGTTGCTGGACGTTCAGCCTTTGGGCCAGGGCGCGCGTCGACAAGGCGTCGATGCCGACCTCATTCAGCAGATCCAGCGCGGCGCTGATTATGGCGGTTTTGTCGATTTTCATGGAAAGGCGTGGCGGTTTTACAAATAGTCTTACAAAGTTTATCAGTGATAAGTAACTTATCGATGATAAATTTAGCCACGACGATAGAGTACGGGCAAGGGCGCGGGCAAAACAAAACCGCCCCGGCGGTGACCGGAGCGGCGCAAAATTGTGGATGAATTTGCTGGCTATTCGCTGGGTTCGTGTTCCGGCACCCGTATCGTTTGCTTGACCTTGGCCATATCCTTCGCCAGTTGTTTGGCCTGCTCATCGCTCAGGAGCCGGCGGGCCTTGGCGAACATCTCGACTTCCTCTTCCTTCACATGATGGGTAATGGCGTGTTTGAGCTCGCCGAACTTTTCCATCCAGCGCGGGCCGCCTACTGATTCATTGATCAGGAAGGTCATCAGGTCTCGAATTTCGTCATGGTCTTCCCGCGCCTGCACGATGCGATCCTCAATGTCGGCGCGCTCCGATGCTTCGTGGAGCGCCTTGTAGAAGGTCTGTTCCTCGGCCTCGGCGTGGAGGCTCAGTTCCATGCGGATCTTGTGGAAGATTCGTTCCTGTACGGCCGACAGATTGATGGCAAGCAGTTCGTCCATCAGGGCCGCGACATTGCGGTGGTCCTGGCGGATATAGTTGTAGATGTCCATGACGGGCTCCCAGTATTGTTATCCAGTCATGATGCGCGCAAGGGAATGCGATCGAAATGGCGACTATGTCGTGAGCTGTAAGTTTTCCATAAGGGCCTGAGCGGCGCGAATTTTATATGGCCGCCGTTGGACCGTGATTTTTTCCTTACGAGGACAACTGGCATTGTCCCGCGATGTCCACCAACGGCAAGACCTCCACCCGCAAGACGGCAAAAGCAGCTCACACCGGCCTGAAGCGCAAACCTGCCAAGACGCCGGAAGCGGAAGTTGTTGAAAATACGAGCAACAGCAAGGGCTGGTTTACCCGCTTTTCGCAGACGACATCGTGCTGGACCGGCAGTCCCGTCGCCTTCTTCCTGGCGCTGATGGTTATTGTCGTCTGGGTGGTAACCGGGCCGATCTTCAAATTCTCGGACACCTGGCAACTGGTCATCAATACCGGCACGACCATTGTTACCTTCCTGATGGTCTTCCTAATCCAGAGCTCGCAAAACCGCGATTCCAAACTGATCCAGCTCAAGCTCGATGAGTTGATCCGTGCCGTTGATACCGCGGAAACCGCGCTGATCGACATGGACGAGATGAGTGAGGAAGAACTGAAGGAAGTGCAGGAGAAGTTCAGCCAGGTCGCTGCGGAAGCACGCGAGGAACTGAAGGAGGTGGCGGCCGGGCAAGAGGTCCGTGAAGCTGCGCCCCCGCGAAAGGTTTCCCTGCATCATTAGGCGTGTAGGTACTTTAACGTTTCGGAAATGCTGGAAGCGTAAGCTGACGTGAACGTTAAGTCTTCGCCTTGCGTATCGGCGATCGAGGTTCGCTATGTCCGGTGCCGAGCCGCACCATGTCCCGCACGGCTATGCCCATCCCAGGGAACGCCACCACTGGTACTGGTATGGCGGATTCGTCGCGGCCGGACTGATTTTGACGCTGGTGTCGTGGGTCTACTGGCAGTACGACCATGGGGCGGGGCCCTTGTGCGAAAGCCGCAGCGGCGCGGCCGTGAGCTCGCCCGGCGGCGCCCATGAGCTCCAGATCATGCGTGTGTCCTGCATGGCGGCCGACGACCGGCAGCTTATATTGCTGCGTGACAATGAGGGCGGTTTCGGCAGCGAACGCATGATCGGTAGCTTTGACGGTGAGGCGAAGCTGCGCCTGCGCTGGCTGTCTGACAAAGAAGCGCTCATTGGTCGGCGCGGTGGCAAGATGTGGGCGTTTCAGCCGTCGTGGAATGGCGTCCATGTGACCTATCGCGTTATCGGCGGTTAATTGATACCGCTGCAAAGCCGATGGGGCTCGGCCGGAATTGCATTAAAGAGGTTCCGTCGTCCAGGAATACGTATTCCAATAGCCATGCTTGTCGCTAAGTGGCAGGGTCGTCCCAATATAATGAGCACAGGGACGGCTGACATGATTTTCTCGTCGATTGGTAAGCGTGTGCGTGCATGCCTTATGGCTTCGGTCGCGGGCATGGCTGTGGCTCTCTCGGCCCAGGCGGCGATCGATGTGTCGCCAGTACCTGTGACCAACAAGACCAGCGCGCTGCCCAAGGGGTGGAACAAGACCGCCGCCTTTACGGAAATCTTCGTGCGCTCCTATCAGGATAGCGACGGCGACGGTATCGGTGATTTCAAGGGGCTGACTTCGCGGTTGGATTACCTGCAAAAGATGGGCGTTACAGGTATCTGGCTGATGCCGATCGGACCCAGCCAGGATCACGACCACGGCTATGCGCAGAACGACTATCGCGCCATCGATCCGCAATACGGCACCATGGCCGACTTCGATGAATTCCTGGCCGAGGCGCACAAGCGCGGGATCGGCGTCATCATCGACTATGTCATCAACCATTCGGGCAGCGGCAACGCCATCTTCCTTGATGCCGCCAGGTCGAAATCGAGCGCCTACCGCGATTGGTATATCTTCGCCGACAGCAATCCCGGCTGGTACGACGAAAAGATGCGCGGTGTGTCCGGCGCCTATTGGACCGATCCGTGGAAGCCGGTGAAGGAGGGCGAAGGGCTCTACTATGGCGTCTTCGATACGTCGATGCCAGACTGGAACCTGCGCAATCCGAAGGTTGTCAGCTATCTCAAGGACAGCATGCGCTTCTGGCTTAACAAAGGCGTGGACGGCTTCCGCCTCGATGCGGTGACCATGCTGCTGGAAGACGGCAAGGCGTCCTATTTCAACAATCCGGGCAATGCAGGTCTGGTCATGGAGCTGCGCAAGACCATGGATGAATACGACAACCGCTACCTGATTTGTGAGGCATCGGAAGGTCGTGAACTGTACCTTGAAGCCTGTTCGGCCTTTGCCTATGGCGTGCAGCAGCATCTGATCGAGGGCATCAAGAAAGGGGTTGTGGCGCCTGAAGTCATCACCCTGTTGCAGGATCCAAAGCTGGACCTGGCGCCCCTGGCGCTGCAAAGCCACGATTCCTACGTTGGGGACCGGCTAATCAACCAGTTCGGCGTAAATGGGGGCGCCAATTACCGCGTGGCGGCGGCCATATCGATCCTCGTCTCGGCGACGCCATTTGCCTATTACGGCGAAGAGATCGGCATGAGCAATGGCGGTATCCACAACGATCCCGGCCTGCGCTCGCCGATGAGTTGGACCGGCGACACAAAGACGGCCGGTTTCACGACCGGCAGGCCGTATCGCGACGTGGCGATCAATGTCGCCGGCGTGAATGTCGCCGCGCAAGCGAACGATCCGGACTCGCTGCTGGCCTGGTACACCTCGCTGTACAAGTTCCGTCAGGCCCATCCGGTGATCGCGACCGGCGCCTTCAAGCTGCTGTCAAAGGCGGGCGATCCGTACCTGGCCTTCAGCCGCACCGACAAGAAGGATCAGGCGATTGTCATTGCCAATGTCTCGACGGAGTCGCAGACTGTGACGCTGGATGCCAAGGGTTCTCATCAGTATGCGCTGGGCGGGCAGGGGGCTGTGACGCCTTCCGCGGGCAAGCTGTCGGTGACCGTGGCGCCCAAGGCAACGGTGGTGCTTACAACTGGAAGTGCGCCTGGGAAATAGTGCTTTGTAATGGTTTCCCGGGCTACGGCACTTGACGTGGTTCGGGCCATCCTCTATAGCCCCCGGACCATTTTCGAGGTGGGCGTTAAAAACCCGTCTTGATCCCGATCTTCGCAGGGGCTGTGTCCCCGCCGTAACCTCCAGAGCGCAGGTTGCGGCTTTTGTGTTTGTCCGGGCTCAGAGCCTCTGAACTGTTAATGCGAAACCGAGATCCCCCGGCCAAACGGCACAGGTCTCCCTACCGGTCCTAAAGTAGCGGATCGGTAGGACAACAAAGGAAAGTCATCGTTTCGATGCCCACAATCAACCAGCTTCTCCGCAAGCCGCGCCAGGTTCCGGCCAAGCGCAACAAGGTTCCGGCCCTGAAGGGCTGCCCGCAGCGCCGCGGCGTCTGCACCCGCGTCTACACCACCACGCCGAAGAAGCCGAACTCGGCGCTTCGTAAGGTCGCCAAGGTCCGCCTGACCTCGCAGATCGAAGCCGTGTGCTACATCCCCGGCGAAGGCCACAACCTTCAGGAACACTCGGTGGTTCTGATCCGCGGCGGCCGCGTCAAGGACCTTCCGGGCGTCCGTTACCACATCCTGCGCGGCGTGCTCGACACGCAAGGCGTCAAGAACCGTAAGCAGCGCCGTTCGCACTACGGTGCGAAGCGTCCGAAGTAAGGAGCAGATCGAATGTCACGTCGTCACCGCGCAGAGAAGCGCGAAGTTCTGCCCGATCCCAAGTTCGGTGATCTGGT
>CBFGPQ010000158.1:0-8599 GCA_965650705.1 uncultured Asticcacaulis sp. | reverse complement strand
CGGCAATGTCAATCCGGCGGCGATCGCCCAGACCAAGGACGAGGTCAAGGCGCGCATCCGCAAGGGTGAAATCACCGGCCTGTTCAACGGCATCGGCGTCGCCGGGGCACGCGAGCTGCAAAAGGTCGCGATAGAGGAATCGCCGCACAAGATCCCGCTGATCTTCGCCGCCGATATTGTCCACGGCCTTCGCACCACCTTCCCGGTGCCCCTGGGTGAAGCGTCGGCGTTCGATGCCGACCTGGCCTATCGCACGGCGCGCGCCGCGGCGATCGAATCGACCGCCGTCGGCCTGCACTGGACGTTCGCACCTATGGTGGACATCGCGCGCGACCAGCGCTGGGGTCGCGTTGTAGAAGGGGCTGGCGAAGACACCTATCTTGGCAATGTCCTGGCTGCCGCCCGCGTCCGTGGCTTCCAGGGCGACGACCTGACCGATGGCCGCACCATGCTGGCGACCATGAAGCACTTTGCGGCCTATGGTGCCGTCCAAGGCGGACTGGAATATGCCACCGTCGATATCCCCGAAACCACGCTGCGCGAAGTCCACCTGCCGCCATTCAAGGCGGGCCTCGATGCCGGGGTTTTGAGCTTCATGTCGAGCTTCAATGACGTGGCCGGCGTGCCGGCGACGGCCAACCGCCACCTGCTGACCGAGATTCTGCGCAATGAGTGGGGTTTTGCCGGCCTCGTCGTATCGGACTACACCTCGGAAGAAGAATTGATCCTGCACGGCTATGCCGCCGACGGCCGCGATGCCACCAAGAAGGCCATCATGGCCGGCTGCGACATGTCCATGCAGTCCGGGCTTTACATGAAGCACCTGCCATCGCTGGTCGCCGACGGCGAAGTGCCGATGGCTGTGCTCGACGAAGCTGTGCGCCGGACCCTGAGGGTGAAGAAGGCGCTGGGTCTGTTCGACAACCCCTACCGGTCGATGGACGCCAGGCGCGAAAAGGCAGATGTCCGCTCCAAGGACATCGTCGCCCTTGCGCGCGAGGCCGGGCGGCGCTCGATCGTCCTACTGAAGAACGAAGGGAACCTGCTGCCGCTGCCGAAGTCCGGCCGCAAGATCGCCCTGATCGGGCCACTCGGCGCCGATCGTCATAACCTGCCGGGACCATGGTCGGTCTTCCCGGACCGCGCCAAGGGTGTGACCATCGAAGAAGGCCTGCGCGCTGTCACCAAGAGCATCACGGTCGTCAAGGGGTGCGACTTCGATGCTGCCGTGCCGGGCGGGATCGATGAAGCGGTCGCCGCAGCGCGCGCAGCCGACGTTGTCGTCTTTGCCGTCGGTGAGGCTGAGAACATGTCGGGTGAGGCGCAAGCCCGCACCGATATTTCCCTGCCCGCCGCGCAACTGGCGCTGATCGAGGCCGTCAAGGCGACTGGCAAGCCAAGCGTGCTCCTGCTGCGTCACGGCCGTGCCCTGGCCCTGACCGGGGCGGCGCGCGAAGCCGATGCCATCCTGGCGACCTGGTTCCTTGGATCGGAGACCGGCAATGCCATTGCTGACGTGCTGTTCGGCGACCACGCGCCGTCGGGCCGCCTGCCGGTCAGCTTCCCGCAGGCGTCGGGCCAGCAGCCTTACTACTACAATCACCGCATCAGCGGCAGGCCGCAAGTCGATCCAAAGGTGGCGGAATACAAGACGCGTTATCGCGAAGTCACCAATGAGGCGCTTTATCCGTTTGGCCACGGCCTGACCTATTCGAAAATCGAATATGGTGCGACGACGGTGAACGCGTCGACGCTCGACTGGAATGGCTCGCTCACGGTCAGCGCCGAGGTCGCCAATACCGGCGCCCGCGAAGCCGACGAGGTCGTGCAGCTCTATATTCACGACAAGGTGGCGAGCCTGGTCCAACCGGTTCGTCTGCTGAAGGGCTTCAAACGCGTGACGCTGAAACCCGGTGAGCGCAAGCGGGTGGAGTTCACGCTGAAACGCGCCGATCTGGCCTTCGTCCAGGCCGACCTGAAGACCGAAGCCGAGGCCGGCGCCTTCCTCGTTTGGGTCGCGCCGTCGGCCACAGGCGGTACGCCCGCGACCTTCACCTTGAATGGCTGAGCTGCGTCCGGCGGGAATTGGCCTTAAGGGCGCGGCCGTCTACGGCTTGGGGGATTTTGCCTGTAATCTCTACTGGCAAAGCGTTAGCCTGTTCCTGCTGTTCTACTACACCGAGGTGGCGGGGTTGTCTCCCGCTACGGCTGGTCTGATCTACCTGGTTGCCTCGGTCTGGGACGGGGTCATCGACCCGCTGATCGGGATGGTTGCCGACCGCACGCGCACGCGCTTCGGCGCCTACCGGCCCTATCTTCTGATTGGCGGGCCGCTGCTGGGGCTAAGCTTCTGCCTGCTCTACTATCGGCCGCCGCTGGAAGGCCATGCCCTGGCCATCTTCATGCTGGTCAGCCACCTGATTTTCCGCACCGTCTATGCCCTGGTCAATATCCCCTATGCAGCCTTGTCGGGACGGATCACCGCCGATCCTGACAGGCGGGCGCAACTATCGGG
The DNA here is from genome assembly GCA_965650705.1 of uncultured Asticcacaulis sp. Classification (GTDB taxonomy): domain Bacteria; phylum Pseudomonadota; class Alphaproteobacteria; order Caulobacterales; family Caulobacteraceae; genus Asticcacaulis. The sequence continues at coordinate 6,084 of CBFGPQ010000158.1, read as the reverse complement.
ATTTCGCATGTTCTTCGGCGCCCTGGCGGCAGCGCTTGTGTCGCTGGCTATACCTTTCGCCAACGGTGAGGGCAGGGGCTATTTCTTGTTGGCGATAGGTTTCGCGGCCGTGGCCACAACCCTGTTCCCGCTGGTCTTTGCTGTAACGCGCGAGCCGGATACGGCCGCCGCCGCCGCGCCACCGCCCAAGCTCAAAACCCTGGTCTGGAGCCTGTTAAGCAACCGCGCCTTCTGGGCGTTGAACCTGGGCGTTGTCGCTTTCGCGGTCTCCGGCACGGCTCTCACCAAGTCGGTGTTATATTACTTCAAATATCAGTTGCACGATGAAGCGGCGGGTGCCCTGTGCCTGGCCGCGACAGGCGCGGCAGGGCTCATCGTCATTCCGTTCTGGACCTTGCTGGCGCGGCGGCTTGGCCGGCGCGGTGTGTGGATCGCCGCAAGCGTCGTTGGCCTGTCAGGCCTGTTGATCCTGGCGCTCTTGCCGTCTGTGGGGACGGGTTGGACGACGGCGCTGCTGGTCTGGGTTCACAGCGGCTTTCTCGGATTGTTCTTCGCCTTCTGGTCGCTACTGCCCGATACAGTCGATTACGGCGAACAGGCAACCCATGTCCGGGCCGACGGCTTCGTCTTTGGTGTGGCGGGCATGATTTCAAAGGTCTCCGTGGGCATCGGCGCGGCCCTGTTCGGCTGGGGACTCGGTGTGTCGGGTTATAGGCCGAACATCGAACAGTCGGCTGAAACCTTGGCGGGTTTGAAGATCCTGATGGTCCTGCCGCCGATCGTGGGACTGTTGATCTGCGTCGTGCTGATGATACTGGCCTTGCGGGCTCGGAAATAGTCAGGCCTGTGCCGGTTCTTCCTCTGGCGCCTTGGCATAGGCTTGCGACAAGTCGCGATAATATTTCGACTTCAGCGCCAGCAGGGTGACGATCACGCCGACCATTCCCGCCAGGGTGAAGACGAGCGCCATCCCGCGCGGCGCGCCGGTGCCGAACCAGCCGCCGATGGTCCGGGCGCCCAGGCCATCGGTCATAAAGGGAATGACGACGAACTGGGTCAGCGGGCCGATCAGAAAAGCTGTCAGTGGCGAGGCCGCCTGTTCCACCGATTGCGCGAAGCCGAAGACCCGGCCTTGGCGTTCATGCGGCACGACTTTTTGCAACGTAGTTTGCTCCGCCGCTTCGGCAAAGGGCCCCAGCAGCATCCACACGAAACACCCCGCGGCCAACAGCCAGATCGAGGATTGCAAGGTGAATACACAGCACACTGACCAAGTGATCAGGTTGACCAGCAGCAGTGTGCGTATTGGATTTTTGCCTAGACCCGTTTTTGAGATGATGATGCCGCTAGCGATGAAGGCGGTCGACAACACGCCGAACAAAAGGCCCCAGATCTCAACCGAGACCAGCGACAATCCGTAAGCGTCGAGCAGCGCCATGAATATCCCGCCCAGGAAATTGTTGAAGGTGGCGAAGAAAATCAGAGCGAACAGGCCAGGAACAGAAGAAATGACTCGGATCGTGCCCTTGAGGTCGACGCGCTGGGGCTCTGGCGGCGCGTCCGGGTGCGCCGCTTCGCGTTTTTCATCAACCCGCACAAATAACAGATGCACGAACGCCAGTACGGTCATGATCAAGGCCAGGCCAAGCGCCGCCACCATCCCGCCCCATGCCACCAGAAACCCGCTGATCACCGAGGTGGTCAGAAAGCCGATGCCCGTCACCATGCCGACCAGGCCATTGGCCTTGTCGCGCCGGTCTTCGGGAATGAGGATCGTGACGAGCGTCGGCAGGGCGATCGAGCGGATATTGCCTGCGATGACCCCCAGCATGACGAGCAGCACGAATACCCACAGATGCGGGCCGTAGGGGTCGGTGAAAACCTCCCTCGGCCAGAGCAGGAGCAGGGCCAGCGAAAGGGTGTAGAAAATGCCCGATACGACGCTCGAGCCCAGCATCGCCACCTTCTTGGCATTGTGGTCGACGATGCTGCCGAGCCAGAAGCCGAAGCCGGCGGTAAACACAAGGTAGATGCCGGCAATCATGCCGGTCGCGAACACTGATTTCGTTTCGAGATAGACCCAGAAGGTGACCGCGAACCAGACAGTGAAATTGGTGACGTTGGCAAGCAGGTTGTTGCCGAGCAGGTGATAGAAGGCTGTCATCTTGTCTCCGCGGGCCGGGGGTGCGAAACTACCACAGGCATTTGGTGGAAAACACATTTATGGATCAGAAGCTGTCATTAGAACGTCGGGCTTTGATCTCTATGCCGGCGCCGATCTGCGTCGTATAACGACAAGCTGGTATCGGTCGAAACCTACAAATCCACTCGTCTTTGTTAGAATATGAAGCGAGGTGGAAGTGACCAAAGGCTGGAAATGAGAATCGCCGTAGCCTGAGTTTTAGTTTAAGAGGCTCAGGGCATGAACAAGCCCGTAAACCTGAGTGTGGAAGTCGAACCCGCGGATGAGGCCGTGGCCCCGCGCATGCCTGCGGCCCTGACCCTGGCAAAGGGGTTGGATGTCCTGTCGCGGGTCGCCAAGGGTGACAACACGCTCGGCAAGATGTCGAAGTCGCTCGGCCTGAATAAGACGACCGTGCACCGGCTGGCCACGACCCTGGTCGAAAGCGATTTCCTCTCGTTCTCGCCGCGTGATGGCTATGCGCTCGGTACCAAGCTTCTCGAACTCGGTTTCGCCGCCCAGCAGCAGATCACGCTGACGCGGGTCAGCCACGACTATTTGCGCCAGCTGTCGGCCGACACCGGCGACACCGTCAATCTCGGTATCCTCGAGCGTGACCAGGTTCACTATATTGATAAAATCCCCGGCACGCGGCGTGTCGAGGTGCGTTGCGTCGTCGGCGAGCGACAGCCGCTGCGACACACCGGTCTTGGCAAGGCACTGCTGCTGGACGAGCCGGAAGAGCATCTGCGGGAGGTTTTCCAGCGTGAGGCCGCGCTCTATCCGCGCTACCGTTACGACATCAAGCAATGGCTGGAGGTTATGGCGCATTATCGTGAGCATGGCTATGCGCTCGATCTCGACGAGAATGAGGACCATGTCCGCTGTGTGGCCGCGCCCATTCGCGACATGTCAGGAAAGATCATCGCCGCTATCTCGGTGTCTTCGGCCGCGCAGTACATGGACGACGACCGCATCCAGCTCGTCTGCGGCTACGTCAAGGAAACGGCCCTGAAGATCAGCAAACAGTCGGGCTATACCGGATAAGATTAGCAAAGGTAATCCGGCTGGCGGTGACTTCCGGCACGGCTTACGGTCACCGGGCGCATCAGTTACTTTCCTTCGAAGCCGTGAACAGACGGACGCCGAAGACCATGCCTGTCGATCGGTTGTTGGTCGGCTGCAAACGCATCAGAACGGTCTCCTTGCCCCTGGTCAGTTCCTCAGGAATGTCATAGGTCTCGTCGAAGAACTCGCCGGGCCTGGGTGCTGTCGGATGCGAGACGCTGACGGCGACCTTGCCATCGATTAGGACGTCGTAGGAGCGGCGATCGTCACCCCAGTAGGTCGCCTGCAGCTTGAGCGGGCCGGCGTCCTTGCCGGGGTCGCGGCGGACCTTCATGGTGAACTGCATGAAACCGCCCTGGCGGGCATCACGACCGTTGCGGCCACGATAGGTGCCGGGCCATGACACGTCCGATTCGAGATTGTGATCGCGTTCGGGCTGCATTTCGCCGAGGTACATGACATCGACCGAGCGCGCCGACAGGTCGCGCTGGCGCTCCTGTTCGGCCAGAAACGCGGCTTCCTCGGTCTTCCATTCAGCCTCGGTGAAGCGCTTGAAATAGACGCCGCTGCGGCGTTCGTACTGGCTGTAGAAGGGCACGAAATCCATGTCGCCGGGGCGGCCAGAGCCCTTGGTTCGGTAGGTAGCCTTGTCAATGCTGACCGGCGCAAAGGTCGCCAGCAGGTCGTCGCCGACGAGGGCTGGCTCGGTGCCCTTGTAGTCCGTCTCGACCGGGCCAAGGTCGGCGGCCATGACCATGGGGCCACGCAGCAGGGCGACAACGTTCGGATTGTCGCTGGTCGCTTCGAAACGCAGGTCGAGCGGCAACGACAGGCGGGCGGTGTCGCCGGCGCTCCAAACGCGATCGACGATCAGATAGCCGCGATTGCGCGTGCCCTCAACTGGCTTGCCGTTGATCGTCAGATCAGCTGATTTCGCCCAGGCGGGAATACGCAACGCGATCTTAAAGCGCGATGGCCGGCGAAGCGCGGGCAGGCTCACGGCAATATCGCCATTATAGGGATAGCCGGTGTCGATGCGGACCTGCGCCCCCTTGGCCGCCCACCTTGCGACCGCCGGGATGTAGAGATTGACGAACAGGGTGTCGCCGCTCTCCCAGAAGATCGACTCGCCGTGCTTGGCGTGGCTTTCCATGCCCGAGCCGTGACAGCAGGTCCAGTTGTCGACCGGATCGGAGAAGCCGCGCGCCGCTCCGGTGAACAACGGCGTCATATAGCTGAACATGCCGGTTTTCGGGTTTTGCTGGGCCATGACGTGGTTCAGGTGGGCGCGTTCGAAATAGTCGAAATAGCGCGCGTCGGCGTCCCAGCTGTAGAGGTGCCGGGTCAGCTTGAGCATATTGTAGGTATTGCAGTGCTCGCACGTTGCCTCGGTGATGTGCTTCGAGATCGTATCCGGCTGGAAGAAGTATTCGCGGTCGGCATTGCCGCCGATGACGTAGGAATGATGGTTGACAACGCGATCCCAGAAAAAGCTGGCGGCCTTGCGGTTGTCATCCTGGCCCGCGACTTCGTAGAGGGTCGCCTCGCCCAGCAGCTTCGGCACCTGCGTGTTGGCGTGGTTGTTGGCCAGCTTGTCTTCGCCCGCGATCAGCGGATCGATGATGCGCCTATGGTGCATGCGACGGGACAGGGCCAGCCAGCGCAGTTCTTTTGTGCGCCGATAAAGCTCGGCGAACGAATCGTTCAGGCCGCCGAACTCGCAGTCGAGGACCTTTTGGACCTGTTCGTCGCTGAGCGCGGCAAAGACACGGTCGATATAGCCGCCAAGACGAACAGCGACCGTGATTCCCTTGTCGTGACCGCAGAAGGTTTGGGCGTCAAACAGGCCGCCATAGAGCTTGTGCCAGTTATAAAGTGGCACCCAGCAGCCGTTGAGGTCGAAACCCGCCGAACGGATGTCGCCGGCCATGATTTCGGGGAAGATCTCCTTGCCGTCGACGACGGAGCCGTCCTTGCGCTTACGCGTGAAGCCGGCGACATAACCGTCGCCATGAGCACCTTGGATCAGGGCCAGTTCATCGATAATGTAAGCAGCACGTGCTTTAAGCAAAGTATTGCCGCTCTGGGCGTGCATCAGCGAGATGGCCGACAGGTAGTGACCCAGGCTGTGGCCGGCGATCGTATCGCGCTCCCAGCCACCATAGATTTCGGCCTTGGGCTTCAGGCCCGCGCTCTTGCGGAAATTGTGCAGCAGGCGATCGGGATCGACGCTGAGCAGATACCGCTCATTGACGTCGACAGCTGTCTTATAGGGTGAGGGCAGGAGGCGGACCATGCTCAGCGGCAAGGACCGTGTGATCGCAGGGCCATCCATGGTGTCGGCGCGCAGCGGCCCGGCGGCTGCGGCCAGAACCAGCGCACCTGCGCCAGAAAGGAGCCCGCGACGATTCATAACAAGTGCGCCCATAATAACATCCCTATATGTCTGACATATGTATACGATATACCACAAAAATTTCAATAATGTTGTCGGACAATATCGCTGTTTTGTCAGAAGTTCGGCCCAGGACGCAGGAGGCAATCGGCATGTATGAAAATTCAAAACCTGTAATTATGCAATTTAAACTATAGAATGTTTAAGATGCAACGATGTGGTACATGAATTGAGTAAATATGAGTCGCTATATATTTCAATTTAGACGGAGAAAACTGGCTTATATACACAAAATGGCGTCGTATAAACTTCGTTGCATTTATGACACGCGATTGCCGATAGTGTGCAAAAGATCAAGCTGCTCACGTATATCGTATAAAATATTTTGACGGTTTTGTAAACTTGTGTCTTCATGGCGTCGCACATTTGTCAGGGAAAA
>CBFGPQ010000157.1:0-8643 GCA_965650705.1 uncultured Asticcacaulis sp. | reverse complement strand
GCACGGTGCAGGTGCGCAGCATCATGTCGAGGCCCAGCTTGCCGACCTTGGGCATATAGGCGCGCATGATGTTGTAGCGGCCCTTGGGCATGACCGGTGTTTCTTCGCGCGTCCACAGCGGCGAGAAGCCGACGCCCAGAAAGCCGAGGCCCAGTTCGGAGGCGACGGTCTTGACCTCCTGGAGGTGCTGGCCGGTTTCGTCGCAGATGTCGTGGATGGTTTCGAGCGGCGCTCCGGACAGTTCGAACTGGCCGCCGGGTTCCAGCGACACGGATGCGCCCTTCCGGCTCAGCGCGATGACCTTGTCCTTCTCATAGACCGGCGCCCAGCCGAAGCGCGTCAGGCCGTTCAGCATCGCCTCGATGCCATTGGGACCTTCGTAGGTCGGGCGGCGCAGGGTGTCGAGATGGAAGGCGAATTTCTCGTGCTCGGCGCCGATGCGCCATTGGTCGCGAGGCTTGGAGCCTTTTTCAAAATAGCTGACCAGCTCACTAAAGGACTGAATTGGCTCCGCTTCCGAATTATAAGCCATCCGTCTCAGTCCCTGTTACAGTCTAATTCACCCGCCGCCTATATGGGACGGCCACCACGCACACACAAGTCAGCAATTCTAATTTCTAAGTTCCCTCTCCCCGCTTTGCCTGCCGGCGAGGCCGGGGAGAGGGCTAGGGTGAGGGGCAAGCGGCGTTTACGCGCATACCGAAGCTGTTCACTTACCTCCAGTCACCCACAGCCGCCTGATACAGTGTCAACGCACTGATCGCCGCCGTATCGGCGCGCAGGATGCGCGGCCCCAGATTGACCGGATGGACATTGGCGAGGCCGCGCAGTGTGTCGCGTTCAACCTCGTCAAATCCCCCCTCCGGCCCGACCAGAATGGCGGACAGAGAGGGATTAGAACGCCCGACAGATGTCAACGCTTCCAGCATTGGCCGCGTGGCCTTGTCCGTCTCATGCGTCGAATCCTCGTCACCGAAGAATACCGCACCGTAAGGCAGGTTCGCCAGCAGCTTTTCGAGCTTCACCGGCGGCAATATCTCGGGGACGTCCAGCCGCTCGGTCTGCTCGGCCGCTTCCTGGGCGATCAGCCGCAGGCGATCGACATTGGTGTGATCGGCGTTCGAGCGGCGGGTGATCAGCAACTGGATCCTGGCCGCGCCGAGTTCCGTCGCCTTCTCGACAATGGTCTCCAGCCGCGAGCGCTTGATCAGCGCAATCAGCAGTACTGGCCCCTGCCCTATCGGCTGCGGCCGTGTCTGTTCAATCAGTGCGATGCGCACCGACTTCTTGCCCACTTCGACAAGCGTCGCCTTCCATTCGCCGTCGCGGCCATTGAAGGCAAGGATCTCATCCCCCACGCCTTTGCGCATGACGGTGGCCAAATAGCGCCCCTGCTCGGGTGGCAGGGTGATGCCAAGGCCGGCCACAAAGTCGGAACTGTCGGAAAGATAGAGACGGATCATGCTAACGGTTTAAGCGCGGCCTCTGTGAGGTTCAAGCCGGTTTTGCTTGGCGGTGCGCCCAGGCGTGGTAAACAGGACGAGAGGGAGGGTGCTATGGATTTTATCAATCAACATATCGATCTGATCTTTGTCGCCGGCGGTCTGGTCGCACTGTTTCTCGGCGGTGAGGGTCTGGTGCGCGGCGCGGTCGGCGTCGCCGAACGGCTGCGCATCCCCAAACTGCTGATCGGCCTGACCATTATCGGCTTCGGCACCTCACTGCCGGAATTGCTTGTCGGCCTGCAAGCGGTCAGGAACGGCGCCCCGGATATCGCGGTCGGTAATGTCGTCGGCTCCAACATCGCCAACATCCTTCTGACGCTGAGCGTCGCGGCGCTGATCTATCCGATAAGCATCAAGCGCGGCGGCGAGCGGCGCGACTCGCTGGTCGTGGTCCTGGCTTCGCTCGCCCTGCTCTGGCTGGCGATCCAGGGGACGATCGACACACGGTCGGGTATGGTAATGGTCGGCGTGCTCGTGGCCTATTTGCTGGTGACGCTGTTCCTCGACCGCAACGCGCAGGGCGAGGCCCCGGCTGGAAAACAGATGCCGGTCCTGCAGGCGCTCGTCTGGATCGGCGGCGGCCTCACCCTGCTCGTCTTCGGCGCCGATTTCCTGGTCAAGGGCGCGACCGCAGTCGCCAGGGATTTTGGCGTGTCCGACGCCGTGATCGGCCTGACCCTGGTGGCGGTCGGCACGTCTCTCCCGGAACTGACCGTCAGCATCATCGCCAGCGTCCGGCGACAGAACGAAGTCGCCGTTGGCAATGTGCTGGGCAGCAATATCTTCAACATCCTGGGTATCCTCGGCATTACCGCGTGGCTGCACCCGCTGACCATCGCGCCGGACTTCCTCGTCGTCGACCTGCCGGTCATGGTCGGCGCGGCGGTCGTCGCCTGCCTGCTGATCTGGCGCGGCAAGCCAATCGGCCGGCTGGCGGCCTTGGCCGGCCTGGTGTTCTATGGGCTTTACACGCTTTGGCTGGTATCGCCCGAAGCCGTCATGAAATGGCTGCCAAACTAGCATTTCCCGCCAAAGTGGATGCCGGTTTGGCGGTAGGAAATGCGACAAAACAAAAACATAGAGCGTTCGCCCGGCCCATCTTAGCCGGGCAGCGCGCTAAACGGCATCTGCCCCGGGGCAGATGCCGTTCAACACCCTACTTCTTCTCGGCCAGGATGGTGTCGAGCAGGGCCGGCTTGCCTGCGATGCGCTCCAGTTGCGGGTAACGATGCCCACCCGTATAGTTGATCGTATAGGTCTTGTAGGTCTTGCCACGCTTGATCAGCAGTTCGACCGGCTTGCCGTCGGCTTTCGCCGCGTCAGTGACCGCTGCCTTGAGGCCGTCGGCATCGAAGGCCTGGCCGTTGACGGCAACAACCGTCATGCCCTGCCCCAGTCCCGCCTTGAAGGCCGGGCTGTCCCAGAAGACGCTGGCGATATCTCCGGTCGCTGTCGTGACCGAAAGCCCCATAGAGTAGCTGAGATCGACGATCTTGAGCTTCTTTTCACGCGCCTTGTACCAGTTGGTCGGCTGATCCTTGTAGACCAGCCGGTAACCACCGCGTTCCAGGCCGTCGAGGAAGGTGCCGTCCGACGTCTCGGCGATCCGCGTCTTCAGGAAACCCGCCCAGTCGTAGGCGTAAACGCCATTAAGCGCGGCGACCACATCTTCGAAAGTATAGGGTTCCGGCGTGAACTGACCGTCCTTGACGCCGAAAAAGGCCGAGGCGAAATCATCGAGCGACTTCTTGTTGCCGGTCTTCTCACGGATCAGGGTGTCGGCGTCGAGCCAGACCAGCAGACCCACGCTGTAATAATCCTCATTGCGCTGCTGGCTGAGCCAGTTCTTGGGCGCGCGCGCCGAAATGATCGGATCGTTGGTGGTGTCGAGCACCGGCCGCCACTTCGAGCCGGCATAATTGTCATAAAGCGCCGCCGTCAGGGCCAGCGCTTCTTTCGTCATGTCCGGCGTGTACAGCCCAGAGCGCGCCGACAGCATGTAGCCCCAGTACTGCGTCTGGCCCTCATAGACCCACAACAGGCTGTTCTCCATTGGCTGGAGGAAGTCGGGCTTGTGCGAATCCGCCCCCCAGCGGAACTTGCCGTCCCACGAATGGGCGAATTCGTGTGCCAGCAGGTCACGACCGACATATTCGTTGGCCCAGTCGGTGAAATAGGCCGGCTCGTGACCATTTTCCGACGAACGATGATGCTCGAGGCCGATGTCGCCAAGCTCGTCCGACAAATGAAGCAGGAAATCGTAGTGGTCGTAATGCTGGGACTTGAAGAGTTTCAGGCTCTGCGACACCAGCTTGCGGTGCATGGAGATCTGCTCGTCGGTCGCCGCCAGGTCGCCCGGCTTGTCGGCGAAGACGTTGAGACGCACCGGCGCCTTGCCTTGCGGAGTCAGGTCGATCAGCCGGTAGTGCTTGCCCGCGAACATCGGTGAATCGACGAAGGCGTCATAGGGCAAGGGCTTGAAGGCCACCGAACCGTCCGCGCCTTCCGACGCGACCTCCAGCGCCGAGGCGTGCTTCCAACCCTGCGGCAGCTTCAGCGACAGCTCGACCGGAATGCGGCTGGTGTAATAGCCCGCCGGATACATGGACAGGTTTTCCCACTGCAGGTTGGCCATGAGGTCGGTCACGACCACGCGCCCCGCCGTGGTGGTCATGGGCGTCAGGAAGTCGAACTCCGCCGTCACCTCGGTGACGCCTTCGGGCACGGTGACGTGGAAGGCCGTCATTTCCACCGGGTCGCGCAGCCAGGTCAGCGGCTTGCCGCCGGCCGAAAATCGGATATTGGCGATCTTGTCGGTCTGCGGGCGCGGCGCGTGCTTGCCGGGCAGCCAGCGCGGCATGACCAGGACAAAGTCACCGGCCTTGCTCACCGGCACGGTCTGGCGGACGCGCAGGACGCGCTGCTGGGTGTCGGTCGCGTCGACAAAGACCTTCAACGTGCCCGGATAGGCGATATTCTGTGACGCCGGAATGGGTTGGACCGCCGGAGCCTGGGCAAATGCATGGGAGGCCAAAAACTGCGAAGAAAGACAGGCGGCCAGCGCGGCGGCGCTGACGAAGCTGAGAAGACGCATGAAATATCCTTGGGTACGCGATCAGGTGCGGCAGCCAAGCCCAGATTGTCACGATTGTAAAGATAGAAACAACATCCGCCGCGGTCGGTTACTTGCGGTAGCTCGCCAAGACCGTCTGGAAGACCGGGAGGAATTCGTCACGCACCGCCTCTGAGCGCGCGCCAAGGATGAAGACGAGGTAGTATTTCACGCCGTCGCCGTCGACTTCCTCCCCATAGGCGGCAATCTCCCATAAGCCACCGGTGTCCGCCGGAGCCGGGTCGAAAATACGGCTTCGTAGCACCTGCCCGTCCGCGGTAACGAAGTCGGCGCCGGCGCGAACCCTGAGGCCCGGGTGGGCGCGCTCGAAAGTCGCCTGATCGTCGGCCATGAAGCCTGCCACCGTCATGGCTTGCCCTTTCAGCGACTGGGCATTGGCGTAGATGAAGACATCGTCGCGGCCGTCCCTGGGCACCAGAAAGGCGACATTGTAAGCCTGGCTGAGGCGGGTGTCCTGCTTCCATTTCGCCGGCGGAGCCAGCCTGGGCCACCAACGCAGGCACAGGCCGTCGCACTTGGGATTATCGAGCAAGGTGGTCTTGATGATTTCAGCGGATGCGCCGGAGGGCGCAGCCAACACGACCATCCCCATCACCGCCGAAACGATCGCGCGTTTCATGCCGAAGCCCCCGAGCCTGCCAACGCCATACCCGTGTTCACAGTAACACAGTTATGAGCCTTGACCAGACCGCCTATTCCGGCAGGGGAATGAATTCGACCTCGTCGCCCGGGACCCTGGCGAAGCGCTGCGCCTTCCAGTCCTCCTTGGCCTTTTCGATGCGCGCCGGATCGGACGAGACGAAGTTCCAGTAAAGATGCCGCTCGCTCAACGGCTCGCCGCCGATAATGACGAAATGGGCGTCTTCGCCGGCCTGTATCTTGACTTCGACGCCTGGCGTCAGGACGACCATGGTGTGGGCAGGAACGCGCAGCCGATCGATTGTGACCTCGCCGTCGCAGACATAGAGCGCGCGCTCCTGAACCGTATCGGGTGCTTCCACCACGTGGCCGGCCTTGAGGCGGACCTCGACATAAAGCGTCTTCGCATAGGTCTTGACCGGCGACGTCACGCCGTAGGCGCCGCCCATCATGACGCGGATACTGGCGCCATTGTCTTCGACACTGGGAATGACTTCGGAGGGGTAGTGATAGAAGGCCGGATCGATCTCCTCATCGGCTTCCGGCAGGGCCAGCCACAGCTGCAGCCCGTCGAGATTACGCTTCTGCTTCAGCGCCTCGTCCTCTTCACGCTCCGAATGGACGATGCCCTTGCCCGCCACCATCAGATTGATGTCGCCGGGCGAGATGACCGAACGCGTCCCCAAACTGTCGCGATGCAGGATATTGCCTTCGAACAGGTAGGTGACGGTCGCCAGGTTGATATGTGGATGTGGCCGGACATTGACCCCGATGCCCGGCTGGAAGACCGCCGGTCCCATGTGGTCGAAGAATATCCAGGGTCCCACCATGCGCCGCTTGGCAAACGGCAGCAGGCGGCGGACGTGAAAGCCGCCCAGGTCCTTTTCCCGCGGCGGGATGACCATCGAAATCGAGACAGGCAGTTCCAATTCACGCATTCAAAGTCTCCGGGAATTACTGGTGCTATCTGCGGCGCTTGCGGCGCGCTGTCTTCTTGCTCTTGACCGGTGCGGCGGCCTTGGGTGCCTCTTCGGCGGCGGCAGCCTGCGGGGGTGCGGCAGGCGCAGCGGCGACTGGCATTGGCAGAAGCTCGACGGTCTGTTGAAGCGCGATATCGCGCTGGGAGAAGCGGTCGCGCAGCGTTGCCTGGATTGTGTAAACGCCCGGCTTGTCCGCCGGCTCGAAGGTCACGACCGGCACGCGGTCGCGGTTGTCGAACACGCCCCTCCCCTGGCCGACATTGCCCAGCCAAACCGGCAGGTCCTTGTAGTCGCTGTTGGCGTAGATGGTGCCATCCGGCGCCAGGATCTTAAGATCCATCGTCACCTTGCCGACCGAATTAAGGTCTGCGGCAGGCCCGGTGAACAGCACCTTGATGGCCAGCTTGGCGCCCGGTTCGGCGCGGGCGACGCGACTCAGGCTGCGGTTGGCGGTCGACGGCTTGTTGAATTCCGCCAGCTCGGTTTCGGGAATGACGATCAGTATGGCCGAAAACGGCCCGTTGCGGTCGGGAAAGCCGGCACCGGCATCGTAGCTGGTGGTCGATGTGGCATTGGGAACGGCAATGGTCGGGGTTTGCGCCGACGCCAGACTTGCCGCCACCCACATGCTGACTACGCCCGTGACAACAAGGCTTCTCGTCATGCCCTCTTCCCCTTGAATATGTACATCTTATGTCACGCCGCACTGCAACATGACAACAAAAAGAATCCATATCCGCGCGACGGACATGAAGGCACACAAAAAAAACCCGTGTCCGCCGGAACGGACACGGGTGAGGCACCAGGGAGGAACTAAACGCTAGAGCTTGTATTGCAGCATGATCCAGGTCTTGGTCCGCGACGCGGGCGCAGCCGAAATGCCGCGATCGAAATCGGCGTGCTTCAGCATCACGCTCAGCTTGGGCGTCAGCGCCGCCTGAGCGACGATATCCAGTTCCTTGCCAAGGTCCTGATTGAGCCGCACGGAATTATAGTCGTGATAGTAGAGGCTGATCACGGGCTTGAACTTCACCGGCACATTGACGCTGACATTGAGGGTCAGGTCATCGATGCCGTTGGCGAAGGCCTGGTGGCCTCCGGTGCCGGAAAAAGCGTCGGCAAAGCCCTGGAACGGGTGCGCCGAGTTGATCGGCGTAATGAAGCCTACCGTGCCGTTGCCGCCGAGACGCTCGAAATTGACCCGCGCGGTAAAAAGCTTCCAGGCAGCGGACACCTCGACCATGGTCTCGTCGAGCGTAAAGTCCTGCGGGTTGTCGCCCGCGTCGCTTTCGCGGGCGTGCTGGGCGATATAGCCCCACGTGACATTGCCAGCCTTGCGGCTACCGGTGGCGCGCAGGCCGGCAATATTGACCGAAGAGGCGCGCGCATTGTTGATATCGGCGGTCGTGGGCGCATCGGCGTCGCTTTCGAACTGAAGCGCATAGACAAAGCCGGTCAGCTTCAGCGCCGGGTTAAATGCGTAGCTGGCGTTGAGCAGCCAGCTGTCGGAATTCCAGTCCTTTTCGTCTCCGACGACGCGGTTGACGCGCGAAACATAGGCGGCGGTCAGGCTGGCCTTACCCTTTGCCGTATCGAAGCGCGCGCCGTCGAAGGTCTGTTCGTCCTGCCGCCAGCCGCTGTTGCCGACAAAACGGCCATCATCGAGCACGATACGCTGCCGGCCGAGCGTCACGGCGGTCTGCTTCGACGGCGCCCAGCGCACCTGGGCGCGGTTGATCTCGGTCACTTCCGGATCGGTCACGCCAGGATAAGCCGTCCGGCCGTTCAGACCGGAATTGTAGCGCCCGGTAAAGGCGTGGACGCTGTCGGCCTCGATCAGGACGGAGATGCCATGAGCTTCGCCGCTTTCCCAGCCGATGCGGTTGCGCCAGGTCAGGGCCTCGGCATCGTTGGCAAAGCCGGCCTGCGTGACCTGTTCGGAGCGCAGGCTCGATTCCCAGATCGGTTTGGACTTGGTGAGGAAGGTGTTTTCGGCGTGAGCCGAGCCGGAGGCGGCAATGGCCGTCAGCGCCAGAATGGAAACGCATGGCGTGCGCATCTTGATCCCCTGAATTTGGCGCGCAGAGAGGCTTACGCGACAAACGCGCCAGAAAATTTGAGTTGTTCGGATAAAAAAGGCCGGGCTGCCCTTAGGGAAGCAGCCCGGCCGGGGCCTCAAATCAGGCGGCGCTGTTGTCGGGCACCGCGCCCAGCTCACCGCTTTCACGCGCCTTCTTGCCGTAGACCAGCTCGAAGACCGGCGACGCCATGACTGTCGTGACGATGGCCATCAGGACCAGCATGGCGAACAGCGGCAGGCCGATAATGCCCTTCTGCAGGCCGATATTGATGATGATCAGTTCCATCAGGCCGCGCGAGTTCATCA
>CBFGPQ010000156.1:0-8662 GCA_965650705.1 uncultured Asticcacaulis sp. | reverse complement strand
TAATGCGGCCGCCAGCTGTTCGCGGATATCGGGCAAGGGCCTGTTGTGGGGGTGGAAGACATGGCGCTCAAGGAAAAAACCGGTCAGCTTCAGGCCATTGACGACGTCGCCATCCGCGATCCCACCTTGCGATGACAGCAGGAATTGCGGCAGCGGCAGGAGCTTGTCCTTATAGGGTTCGCCACTGTCGGCGCTGACGGCGCGCGCCGACTTCGGGCTGACATAACAGAGATTGTCCTGCGAACCCGAGACCGCGCAGGCGCTCAAGTCGAGGCCGTAGCCCATCTCTTCGAGCAGCCCGGCCTCATAGCGGACATAGATGGCCGGCCAGATTTCCGGAATCGCAAAGGCAGACAACAGCGCCCGGAAAGCATGATAGGCGCCTTCGTGCCGTTCGCGCTCAGGCAAGGCCTGGCGCGTCATCAGCGCCGCGCATTGCAGGCCAAGCAGACCCACTGGATCATCGAGCAGATCCGGCCCCTGCCCGTCCGCCTCGATTGTCGCGGCGCCCAGTTGGTCGGCGCTGCGGGCGCGGTAGCGAAAGGTCACAGGTGTGCCCGGTTGCAGCAGCGGCTTCATTCGCCGCGACGCCCCGCCGGCGATGTGCGCCGCCTGGACGCCGTGCAGCCGTGTCAGGACATGCACCACCGCCCCCGTTTCGCCGTGGAGCCTCGCACTCAGGACTATGGCTTCGTCTTCGTATTCCAATGACATGTCCTAAGAGTCGCGGACCGCCAGAACGGGTTTCGTTTGGACGTGATAGTTGCTGTTGTTACTCCTCCCCAGCTTGCTGGGGAGGGGGACCGCACGACGCGCGAAGCGCTAGATGCGGTGGTGGGGGCGTCCTGCGTAAGATACCAAGAATGCCGACGTGGCAAGTCGGGAGTAGTCCCCACCACCGCATCTCACTCACCATCTGCCGATGGCTCACTCGTACGGTCCCCCTCCCCGGCAAAGCCAGGGAGGAGTAAGAAAGTGCAATCCTTAGCTGTCGTACTCCAGGCCAAATTGGGCGTACAGCGCGCGATCGTCACTCCACTTTTCCGACACCTGGACGTGCAGGAACAGGTGCACCTGCCGGTCGAGCAGCTTTGACAGGTCCTCGCGCGACTTCTGGCCGATCCATTTTAGCGTCTGGCCGTTCTTGCCGAGCACGATCGGGCGCTGGCTGTCGCGCTCGACGAAAATGGTCTGTTCGATGCGCGCCGAACCATCGGGCTTGTCCTCGAACTTGGTCGTCATGACCGCGGCGGCATAGGGCAGCTCTTCATGGACACGCAGGAACAGCTTCTCGCGCGTGATTTCGGCGGCCATGATCCGGACGGGCGCGTCTGCCGCCTGGTCTTCCGGATAGAGCCACGGCCCTTCCGGCATCCGCTTGGCCAAAAGCGCCTTCAGATCGCCCACGCCATTGCCCTTTTCGGCCGAGATCATCAGCACGTCTTCGACCACGCCGGTCTTGTATAACTCATCGGCGACCGCCAGCAGGTTGTCGCGCTTCATCAGGTCGATCTTGTTCAGCGCCAGGATCGCCTTGGCATTGTTGGTCTTCAGCCCTTCGATGATCATGTCGACGTCTTCGACAGCCTTGTAGTCAGCCGCCGTCGCCTTGATCTCGGTCGAATGCTTGACGGCCAGTTGCGCGGCGGCGTCCACCAGTAGCACGATACAGTCGGCGTCCTGCGCGCCGCCCCAGGCCGAGGCAACCATGGCGCGGTCCAGCCGCCGGCGCGGTTTGAAGATGCCCGGCGTGTCGACCAGCACCATCTGGACGTCGCCTTCGATGGCGATGCCCCGCACCGGAAAACGCGTCGTCTGCACCTTCTGCGTGACGATCGACACCTTGGTGCCGACCAACCGGTTAACGAGCGTGGACTTGCCGGCGTTCGGTGCGCCGATAATGGCGACAAAGCCGCATTTTTGAGAGGAATCGGTCAATTCAGTTGTTCCTGTTCGATCAGGCGCAGGGCGGCGGCCTTTTCGGCCTCCTGGCGCGACTTGCCGGTCGCCGCCTGAGGCGTGACCCCGTCGATGCGCACTTCGATGGTAAAGATAGGGGCGTGGTCGGGCCCCTTGCGGTTGACCAGGCTATAGGCCGGCGGCGCCTTGCTATTGGCGGCGGCCCATTCCTGGAGGAAGGATTTCGGATTGCTGCGCGAGGCATTGCCACTGTTACGCAGGGCCTCGGCCCACAGCGGTTTGAAGCACCTTACTACTGTTTCGTAGCCGCCGTCGACATAGACGGCCGCCATCAGGGCTTCGGTGGCATCCCCGAGAATCGTCGGATTGGCGCGCCCGCCGCTTTTGGTTTCACCGGCCGCCAGACGCAGTGCCGGCCCGAGGTCTAGCGCTTTTGCCACGGCGGCGCAGGCATCGCGGCTGACCAGCGAATGAAAGCGACGCGACAGTTCGCCCTCTTCGGCGTCGGGAAACGCCTCCATCAGCGATTCGGCGGTCAGGAGGCCCAGGACGCGGTCCCCCAGGAATTCCAGCCGCTCGTTGTCCTTGATTTTACGCGCGCCCTCGGCGACGCTGGCGTGCGTCAGCGCTACATCCAGCAGTTCCGGGTTCTGAAAGGTATAGCCCAGGCGCGCCTGCAGGGCGTCGATGGCTTTGATACGCGCGTTCATGGGCTGCGTTTACAGCACAGCCCATGGGTCGGCAATAGGAGGGGCTGATTACACTCTCCGAAATGCTTCTTGCATTTCGGCACGCGCGACTGCGCGCCCGAGTAGATGCGCCCTGTCAACAGCGCGTCGCCCGTGAGGTAAGCCTTAGCTAGCGTTTGAGCGCTATATAAGAGGCTTGAAGAAGCGTTCCCAGTTGAAATTCAGCCAAGTCCACGGCTTCCAGAGCGACGAGCCTTCCTTCCACGACATCAGGATAAAGACGGCGCGGCCTTCCAGGTTCTCTTCCGGCACAAAGCCGACGCCCGAATCATAGGGATCTTCCGGCGAGAAGCGGCTGTCCAGCGAATTGTCGCGGTTGTCGCCCATGACGAAGTAGTGGCCCATCGGTACGGTAAAGACGCCTGTATTGTCGGCGCGGCCATCCTGCACCATGTCCTGCATCTGGTGGACCCGGCCGTTCGGCAGGAATTCGCGCTGCAGGTTCGCCGTGCCCGCCGGTGCATCCGACGCCTGGACAGTGCCCATATTGGTGAAAGGCACCGGCTGGTCATTGATGTAGAGCTGGTCGCGCTTCATCTGTACGCGGTCGCCCGGCAATCCGATGACGCGCTTGATATAGTCGACCTTGGGGTTGGACGGCAGCTTGAAGACAACGACATCGCCGCGCATCGGCGCCTTGTTGAAGATGCGGCCTTCGATCATGGGCACGGCGATCGGAAAGGAATATTTGGAGATGCCGTAGTTCCACTTCGATACGATAATGTAGTCGCCCTGGTACAGGTTGGGCTCCATCGACGCCGACGGGATCGTGAAGGGCTGGAACAGGAAGGTACGCAGGATCATGACCAGGACCAGCGCCACGGCCACGACGCCGAAGATTTCCTTGGCTTCCTCGATGGCCGACTGCTTGGCGGGCGGCTCTGAACCATCGCTGCCGTCGTGACCATCTTCGCTCGCGACCTCATCGACCGAAGGCGCGGCGTGCGCGTGCGCAGCGGCGGTTACACCCTGGTTCAGGTTTGAGTCGTCACGCGATGTCGTCATTATACGCCAGCCCCATAGTTTATTTGCACGCCCGTCATTTCAGGCTTGCTTTTAGGTTCTTTCCGGAAACATCCCCCGTTCCGTCGTTTGAACCACGTAATCATGCATTATGGCAAGGGCAAGACAGTTTTTTGTCGCACGCCGCCTTGGTGGATGACGATTTGGTAATGGTTACCGCGCTTCACGCGCCTCGATCAGCGCATAGGCCGTGGCGTAAGGGTCTTCGTCGCTGAGCGACAGATGAATATGGGCTTCGGCGCCTTCCGGTAGCAAGCCGCGCAGCGTGTCGGCTGCTCCGCCGTGCAGCAGGACGCGCGGCTGGCCCAACGGCCCGGTGACGACTTCGATATCGGTGTAGAAGAAGCCGCGCACGCCGGTGCCAAACGCCTTGGCCACAGCCTCCTTGGCGGCGAAGCGTTTGGCGAGGCTCAGGTCGGTGCGCGCCGCCTTTGTGGCGTGCGCCTGTTCGTCGGGCGTATAGATGCGGTTCAGGAAACGATCGCCAAACCGGTCAACCGACTGTTTGATGCGACGCCCATCGCACAGGTCGATGCCGATGCCGATAATCATGCAGTAAGATCCCGGCGCTGGGCGTCCATCAGCTCGCGCATGCGCTTCAGCGACGCTTCCAGCCCGACGAAGATGGCCTCGCCGATCAGGAAGTGGCCGATATTCAGTTCGCGAATCTCGGGGATGGCCGCGATGAACGGCACTGTGGCGTAGTCGATGCCGTGGCCGGCGTGGACCTCTATGCCCAACTTGTGCGCTTGATTAGCCGCCGCCTGTAACCGCTTCAATTCATGCTTGAAAAGATCGTCCTGCTTCTCGCGGAAGGCGTCGCACAGCGCGCCCGTATGGAACTCGACGACCGGCGCGGAGACTTTCGCCGCCGCCTCGACCTGAGCCGGATCGGTGGCGATGAACAGCGACGAACGGATACCGGCACGATTGAACAGACGCACGGCCTCGCCCACCGGTCCGATCTGGCCCACGACATCCAGCCCGCCTTCGGTCGTCCGCTCCTGGCGGCGTTCCGGTACCAGGCAGGCGGCGTGCGGCATCAGCTTGAGCGCCATGCCGACCATCTCGTCGGTCACCGCCATCTCGAAATTGAGCGGCTTACCATGCGCATCACAGACCTTTTTCAGCGCCAGGACGTCGGCGTCGACGATATGGCGGCGGTCTTCGCGCAGGTGGGCGGTAATGCCGTCGACGCCGGCAGCGATCGCCAACTCGGCGGCGCGCACCGGATCGGGGGCATGGCCACCGCGGGCATTGCGGACAGTGGCGACGTGATCGACATTTAGACCTAAACGGATACGGTTCATGCGTTGGCGAGCCTCCGGCTGCCCGGGTCCTCGACCGGAATGGCGGCCAGTTCCGGCGGCAGGTTGTCGGCCGGATAGGCCGGCACTTCCAGGCTGGCGAGCGCGATCAGCGGCACGCCGACATCCGCCTTGCCGCCGGAACGGTCGACAATGCAGGCCGCGGCCACCACGTCGCCGCCGGCCGCCTTGATGGCTTCGATGCATTCGCGCGACGACAGGCCGGTGGTGACGATGTCCTCGACCATCACGACACGGGCGCCGGGCTCGACATGGAAGCCGCGGCGGAACTTGAACTGGCCGCCTTCACGCTCGACATAGATCGACGGCACCTTCAGGTGGCGCGCGGTCTCATAGCCCGGGATGATGCCGCCGACGGCCGGCGAGACGGCGACATCGACCGCGCCCACCTGCGCCGTGATCTTCTCCGCCAGCGCCTTGCACAGGCGCTCACAGCGCGCCGTGTCCATGAAGACCAGGTTCTTTTGCAGGAACATTGGCGAATGCAACCCGCTCGACAGCACGAAATGGCCGATGCGCAGGGCATTGGCGGCGCGGAATTCGTTGAGAACATCGTCGTTGGTCATAGGCATCATCCTGTTCGGTCCAGAACTGATGCCTTTAGCGCAGCGCCGTCACAAGCTAAAGAGCCCGTGACGGATTTATCCGCGCACCCGGTCGACACTTTCGATCATCGGTGAGGTCCGAAGCGCCGCCGAGATATTGGTGATGTGGCGCGCATCCATGACCTCGATATCGAAATCGATCTCGAGATAGTCCATCTGCTTGGGCGCGATATGGATGTCGACGATGTTGCCCTTGGCTTCGCCGATCAAAGTGCACGCCTGCCCCAGCACGCCCGGTTTGTTCTGCATGGTCACACGGATACGCGCGACACTTAAGGTGTTCTTTTCAGCGTTCAGCGTCCAGTGCAGGTCGATCCAGCGGTCCTTTTCGGCCTCGAGCGCCTCCAGGGTCTCGCACTCGATCGAGTGCACGTGGCAGCCATCATCCTCGATAATGCCGATAATCCGTTCGCCCGGCACCGGGGAACAACATCTTGAAAACAGCACGCGCTGACTTTCGGCCAAAGCCGAACCGCGCACGAAGGCCTGGCCGCCCTCACCGTCCCTGATCCGTGTCAGGGTTTCTGTCGACAGGCGCAGCGGCATCTTCAGGCCGGGGAAGACGGCCTCCAGGATCTTGACCGGCAGGATCTTGCCCCGGCCACACAACTCCAGCAGTTCCTCTTCGCTTTCGACGTTGAAGCGCTCCAGCGCCGGACGCCAGCTGATGTCGTCGATCCGTTTTTCGACCTGGGCAGCGGCGCGCATCAGGGCCGTGCGCCCCACGAACACAAAATCATCGCGTTCGCGCTGACGGATGTGACGGCGAATCGCCGAACGCGCCTTGCCCGTCACGGTCAGAGAGAACCAATCCTGGTTGACGCGCGACTCATGACCGGTCAGGATTTCGACCTGATCGCCGTTTTGCAAGACGGTCCGCAGCGGCCGGTGCTCGCCATTGATCAGACAGCCTATGGCCGTCTCCCCGACTTCGGTGTGGACGGCGAAGGCGAAGTCGAGCGGCATGGCGCCGCGCGGCAGCGAAATCAGCTTGCCCTTGGGCGAGAAGACGAACACCTGGTCGGTGTACATCTCCATCTTGGCGTGTTCGACCCAGTCTTCCGAATCACCACCATTCTCGGCAATCGAGATGATGTTTCGCAGCGAATTCATCGGGTTACGGCCGCCATCGGCCGTCGCGGCCTCTTCGTCGAAACCGTAAGTCTGGTTCTTGTAGCCCCAGTGCGCGGCGACACCCTCTTCGGCGATGCGGTCCATCTCCTCGGTGCGAATCTGCATCTCGATGCGCGTGCCCTTGTGACCCACCACGGTGGTGTGCAGCGACCGGTAATTGTTGGCCTTCGGCGTCGAGATAAAGTCCTTGAAGCGGTCCTGGACGCACGGCCAGACGCGGTGGAGAATGCCAAGCGCGCGATAGCATTCATCAACGTCATTCATAACGACTCGAAAGGCGTATATGTCGGAAAGCTGAGCAAAACCAATGGATTTGCGCTGCAACTTCTTCCAGATCGAATAGGGCGACTTTTCGCGGCCGGAGACACGGGCAAAGATACCGCCCTTTTCAAGCTTGGCGGCGATGTCGCGGGCAATGGCGCGAATGGCATCACCCTTCTCTTCCCGCATTTCTTTCAGGCGCAGGATGATGGCGGCGTGCGCCATCGGATTGATGTGCGAAAACGCCAGATCCTCAAGTTCGGTCGCGAAGCGGTTGCAGCCGATCGAACGCGCCAGCGGTGCATAGACTTCAAGGGTTTCACGCGAGATTCGCTCGCGCTTTTCCGGCGCCACGAAGTGCAGCGTCCGCATATTGTGAAGGCGGTCGGCCAGCTTGACCAGCAGGACGCGGATGTCCTTGGAAATCGCCAGGATGAATTTGCGCAGGTTTTCCGACTGCTTGGTATATTCCGATTGCAGCTCAAGCCGAGTCAGCTTGGTGACGCCTTCGACAAGGCTGGCGATCTCATCGCCGAACTTGGCGGCAATCTCCTCGCGCGTCGCAGGCGTGTCCTCGATCGTGTCGTGCAGCAGGGCCGTGGCGATGGCGGCGGCGTCGAGCTTGTAGTCGGTCAGAATCCCGGCGACTTCAATCGGATGAGCGAAGTACGGGTCACCCGACGCCCGCAACTGCGCGCCGTGCATGCGCATGGCGTAGACATAGGCGCGGTTGAGCAGCGCTTCGTCGACGGTCGGATCATAGGCGGCAACACGCTCGATCAACTCGACCTGGCGAAGGAACTTCGGCCGATTGGCCGCCATGACCTTGGCCGCATCACTGCCCACATCGGCCGCAGCATTGCCTCCACCGGACGGCGGTGTTGTTACGGCAATCTGTTCACCCTCTGCGGACATTCACTCAAACCCTGCTCTGATACGGGACAACTGTCTCACGCATAGGCGAAACAGCCAAACAAAAAAGGTCCGGGAAGCATGCCCGGACCTTCTATATAATCTCTTACCCGGAACGTTTTTAGTAACGCTCTTCCTGACCACCGTCTCGGTCGGACTGCAGGGCGCGGATCAGGTCGCCTTCCGACATCTGCTGATGGGTCGGATCGGCCAGCAGGGCCAGGGTTTCAGCTTCCTCCTCGGCCTCGGTACGCTCGTCGACGCGCTGCAGCGACGCGATCAGGCTTTCGGTCAGGGCATTCGGCGCCAGGACGCCGTCGGCGATTTCGCGCAGCGAAACAACCGGGTTCTTGTCGTTGTCGCGATCGACCAGGATGGACGAACCGCTGGAGATGGCGCGGGCGCGATGGGCGGCCAGGAGAACGAGGTTGAAGCGGTTGTCGATCTTTTCGACGCAATCTTCGACGGTGACGCGAGCCATACGGTTCCCTTTGTCTGAACGTAAAGCGCGCCGTCGCCCGAAGAGATTCTCTTTGGACCCGGCGCAAGGCAGATAACAATTGCCACCTGTCTACTCTTTCGCCTCACCGAATACAAGAAAATCCTGCATAGGCGACATCAGGTGTGATCCACCCTCCATTGACTCGCCCGCGCCATAGCCCTAAGGGCTCGCCCCATGTCCATGCTGCCGAACCCAGAGACCAAATACCGCCCGTTTTCGCTGGGCGTC
>CBFGPQ010000155.1:0-8708 GCA_965650705.1 uncultured Asticcacaulis sp. | reverse complement strand
TTCTGCAGGCCGATATTGATGATGATCAGTTCCATCAGGCCGCGCGAGTTCATCAGGGCGCCGATGCCCAAAGCCGTGCGGTTGTCCTCGCCGCTGATGCGGGCGGCGGCGTAGCAGGCGCCGAACTTGGCGGCGACCGAGACGGCCAGGATAACCAGGGCGACCAGCAGCATCGACCACGAATTGACCATGTCCATGCGGGTGTTCAGGCCCGAATAGGTGAAGAACATCGGCAGAAGCACGATCACGGCGAACGGCTCGACCTTCTTCTTCAGTTCCTCGACGAACTTGCCGCGCGGCATGGCCGTGCCCAGGATGAAGCCGCCGAAGATGGCGTGGATGCCGACGGCGTCCATGACGAAGGCCGACAAGAAAAAGCAGATCATGGTGATGGCCAGGACGGTGTGGCTCATCTCGCCCTTTTCCTCGACCATGCGGCCAAGCGGCGCCAGCAGCTTGCGGCCGAACAGCACGACGAAGAGCGCGAACGAGATACCGCCGACAATGGCCAGGACGGCAACGCCCGGACCGGCGCCGAAGGTCGCCAGAACGACCGCCAGGACGCACCACGAAATGGCGTCATCAAACGCACCGGCCGTCAGAGACAGCGTGCCCAGCGACGAATTGGCAAGGCCGCGTTCGTTGATGATGCGCGCCAGCATCGGGAAGGCGGTCAGGGCGATACAGGCGCCCATGAACAGGGTGGCGGCGAACTGCGAGATACCCGGCGTGAACAGGCCCGGCACGGTCAGCAGCCAGGGCGTGATCAGGATGGCGAAGGCGAACGGCGCGGAAATCCCGGCCAGCGAGACCAGCATGGCGCTCTTGCCCTTGCTGGCGAAGTGGTCGCCGCGGAAAGTGCAGCCCACCATGAACATGTAGAGGCCGACGCCGAACTGCGCGCCGGTATAGAGCACGCTCTTCATTTCCTTGGGAAAGATGGCGGCCTGGATTTCCGGCGCCAGCAGGCCGAACAGCGATGGCCCGAGTACGACACCCGCGATCATCTCGCCGACGACCTGCGGCTGGTGCAGCAGCTTCTGCCCCAGCCAGCCGACGACGCGGCAGGTGATGATGATCACCGCCAGTTGCAGGAAAAAGTGAATCGAATAGTCGCCCGGCGCATAGAGCTTGGTGACGCCATCGGGCCCGAGGGCGCCGTGGGGTGACAACACATTGGTGATTTCGTGAACGGTGCTTTCCCATATGTTGGGCGCCGTCGATGCGGTAAACATGTATCCTCCCGGACTATGCAATTTCGAAAAACGGACTTTTTTCGCCGTCTTGGTCCGAAGCTATTGTCGATATTCGCGTTATGGCAAGCGTAAATTTTCCATAAGGACGGATATCAACCTGTTTATTTTACTTAGGAAAATTTCTGTTGCGTAGCGACAACATTGTAGTAATGTAGAAACATAATTAAGGCCACTAATTGTAGAAATGTAGAATCAAAATGAGCACCATGACCAGCCGCGAATTCAACCAGGATGTCGGCAGGGCCAAACGCGATGCACGGCTGGAACCCGTCTTCGTCACCGATCGCGGCCGGCCGACCCACGTGCTGATGAGTTTCGACGCCTTCCGCCAGATAACCGGACGGACGGAATCGATCGTCGACCTGCTGGCCATGCCGGAGCCTGAGGCGGAAGCCGTCGATTTCGACGCCGCGCGCGGTGGCAGCTGGGACCGCCGTGAGGAAGGGTTTTAGATTTCTCAGTGGGTCGCATGCTTGACCCGAAAAACCGGTTTCCACTTTTTCGGAGCATGCTCCCGTATGTACCTGCTCGACACCCCCGTCATCGCTGAACTGCGCCGCGCCAAGTCAGGCCGCGCCGACGAACACGTCACGCGCTGGGCGTCGAACGCGCCCGCCCAGAACCTGTTCATTTCGGTCATGAGCTTGCTCGAACTGGAAGGCGGCATCGCTGAGGTCCAGCGCAAGGACAAGGTCTTGGGTGCGGCCCTGCGATCATGGATCGAGGAGACCGTGCCGGCGGCGTTCGAAGGCAGGATATTGAG
The DNA here is from genome assembly GCA_965650705.1 of uncultured Asticcacaulis sp. Taxonomy (GTDB): domain Bacteria; phylum Pseudomonadota; class Alphaproteobacteria; order Caulobacterales; family Caulobacteraceae; genus Asticcacaulis. The sequence continues at coordinate 6,689 of CBFGPQ010000155.1, read as the reverse complement.
CGTCGACCTTGCCGTCACCAAACGGCGTGCCGCCCTGCCCTTTGCCGACGGTAAGGACCGGGATGCCTTGCTGGCCGCCACAGCCCTGACCCACGGCCTGACGCTTGTGACCCGCAGCCTGTCGGCCTACCGCTTCTCAAAAGTGAAGCTGTTCAACCCCTGGGGCTACACGCCCGAGGACGAAGATGCCGAAGCCGACTGGCAGGACGTGTCGCGCAGCGGCCCATTGTGGCTGAAGAACCTCTTCCTGCGCTTTTAAGGCGCCTTATCGGCATTTGCCTTTTCAGCATCGAGGATCTCATCGTCGTCATCATGCACGACAACGATGCCGTCGTTAGGCATGGTATCGGAGCGAATATCGATGGCCGCGCCTGCGGCATCGCGCGGAACAGGCTCGATATCGACCGGCATGCCGCGTAAATCGGCGTTATAGCCGTCCTTCCGGAACGTCCTTTCCTGACGTTCCGAACCGTTGGAATGCGTGTCGCGCCTTGATTGCTCGTCCATCTGCGCCTCCTGTCATGTGTGGGCATAACAGTAGACGCCCAGACATAAGATACGGCTACAGGACTTCAGGTGTCGCGTAAGTTGGCGATAAGGCAAAAAAAAGCCGCGCATTGCGGCGCGGCAAGTTTTACAGGGAGGAAACGCCCAGGAAGGGCAATCAGCGCGAAAGCGCCGAACAAATCCAAGATATGTTGCGCCGCAGCGAAATTCAACAGCTTTTCGGCACCCTTGTTTTCAACTCACGTTACAATCGTCGGACAATTGTGTGAATGCGCTCAAGCCACGGGCCAGCGGCCCGACAGAAGGTCGCGCATGCTGCCCACGGAAGGCAGGCCGAAACGCAAGCGGACACGCCGCTGTGGCGCGGGCCGCCGCATCAGCGACAGCAGGGCCACGTTCTGCCGGACCACCATGACCGGCGACAGGACGCGAAAGACGTCCGCCGTCATGGTCAGCTCGGCCAATAGGCCGCGCCAGGCGCCAACCTTCTGCGCTTTCCGGATATTGAAGACGCCCGGCCAGTCGACCACCTCGACGCGCAGCCGCGCAGCCGTGATCAGGCTGTTGATGAAGACCTCGCCGCCCCAGCGCGGCAAACGCTCCATCCGGGCCAGATGCGGCCTCACCAGGTCCGCCGGAATAAGGCGCTCTCCTGAAACGAAGTCGAGGCCAAGCGCACGGTAAAGCGCCAGGCTGTTGGCGCGCAGGCTGATGCTAACCTCCGCCCTGCCGGCCGTTACCGGCGCGGCGAGCGCAAAGATGTCGGCAGCCGTCAGCCCTGACAGATCGGCATCGATAAGCATGAAGTGATCGCCTTTGGCCGCGGCCATGCCCTGGCTGAGCGCGTAGGTCTTGCCGCGATTGGCAGGATAGGAGATCAGGGTGACTTCCGGAAACGACTGCGCCAAAGCCGCTGTGCCATCGGTCGAGCCGTCATTGACGACGATGACTTCGGACAGCAGTGGATGGCCGTCTACGGCCTTGAGAATATTGGCAATCTTGTCCGCTTCGTTATAGGCGCAGATGATGCAGGAAATTCGTCTCGCCGGATAGCCGGTGTCCGGACCTTGCATGTCGCTCATTGGGATGCCGTTGCGCTGTTGGCCTTCGCCGACATTCGGTTAACGCGGTACAACCGCGCAATGTGGACGCAGTGCGCGATGCATCAGTTTCCTGTAAGTGCGGCGCGTCTCTACCCACCCTTTATGCCCTTCGCCGCCTTCCTTATCGACATCGTCATGGCCTGAGACGCACAACGACGGTCAAGTTTGACAAAGGAGGCCGTCATGGCTGAACAAGAACCGGTCAATATCCAGGACATCGATCGCGCCCGGGCGCTGAAGCAGAAGGTTGCGGACGGATTGGGCGATGGCGCCTCGCTGGTCCGCACGCCAGAGGAGGCGCGCAAGGCGGCGCTGATCCATAAGATCGAAACCGGCGGCTGATTTAGATCGGTATGATTTTAAGTGAAAAATCATACCGATCTAATTTTTGCTGTGTCGCGATATTCAAGGCGAAAACCCCAAAGACGCTTCTTGGCACTTTTCGCCATATCGCTCCGAGTCAGTGCGAAGTCGCCAGCACGACGCCGACCAGAACGGCGGCGTAATGGGTGGCAGCGCCGGCCAGGACATGGCCGTGCCAGATGGCGCGGCGGAACTTGAGCCGCTTCATCATGTAGAAGATGGTGCCGACACTGTAGACCACGCCGCCCGCTGCCAGCAGGATCATGGCCGGCAAGGGCACTTCGCGGACCATCGGGCGGATGGCGATAATGATCAGCCAGCCCAGCACGAGATAAAGCGGTATCCAGAAGACCTTGCCGAGGCCGGGCAGCAGCAGTTTACCCAGCATGCCGAGGCCTGCCAGCGACCAGACGGCGATACTCATGCCCCATGCCCAACCTCCCTCAAGCGCCTGGGTCGTGAACGGCGTATAGGAGGCGGCGATCATCAAAAAGATGCCGGCATGGTCGAGCCTGCGCAGAAAGGGCTGCCAGCTTGGCTTGGCGAAGTTGTAAGCCATCGAAAAGGCCAGCATGGCAATAAAGCCCACCGCATAGACCGTTACCGCCGCCACCTGTCCCAAAAGGCCCTGGCTGACGGCAAGCCCCAGCGCCAGCCCGCCACCGAACAGGGCAAGCGCGAGGCCTACGATATGCACGACCAGGTCGGCATAACGTGCGCCAAGCGACGGATAATGAGCGGCAGCGTCGGTCATGCCACCAATATAGTCTCGCGCCAGAGAAAACCAATTCAACTTACGTGAACGTCAAGTAACAAAAATGTCCGTAAGGGAAGACTTTTCATTTAATAGCCCTCTTGACCAACTCATAACTCACGAGTTATACGTCAACTCATAACCGAGGAGTTATGAGTTTGATCCCGTCTGGACCGGATATCCTGTTCCGCACGCTGGGGGACCCCACCCGGCGCGCCATCTTCGAACGGCTGTGCCGCAACGGGGAACAGACGGTCGCGGCCCTGACGGCCCAGGCCGGCGTGTCGCAACCGGCCGTCTCGAAACACCTCGGCGTGCTGAAAGAGGCCGGACTGGTGCGTGACCGCCAGGAAGGCCGCCAAACGCATTACAGTGCCCTGCCAGGCGCGCTGTCACCGCTCACCGACTGGGCGCACCAAATGACCGGCTTCTGGGAGCGCCGCTTCGACCACCTGGATGACCTGCTGAAAAGGATGGACCAATGAACAACGCAATTCGTCAGTTCCACCGCTGGGTGTCGATCGTCTTCACCTTGACCGTCATCGCCAACTTCGTGGTGATGGGCCTGGGTCACCAGATCATGTGGGTGACCTATGCGCCCCTGCCGCCGCTTTTCCTGCTTCTGTTCACCGGCCTCTCCATGTTCGCCCTGCCCTATTTCGCCAAGGCGCGACCGGCACGATGAGCGCGCCCAAGCTCCTGTCAGGCGGCAATCCGCAGATCGCCAAGGGCTATGGCGATGCAGTCGTGCAGGCCTATATCGACGCCATGCCGGACTGGAAACGTGATATCGGCCGCCGGCTCGACGCCATTGTCACAGAGACGGTGCCCGGCGTCAGAAAGGCGGTCAAGTGGAACACGCCGTTTTACGGCATGGAAGACGACCTGTGGTTCGCCTCGTTCCACTGCTTTACCAAATATATCAAGGTGACCTTTTTCCAGGGCGCATCGCTTGTTCCCGTCCCGGCGGGCAAGTCGAAATATCCAGCGGTACGCTACTACGATATCCACGAGGGCCAGTTCGACGAGGCGCAGTTCGCCGACTGGATCAAACAGGCCAGCCAGTTGCCTGGCGAGAAGATGTGAGACCAAGCCATGAAGAAACCCGTTCCCGGCCGCGGCCACCTGAGTGTTCCGGAAAAGATCGATGCGGCCATCGCCGACTTGGCCGACTGGCGGGGCGAGACTTTGGCCCGGGTGCGCGCGCTGATCCACGAGGCCGATCCCGAGGTGGTCGAGGAATGGAAATGGGGCATTCCGGTCTGGTCGCATGACGGCATTATATGCACCGGCGAGACCTACAAGGCCGCCGTCAAAACGACCTTCCCCAAAGGCGCCTCGCTCGAAGCCCCGTCAGGCCTGTTCAATTCCAGCCTGGAGGGCAATGCCCGCCGCGCCATCGACTTCAAACAGGGTGAAGTCATCAACGCCGACGCCTTCAAGGCGCTGATCCGTGCCGCGGTGGCGTTCAATGCCGCCACGCCCGCCGCCAAAAAGAAAAGCAAATGACCGAAACAAAGACCGTCACCGTCGAACGGGACTTCCCGCATCCGCCCGAAAGGTTGTGGCGCGCCCTCACCCAGCCGCACCTGATGGAGGAGTGGCTGATGAAAAACGATTTCCTGCCGACCGTCGGCCATCGTTTCAATCTGCGCGGCGACTGGGGCGGGGTGCTCGACTGCGAAGTCCTGGCCATCGAGCCCGGCAAGACCCTGTCCTATACCTGGAACTACGTCCACGACGATCCGGCCTATAATCTCGACAGTGTGGTAACATTTACCCTGACGCCGACGGCCACCGGCACGCATTTGCGCGTCGAACAGGCCGGCTTCCGGCCGAACCAGGCACAGGCCTTCGGCGGCGCCATGCACGGCTGGCGGCAAAAGCTCGAGAAACTGGCGGAGATCACGGCCCGCGACAACTAAACGGCGTCGGGCTCACAGTTCTTATCTGGGGCTGAACCTATAAATTACAAGAATTGCTCGCACAGATTCTTTCCCTTAAATAACAAAGCCTTACGCAAAAGAGCTTTATCCGTACAGGGAGATGAAAATGGGTGAGCACGCGGTACTGATCGCTGGCGCGGGGCCGACGGGCCTGATGCTGGCGGGCGAACTGGCCCTGGCCGGAGTAGATGTCGCGATTGTCGAGCGCCGTCCTGACCAGACGCTTATTGGTTCGCGCGCCGGCGGCCTAAGCGCGCGCACGCTCGAAGTGCTCGACCAACGCGGCATTGTCGACCGTTTTCTGAAGGAAGGCCAGGTCGCCCAGGTCACGGGCTTTGCCGTTACGCGCCTCGACATCAGCGATTTTCCAACGCGGCACAATTACGGGCTGGCGCTCAGGCAAAAACATATCGAACACATTCTCGCCGGCTGGGTCGAAGAGCTGAGGGTGCCGGTCTATCGCGGCCGCAACGTTACAGGCTTTTCCCAGGACGAGTCCGGCGTCACCGTCGCCTTGTCCGACGGCGGATCTTTGCGCGCCAGCTATCTTGTCGGCTGCGACGGCGGCCGCAGTGTGATCCGCAAAGCCGCCGGCATCGCCTTTCCCGGCTGGGAGGCGACGGTGAGCAATATCCTGGCCGAGGCCGAAATGCGCGAAGAGCCGCCGCTCGGCGTCCACCGCACGGCCTGGGGCATGCACGCATTCGGCCGGGAAAACTATGAAATCCGCGACGGAAAGATCATCTTCGCCACGGAAGGCCCCGTCAACATCATGGTGACGGAAAGGACGCCAGGCGCCACGACCGAGCCCACCCTCGAAGACTTGTGCGAGGCCCTCGTTGCCGCCTGCGGCACGGACTACGGCATCCATAACCTGACCTGGATTTCGCGCTTCACCGACATGTCGCGGCAGGCGGAAACCTATCGCCAGGGACGGGTCCTGCTCGCCGGCGACGCGGCGCATGTCCACTCCCCGGTTGGCGGCCAGGGCCTCAATACCGGCGTGCAGGACGCAGTCAACCTGGGCTGGAAACTGGCCCAAGTGGTGAAAGGCTCTTCCCCCGAAAGCTTGCTCGACACCTATCAAGCCGAACGTCATCCGGTGGCCGCGCGCGTCCTCCGCACGACCATGGCGCAGGTGGCCCTGCAAAGGACCGATGACCGTACCGAGGCCCTGCGCGATATTGTAACCGATTGGCTTGGCATGGACATTCTACGCAAGCAGGTGGCCGCCGAAATGTCGGGCTTGAGCATCCGCTACGACCTCGGCGACGGCCATCCTCTGCTTGGCCGGCGCATGCCCGATCTCGATCTTGCCTTGCCGGAAGGCGTTACGCGCGTCTACACGCTGCTGCACGCCGCGCAGCCTGTCTTGCTGGACTTCAGCGGGGCCGGGAGGCTAGATATCACGCCGTGGTCGGCCCGCGCCAGGCACGTTCACGCGCAATACGACGGGCTATGGGAATTGCCGGCCATCGGAACCGTCGCGGCACCGGGCGCCGTGCTGATCCGCCCCGATGGCCACGTGGCGTGGGCAGGCGGCGAAGGCGGCGACGGCCTTCACGCGGTGATGACTGCCTGGTTCGGAGCGCCCCGTTAGGCGTTAGGCCGCCATGCGGTGCCAGACTTCCTGGTCGACCAGGGACGCGCTCAGCATACCGGCCATCTGATGCTGATAGAGGGCGCCGACATCGTCGGGATTGATCGACTTGAAGTCGGCGTCGACATTGTTCGGGTTGCCGTCGGCCTGCATGACAAAGAACTGGGCGGCGTTGATGCGCGGCATCTTGAGATGGATCAGCAGCGCCAACCGCCGGGCGCGCTCCGGGTTGCGCTTGTGAACCTGCGGATCTTCGGCGAACATCTCGCGGCCCAGCAACGCGATATAGTCCGGGCTGAGGGCCGAAAAGCGTTCGGCATCCAGCGGCTGGATCATGCGATTGGGGTCGATGTCGAAGATGTGGTCGTTAAGAAGGAAGTACAAAAGCAAGCACCCTGAAAGCGTGAACAGGACGC
>CBFGPQ010000154.1:0-8770 GCA_965650705.1 uncultured Asticcacaulis sp. | reverse complement strand
TCCAAGGTCTTGAATTTCAAGGTCGGAGAGACGATCGTGCTGAATGCAAACGCTGATTCTCCGGTGCAGTTGCGTTGCGGCGCGATTCCGCTGACAACAGGCCGCATGGGACGAAAGGGCCATTCAATCGCCGTGCGCGTCGAACAGCCCCTGGCGTCGACAACCAAACGCCGGCTGGCCCAAATGCGTAAGAAGTAGCGCCGGAAGTCAAAGGGGAAGATGAACCTCACAGGCCTGATCATGGACGGTGTCCTCGTCGCGCTGCTGCTGGCAGCGCTGGCGTTTGGCATGCGCCTGAACACGCGCCTGAAGACCTTGCGTGCCGGTCAGGAAGAGTTTGCCCGCGCCGTCGCGGAGCTCGACAGCGCAGCCATCCGCGCCTACCAGTCGCTGAAAGAGTTGCGTTCCGAAGCCGATGACAGCCAGGAACTGCTGCACGGCCGCATCGTGGCGGCGCGCGACCTGATACAAAAGCTCGAAACCCAGGTTGGCCGAGCCGAGCGCGCCGCCCGCGAGATCGATAGCCAGATGAGCTCGCTTTCGGCCCTGCAAGGCCGTGCCGAGCAGACCGCCAAGCGGCTGGAAAGCGCGCCGAAACAAGCCGTTCCGATTGCTCCGGCAAGGCCGGTCGTGCGCGAGGTACCCGTTGAGCCTGTGCGTGAACCGGTCCGGCGCCAGCCGAAGCTGGAAGAAGACGCCGATTACAATCCCGCCTGGTCGGCCTCGCCCAAGACGCCGAATGTGGCGCGTGGCCAAAAGACTCCTGAAGGCAAGCCGGACAAGCGCGATCCGTTCGAACGCGATGTCATCAGCTTCCGCTCGTCGGCAGCCTCGACGTCCTCAGACAGAGGCGGTCAGCGCAAGAGTCTCTTGCCGGACCTGCCCGACGAGGACGAAGCCGAAATGCTCGACAAGGTCCAGATGTCCGAGTTGGTCGTCGCCAATCTGAACGAAATGATCCGCACCCTGACCCTGCCGCCCCGGCGGGTTTTGTCGGTTGAGGATGACCTTTTCGGCGATGACAATTAGGCCCGATTGGGTAACGAACATTAACCTCCGTTAACGCGATATTTAGCAAAAGGCCGCAAACAGGGTGTGCGTCTCGCCCCAAACACCCGAGTAGAGTATGGCCAACCTTCCCCGCATTCTTCCGATCGTGTTCGTCGCCGTGGGCGGCGTGCTGGCCATGAAGGCGATTACCAGCCTGGAACTGGTGCCAAATGCCTTCCAGGCCGCCGAAGCCTTTGCGGCTGAGCAGAAGAAGCCCGCGGAAAAGCCCAAGGCCGAAGCGAAGGCAAAGCCAAAGGCGGCCGCCGCCGAAGCGCAAAATTCCGATGACCCGACGGAAAGCTATGCCACGGATTCGATCCTTAAGGCCGCAGACGCCGGTTCTGTCGCCAAGGATGCGGCAGCCGCTGCACCGGCCGCGCCGATCTGCGCCACTTCGGTAAAAGACCTGGCGGCCCAGGCGGGCATTTCGCCGAACGAACTGAACATCCTGCAAAGCCTCGGTACCCGCCGGGCGGAACTGGACCAGCGCGAGGCGCAGCTCAATTCGCGCAGCCAGCTGATCGATGCCGCCGACAGCAAGCTCGACGCCCGGATCACCCAACTGCAGAGCCTGAAGAGCCAGATCCAGGGCCTGATCGACCAGGCCAACAAGACCTCGAGCGAAGACACGGTCCGCATGGTCAAGGTCTACGAGTCGATGAAGCCCAAGGACGCCGCCGCCGTCCTGACCGCCATGAGCGATCCTGTGCGCCTGCCGATCGTCGCCGGCATGAAGGATCGCTCGCTGGCCGCTATTCTGGGCGCCATGTCACCGGATGCCGCGCGCGACCTGACCGAAAAGCTGTCGCAGCGCATGAAGCAGGCCGACAGCCTGCAGGACAAGCTGAACAAGGCGACTGCCAGCGGCGGCGTGACCAAGGGCGCGGAAGCTGCGCCGGCCGCCACGACACCCGTCAAAAAAGGGTAATAAAAAACCGCCAACTTGCCGGACTTGTGAATTGAGCGCGTAGACCTTTGGGGTCAATGTGACCGTCTATTGTCTATGAGAGTATCTCAACCAGCAGGGAGGTAGTCATGGCGTATCAGTTCACGGCGCGTGAAGAGTTTCTCGTCAATTCGCACACCAACAGCAATCAATATTATCCCAACATCGCAGCGCTGAACACTGGTGGATTTGTTGCGGTATGGATGGACAGGAGCGGCAGTTCGGGCGACACCGATCTCAGTATACGGGCGCAAATCTACGACGCTTCCGGTGCACCGGTCGGGGGAGAATTTTTGGTCAATACCCGAACAGAAAACGTTCAATCCCTTCCGACAGTGACAGGCCTTGCCGACGGCAACTTTATTGTCACGTGGCAGGATATCTTCGACATCAACCAACCTATAATCAACATCAAGGCCCAGATATTCACCGCCACCGGCGCGAAGGTGGGGGAAGAATTTCTCGTCAATTCGGTGACGAACAGCCAACAATATTCGCCCGTCACAACCGGACTCGACAATGGCAACTTTGTCGTCAGTTGGACCGACTATAGCAAGACGCTGGGCGACAACAGTAGCTACAGTATCAAGGCGCAGATATTCTCAGCCGCAGGGGTGAAGGTCGGTGGCGAGTTCCTGGTAAATACCCAGGTGCAAGCGGGGCAAGATGAGCCTACCATAACAAAGCTCGAAGGCGGCGGATTTGTCGTTAGCTGGACTGACTCCTACGGTGATGGAACGAGCGGGAACGGAGCCGATATCAAGGCGCAGGTCTTTACGGCCTCCGGAGCAAAGCTTGGCAGTGAGTTCCGCGTCAACACCACCACGGTCAATGGACAGATTTGGCCAGCTATAAGCGGGCTGGCTGGCGGCGGGTTTGTCGCAACCTGGGTAAGCTATGTGGACCTGCCGGGCGGCGATGTAACAATGCAAGTTTTATTGCAGGTCTTCAGTGCATCCGGGGCCAAAATCGGCGGAGAAATCGCCGTTGATCCCGCGGGCGTGGGAAACCAGCTGGTACCGGACGTGGTCGCACTGGCGAGCGGTGGTTTTGTTGTAACCTGGCAGGATGATACCGAGACGGTGGCCAGTCTTTACGACGTCAGAGCTCAGATATTTGATGCAACCGGCAGCCCCGTAGGTGGCAACTTCCTCGTCAATGTCGAGACGGCGGAAACGCAGGGAGGCTCCACCATCACGAGTCTGAAGGGGGGCGGCTTCGTCATCGGCTGGACCGATTACAGCGGCACCTTGGGGGATAGCAGCGATGCCTCGGTTAAAGCGCGGATATTCGCGCCCGACCCGACCGAGGGCGCTGACTTTCTGACCGGCACGCCTGGTGCGGACTCGATCGAAGCCCTGGGCGGCGGCGATACGGTGGATGGTGCCAACGGCCACGATATTCTCCGGGGCGGAGACGGCGCGGACAGTCTCTTTGGCGGCCTACTCAACGACTTGTTGGTCGGCGACGACGGCAACGACTCGCTCTATGGCGGCGCGGACACCGATACGCTACGCGGCGAAGACGGCGATGACCTCCTGTCAGGTGGCGCCGGTGGCGATTCCCTGAACGGCGGAGCGGGTAACGATACGATTCTTGGCGGAGCACGCTGGGACTCGCTGGTAGGCGGGCAGGGCAATGACTGGCTGGATGGCGGCATCGACAACGACCAGATGTTCGGCCTGGCCGGCGACGACACCTACGTCGTCGATCACGTCGGTGACCGTATTTACGAAGTGCCCGATGAAGGCAACGATACCGTCCGGTCTTCGATCGACTTCGCCTTGACACCCAATGTCGAGGCCCTGATCCTGACCGGCACGGCGGACCTCAGCGGCACGGGCAACGGCTTGAGCAACAGCCTGAACGGCAATACCGGCAATAACGTGCTGGAAAGTGGGCTTGGCAATGACAGCCTTTATGGCTGGGACGGCAATGACAGCCTGTCGGGCGGCAACGACCACGACCGCCTGTCCGGCGGCAATGGCGCCGACACCCTGACCGGTGGCCACGGCCAGGACGTGCTGGGCGGCGGCGCGGGCGCGGACGATTTCGTCTTTGCGTCGGTCGCGGTCAATGGCCACGACCACGTTGTCGATTTCGTCCATGGCGTCGACCGTCTGGTGTTTTCAGGCGCGGACTATGGCTTTGCCAGCGGCCATGTCCTGACAGCCTCGGAATTCACCGCAGGTAGTGCGGCGGTCGGTGCGTCGGCCCAGTTTGTCTGGGACGCCGCCGGACAGCGCCTCTATTGGGACGCGGACGGCGACGGCGCCGGGGCGGCTTTCGAAATCGCGCTCATAAGCAATGGCGCGGTCGTGACGAAGGACGACCTGGCCTTCGTCTGACGTCAGGCGGTGGGCCCAATTTTCTCGCGACGGGCGGCGGTATGGAACAGCCAGGCCGAGAGCAGCCAGACGGCGATGAAGGCAGCGTCCAGTGGTACGGTGAAATAGCCGGATAAGACGGCGGTCGCCGAGACGAGGCCTTGCGCCATCGCCATGACGACGAGCGCGATGGCCATGCCCTGCGGCTTAAGCCGGGCCAGGATGGCGCCCGCCGCGCCTACGCCTAGGACGCCTGCATACATCAGGTTGGCCGGATTGTCCTCCGAGCCGATAATGCCGACCGCCAGGTTCATCCAGATGAGGACGAAGCCCGCGACCAAAGCGAGGCCGAAACCCAGCCGGTAGAACGGGCTGCGTGACATCCGCGTCGCCAGTTCGAGCAGGCCGCATACGCTCAGCAGCATGGCGCCGAACACGGCAAAGTCGAACGTATCCCAGTCCATCTCCCTGGTGAACTGCATGGCGATCAGCGGCGTCAGCCATAATCCGAATGCGGCCACCCATACGGCGACTTTCCAGCGGTCGCGCCCGCCTTGTACGTTTTCCATTATCATTGCCTCCAGTATTGATGAGGCCTGATTCCTATCGTGACGCCGGGTGAGCGGCATGAGCGCGGTCTGAGCAATTGCTGAACAGTGTCGAACCTGGATTTTATGCAGTTCATTAACTTACATTAAACGCCAATTAGGCATGTTCGGCGGTGATGAACCGTGCCCGCAAACCCTCTTTGGACGGCCTAGCTCCCGAAACCGGGGGACTGGAGGCTACGCGCGGAAAGCTGAAGTCATCCGCCACCTCGACACCGATGTCGCTTGGCCGGGCGCTGGGAGCGACGGCGGCCCTGGTGGCGGCCGCCAGTTTCAGTCTCGCCGGCCTCGCCATCGGCGATCCGCTTAATCTCAATATCGCTCCGCGCGCCGAAGTCGATATCCGCATCGGCCGCAACGCCCAGTCCGGACGCATTGAAATCTACGGCAGTGTCGGTTCAAAGGCGTCGGTTCGCCGCCAGGACGGGCAGATCGTCATCCGATTGCCGGGCAGCCTGAAGCCCGATCTCGGCGACATGCGCGCCAATCCGCCGATCGGCATCGCCGGCGTGAACGTCAAGAACGATGCGCGCGCCACCGAGCTGTGGCTGAAGGTGGTCGAGGGCTATGAGACGCGCTTTGGCCGGGCAGACGGTGCCGTCTTCGTCCAGATCGACCCGGACAAGTCGAAACAGGACCTGGCGAAACAGGCGAAGACCGGATCGGTCAGCGTCAGCCTCCAGGACATTCTGGCCGCCGACGCCAAGAAGCTCGAAAAGCCCGCCGCCGAAGCCGCCAAGCCCGCGCCCCAGGTCCTGGTCGAGGTCGCGAGCAATGAGGGCGGGCGCGACATCGCCTTCGCCTTCCCAGGGCCGGTGGCTTCGGCCGTGTTTCGGCGCGGCGAGTCGGTATGGATCGTCTTCGACGGCGAGGCCGACCTGCGCCTGCCGGCCGAACTGAAGGACGGCGCCGTCGTTCAGGACGTGCAGTGGACGCGCAATGACGGCTTCACCGCCATGCGGCTCAAGGCGCCATCGACCGGCAGCCTTTCGGTCAACAGCGACGGCATGACCTGGCGCGTGCGGCTGGGCGGCAAGGCGCTGGACAACAAGGCATCGCAGGGCGCGATCATCCGCGACGATTCGACCGGCGTGCCCAGCCTCAATGTCAACATGGCGGGCGTCACGCGCGTCGCCTGGATCCGCGACCCCAGCGTCGGCGACCGCATGGCGGTGATTACGGCGCGCGGTCCCGTGAAAAACATGGCCGCCACGCGCCAGACCCTGGAGGCGACCCTGTCGTCGACGGCGCAGGGTGTGGTCGTCGAGCGCATGACGCCCGACGTCAAGGTAAAGGTCGACGGCGACCTGATTGAAATCTCGCGGCCCGACGGCCTGACCCTGTCGCCGCTCGATCCCAACGCCAAGCCAAACGATTCCAAGCTCGAATACAAGAACGCCCTGTTCGCCAGCCTGATGAACCCGGACTGGTCGGCCAAGCCCGAGGAAGGCTTCCTGCCACGTTACAGCGCGCTTCAGGTGGCGGCGGCCGATGAAGCGCAATTGGGGGCCGCCGGTCCGAACACGGCGCGACTGGCCCTGGCGCGCTTCCTGGTCGGCCAGGGCATGCATTACGAAGCCCAGGGCGTGCTCAACATGCTGACGCGGCAGAATCCGCGCTCGCTCGACGATCCGCAGGTACGTGGGCTGCGCGTCGCCGCCAAGATGTTGACCGGGCGTTACGCCGACGCCAAGGCCGACCTCAGTTCACCGCAACTGTCGGCCGATCCGGCGGCGCGTCTGTGGGAAGGCTATGCCGAATATAAGGCCGGCAACTTCGCCGACGCCGTCAAGGACTTCCAGGCGGGCCTCAAGGCCATGGACCAGTTTCCGGTGGAATGGCGCATGAAGTTCGGCGCCGCCTATGCTGACGCGTCGAAGCATCAGAAAGACCTTAAGACGGCCGACAAGATGATTGTCTACGCCGTCAATCAGGATGGCACGCCGCTACAGAAACTGGCCGCCTATGCGGTCTATGGCCAGATTATCGAGGCGTCGGGCGACAAGCGCCGCGCCTTGAACGTCTTTGAGGCCGTGTCGCGCGCGTCGGATGATGCCATCGCGGCGCCGGCCATGATGAATGCCGCCCGGTTGAAATACGAACTCGGCAAGGCCAGGGCCGACGAGACTCTTAAGACGCTCGACTCCCTTCGTTTCCGCTGGCGCGGCGACGGCACCGAGCTCCAAGTCATCGGCAGCATGGGCCAGATCTATCTGAGCCAGGGCCGCTATCGTGATGCGCTCCAGGTTCTGCGTACCGCCGGCAAGCAGTTCGGCAACAACCCACAGGCGGTGCAGATCCAGGACACGCTCAACCAGTCGTTCCGTAACCTCTTCCTGGGCGGCATGGCCGACGGCTTGCAGCCGGTCGAAGCGCTGGGTCTGTTCAACGATTTCCGCGAACTGACTCCCGTCGGCACCGACGGCGACCAGATGGTGCGCAAGATCGTGCGCCGGCTCGTCGATGTCGACCTGCTCAGTCAGGCGGCGGAGCTTTTGCAGTACCAGATCGACAATCGCCTCGACGGCGTGGCCAAGTCGGCCGTGGCCGCCGACCTGGCCGCCATTCATTTGATGAACAGGGCGCCGGAAAAGGCGCTGCAGGCCTTGTGGAAGACGCGGACGACGTTGCTGCCCAAGACGATCGCCACCGAACGCCGGGTGCTGGAGGCACGCGCCCTGCTGCAACTGGGCAAGCCGGAAGAAGCGCTGGAGGTCCTGGGCAAGGACTCAACGCCCGATGCCGACGACGTCCGCGCGGACATATATTGGGCGCAGCAGGATTGGCTGAGGGCCGCCGCCATCCTGGAACGCCGGCTGGGCGACCGGTTCAAGAAGGACGCGGCCCTGAGCCTCAGTGACGAGGGCAGGGTGATCCGTGCCGGGGTCGCCTATAGCCTCCTGAAAGACCAGAAGGGCCTGACCCGAATGTCCGAGCGCTGGCTGAAATTCGCCGGCACGGCGTCGTCGCCCGACGCCATGCGCGTGGCCCTGGCGCCGCTCGACGGCGGTGACCTGACCGGCCGCGATTTTGCCGCCGCCGCCGCCGCGACCGACAGCTTCGCGGGCTGGGTGTCCGGCATGAAGAAACGGTTCCGTGAAAAAGGTGCCCCCGCGCCCGCCGCACCGGCCGCGAAGACCGCATGACGATCTACTTCTATTCCCAGACCGATCTTTACGGCGAGTTCTCCAACTTCTCGCCGCATGGCGTCGAAATGGACGGTCGCTGGTGGAAGACGGTCGAGCACTATTTCCAGGCGCAGAAGTTCGATGATGTCGCCTATCGCGAGCGGATCGCCAAGGCTTCGACTCCTAAGGATGCCAAGGCGCTGGGCCGGACGCGCAATATCGCCATCCGGACGGACTGGGACATAGTGCGTGACGAAGTAATGGCGGCCGCCGTTCGCAAAAAATTTGAAACGCACAAGGCGCTGGCTGAGCTACTTCTGGCCACAGGCGACGCTCCGCTGGCCGAAGCGGCGCCCGGCGACTACTACTGGGGTATTGGCGCCGACGGCAGCGGCGAGAACCGCCTTGGCAAAATCCTGGAACGTGTGCGCGCTGGACTAAGGGGAGTGTGATCACATCTTTGTTACCTTTGTCCGGTTTCGCTTCAAGCGGATCAGGCATCCATGTATTATATCTTCGTTCCCAAGAGCTACAACGGGAATGTTGAATAGAAAGATACTGATCGTTTAGTTGAAATGAGCATAGCCGCAAGAGAATGCGCGGCGTCCCAGTCGAAATCTCGGCTTCAGACCATATTTGCTTTACACGCGATCAAGCCCCGGAAATCTGACCTCAAGACACTCTCGTTAAGAGAGCGCGCATCTTCCTGCG
>CBFGPQ010000153.1:0-8776 GCA_965650705.1 uncultured Asticcacaulis sp. | reverse complement strand
TTCTGCCCCTCATCCGGTCCTGCGGACCACCTTCTCCCCGCGCGCGGGGAGAAGGGAAGAAGCCACATATCGAAACGTCAGCGACATCCTTCGTTCGCGTGGAATGACCAGCCCGCCGACCTTGTCGGTCTTGCGGGCGACAATGCCGTGCGTCCACTTCTCGCGCACCTCGCCGCGCATGATCACCAGGCTGCACGGCTGAAGGTACTCGCATCGCGTAGCAAAGCCCAGCCGCGCGAACTCCATCGTGATGCCTGAACCCAGGCTGATGATCGCCACTGCCTTAATGTGTTCGATGTCGCGGTCCTTGTGCGCGCCGATTCCCTGCCCCGGGTAATATTCATTGACCAGGGCCCGGTCGGCCACGCCGTCCAGATGCCCCTCTGCCGCCAGCCGCCCGGCGAACGGTTTCAGCCAGTCCGGCATGGGCGAAGACCGGTATTCGCCGTCGAGCCCCAGGGGCGAGTCGTCATAGGCCCAGCCGTACCACTGTCGGCGGCGCAGCAATTCCATCGACCACGGCTGCCGGTCGATGGCGGCTATCAGTGCGGCCTCCTCGGCCTTCGAAATGTAGTCCGGCCGGTAGGTCAGGCCGGGAACCGGGCCCATGTCGAACAGCGATCCGCTGTCGATCACCGGCAGCCGCGCTTTCGCGGACAGGCGGAGCATGGCTTTACGCTTTCTGCCAAAAAGTTGATCTGCCCCACACCGAAACAAATAGTGAACATATTGATTACGGTTTGACAAGCCCCGGCAGCAATTTATCCCCTTAATCATGCCACACGCCATATTGCCCCCTGAGTCGCTTCTGTCGCACGAGCCGCTCACCGCCTCGGTCTGGACCGAGCGCCGTCGCGAAAGCCTCCGCGCGCGCACGGTTGACGACGCCCGCGACGCCTTCGACACCGACTATGCCCGCATCATCCATTCCGGCTCGTTCCGGCGGCTGCAGGGCAAGACGCAGATCCTCAATATCGGCGACAGCGACTTTTACCGCACGCGCCTGACCCATTCGCTGGAGGTCGCCCAGATCGCCGGCGGGCTGGTCAAGCACTTGCAGAAATATGCGCCCGACCACCCGGCCACGCCGCACCTGCCAACCGTGCCGCTGGTCCAGACGCTTGGCTTCGCGCACGATCTCGGTCATCCCCCGTTCGGTCATGGCGGCGAAGTCGCGCTCAACTACTGCATGCGCGACCACGGCGGCTTCGAAGGCAATGGCCAAACGCTACGCCTGCTGAGCCGGTTGGAGAACCATTCCCAGGACCACGGCGCCAATCTGACGCGGCGCACACTTCTGGGTATTTTGAAATATCCGGTCGCCTTCAGCACCGTTTTCAATCCTGCATGCGCGCCGCGCCTCGATCCCCGCCCGACCTTGCTGAGCGTCATAGATCGGCAGGCCTCCAAGCCGCCGAAATGCTATCTCGACAGCGAACAGGACGTCGTTGACTGGGTGCTGGCGCCGCTGTCGGCCTCTGATCGCGAACGCTTTATCGCCGTCGATGCGCGCCCCGGCAAGCACGCCAGGTCGCGGCACAAGTCGCTCGATTGCAGCCTGATGGATATTGCCGACGACATCGCCTACGGCGTCCACGATCTCGAAGACGCATTGTCACTGGGGCTGGTGCGCAAGACCGATTTCCGCGACGCCGTCCCGCCACAGGCCTGCGCCTCGTTCCTGGAATACCGCCAGAGCAGGTATGGCGACAAGGTCGGCAACAATGCGTATGGCGACCTTGTCGACAACCTGTTCGGCTCGGGCCAGCAGCGCAAGATGATCATCAACATCATCGTCGGCCATCTGATCGGCGCCATCGGGCTTGATGACAATTCCGATTTTGAGGAACCTTTGCTGCGCTATCGCGCCACGATGGCGCAGGGACCGGCAGTCTTTCTGCAGGCTCTGAAGGATCTGGTCATGGACAAGGTCATCTGCTGCGCACAGGTCCAGCAGATGGAATTCAAGGGCCAGAGCCTGGTCGTGTCGGTGTTCGAAGCCGTCGCCACCGATCCGCGCGCCTACCTGCCGTCCGATGCCTACGCCAAGTACGTCGCCGCGGGCAAGGACATGCGCGTCATCTGCGACCACATCGCCGGCATGACCGACGCGCATTTGATGAAGACCTATGAACGCCTGTTCAGTCCGCGCATGGGCTCGATCTTTGACAAGCTATGACGACCTATGTCGCCCTGCTGTATTCAATCATCCTGCCCAAGGGCCGGCTGGTTATGAGCGACCTCAAGGACATGGCGACCGAACTTGGCCTCGGCGATCCGCGCACACTGGTGGCGACCGGCAATCTGCTCTTCACGGAAGAGAAAACGACGGTATCCGCGCTCGAAAAACGGCTGGAAGACGCGCTCGAAGCCCGCGTCGGCAAACGCATCGACATTATCGTCCGCACCGCTGCCGACTGGCAAAAGACAATCGCCGCCAACCCGTTTGGCACCGACGATCCTAAGTCGGTCGCCATGCGCGTCCAGCGCGATCCGTTAGATCCGGCGATCCTCGAAGAGCTCAAACGTTTCGTAACGCAGGGCGAAGACCTGCGAATCATCGACGGCGACCTGTGGATGCACTTTCCGGGCAAGGTCAGCGCTTCCAAAGTCACCGGCGCGCTGACCAGGAAGCGGCTGGGTATCGGCACGACGCGTGCCCTCAGCACGGTCATCGGTCTCGGCAAGATGCTCGAAGCCGTTTGACGGTTCGCCGTTTCGGTCTAAACAGGGGACAATAGATCAGAGGATTCCATGGCCGATACGCTTTTCGACATCCCGCTGCGCCGCATCGACGGCAGCCATACAACGCTCGCCCCCTTCAAAGGCAAGGTTCTGCTTATCGTCAATGTCGCTTCGAAGTGCGGCTTGACACCGCAATATGAAGGCCTTGAAGCGCTCTATCGCGAAAAGCACGGCGACGGGCTGGAGATTCTCGGCTTTCCAGCCAACAACTTCCTGGAACAGGAGCCGGGCACCGAGGCCGACATCGCCACCTTCTGCCAGACTCAGTACGATGTCACCTTCCCGCTGTTCGCAAAGATCAGCGTCGTCGGCGCCGTCAAGCATCCACTCTACGACATCCTGACCAAGGCCCAGCCGGAAGCCGTCAGCGCCGGCCCGATGCGCGAACGCCTCATCAAGTTCGGCATACCCGTAAGCCCCAAAGGCGAAGTACTGTGGAACTTCGAGAAGTTCCTGGTCAGCCGCTCTGGCGAGGTCGTCGAACGCTTCGCGCCCGACGTCGAAGCTTCCGACCCGCGCCTGCAAGCGTCGATCCAGCGCGAACTGAGCAAGTCATGACAAACATCCTCGTCCTCGTCGGTAGCCTGCGCGCCAAGTCGATCAACCGCACCTATGCCCACGCGCTGGAAAAGCTGGCGGCCGGCAAGCTCAGCTTCACCTATGCGGACATGGACCTGCCGCTTTATAATGACGACCTGTGGTCATCACCGCCAGCAAAGGTGGCGAAGCTGAAAGAACAGATCACGGCCGCCGACGGCGTATTGTTCGTCACGCCGGAATATAACCGCTCGCTCCCGGCTGTCACCAAGAACGCAGTCGACTGGGGCTCGCGTCCCTTTGGTCAAAGCGTTTGGGCCGGCAAGGCGGTTGGCATCACCGGCGCTTCGCCCGGCTCCATCGGCACGGCGGTGGCGCAGTCGCAACTGCGCAGCAGCCTGGTTATCCTGGAAACCCACGTCATGGGCGGGCCGGAAGTCTATTTCACCTTCAAGCCCGACCTGATCGACGACGACGGCAATGTGCTGAACGACAAGACGGCGCAGTTCCTGACCGGCTTTATCGACAGGTTTGCGGAGTGGGTCGGGAAATTTGGCAGCACCGCATGACGTCTCTCCGCCCCACATCGTGGGGAGGGGGACCACCAGACTGAGCGAAGCGAAGTCGCAGTGGTGGAGGGGTACGCCACCTGCGCAGTACCCCTCCACCGCTTCGCGGTCCCCCTCCCCATCGCTACGCGACAGGGAGGAGAAATTCAGCTCAACGACACCAATAGTGCATGATGGTCAGAGAACGGCTGCGGGATCACCTGCATGTCGAGTTGCCCGGCCAGGGATGACGTATAGAGACACAAATCCAGCGTGTGCCGCCATTTGTGGAAGGTGAAGGTTGGCTGGTCTTCGGTATTCAACAGCCGTAAATCCCCGTCTTCTAATAACGGCTTCAACTCCTGCAGGCCATTCAGCGTATTGAAGTCGGCCAGGATGATCATGTCGCCCTCGCTCTCGCGCACCAGTTCGCTCACCTCGGCGAACTGCTTCTGGCGCACCTCAGCCTTCAGCGAAAAGTGGGTGAACAGCACGCTTAGGCCCGGCCGGACCGTCACCTTATAGATCAGCCGCTTGGTTCCGTTACGGAAGTAGAGCCGTTCGTAGGCGAACTCGCTCTTCGCCAGGAAGCCATTGCTCTTGCCGCCGTGAAACGGCAGCTTCGAGGTCCGGCTGTTGGGACCGTACTTGTCCGCCACATCGTGAAAGCGATAGTCCCCGCACATCAGAGCCGAGATCTGGTTGAACCAGCCGGTATGCGCCGCCCCCTGCTCCAGTTCGATCATACAGCACAGGTCCGGGTGTTCGCGGTCGATGATCTGGCGGAACTGCGCCATGACCGCCTGCTGCTGGGCCGCTGATTTGTAGACGTGGCGATAGGCACGCGTCACGTGGTGATACAGACTGCCGCTGATGCCGGTCGCGTAACCAAGATTACTGAAGAGTATCTTCATCGTCTTCTTTGCTCTATAGCGATGTCTGCCGGAAAACCGCGATACACTTTTCCGGTCATCGCTTACACGCGTCGCAGCATCATAGTCCCAATCCGCCCCATCAGCCCGTCGAACCATGACCGCGCCCGCTCGTCCTCGCGCTTGGGCGGCCGGGATAAAACCGCGTCATCGGCAAAGCTGCGGGCGACTTCGGCGACCATAGCCGGATCGCGCAGGATGATATTGGCCTCACGGTTCCGGCACAGGCTCAAATAATCGAAGTTGCAACTGCCGAGAGTCGCCCATTCGCCATCAATAATAGCATATTTGGCGTGCAACACCGAGCGCTGATAGAGCAGGATCTCATAGCCCTTGCTGCGCCACACCGGCAACAGCGCGCGCGTCACTCGGTCGGCGACCGCCACATCGGTTTCGTGCGACAGCATGAGCACGATGCGCACCCCACGCGCCTTGGCGCGGTTCAGTGCCTCGCGCAGGCGCCGCGGCGGAAAGAAATAGGGCGTAGCGATGCAAATCTCGTGTTTCGCGCCGTCGACCGCGCTGACCAAGGCCTTATAGAGGGGATAGTGGCCCCCCTTGGGGTTCTGCGACACATAACAGGCGTCCATGGCCCGCACGATGGTTTCGGCGCCGTCGCCATCCAGCCGGCCGTCTTCCAGGTCGTGCCACAGGGTGTCGAAATCGCGACGGGCGGCTTCGGCTAGGCCGTCTTCCAGCCGCACCATGGTGTCGCGCCAACTGCGCATATATTCCGCCAGGCACATGCTGCCAAGATAGGTAACGGTTTCGTCGACATGCAGCAGCTTGGCGTGGGTGCGCGGCAGCCAGGACAAGGGTTTGAAAAGCTCCGCGGGCCGCAGGCGGTGATAGAAGGCGACCTCGGCGCCGGCGCTTTGCAATTCGGCAATGACCGAAGTCTTGCCAATGGCACGGCTGCCGAAGGCGTCGAGGATGATCCGCACGTGCAGGCCTTCGTGCGCCTTTCGCGCCAGCAGCCGCAGGAAGTCCTGGCCGACATCGTCGGCCTTTACAATATACTGTTCGAAATCGATCGAGACCTTCGCCTGTTCGCAGGCCTCGGTCATGACGGCCCAGGCTTCGGCAGTCGTAAGATGAAACTCCATAGTCCCCTGTTGGCTCTCCCACCTCTGATCGTCGGAGGCTAGGGCCTAAGGATATCTGGATTCAATATGTCTTTATGCCTTGGGCGTACAGCGGCCTTCGAACGACGCGCCCTGTTCGATCGCCAGTTGCTCGAAATTGAGATCACCGTGCACCTGACTTTCCGGCTGGAGGCGGATCGATTTGGCGGTGATATTGCCCCTGACCTTGCCTCGGACCTCGACGGTCGCGGCCTTCAGATTGCCTTCGACCTGGCCACCGGCCGAGACGATCAGGGTTTCGACCTCGACATTACCGATCACCTTCCCTTCGACAGCGAAGATGCCGGAGCCCCTGACATTGCCCGTGATGACGATATGGCCCGTGCCACTGGCCGAGCCCTGATCCGCGTTCTGTATCATTACACACCCCTGCGCGAAGACGATGTGCTCGCGCTGCAATAAATGCACCAGATCATGGAAACGCGCCCGAAGTTGGGCAGGGGATGGGCGTGGCACCTGAAATTGGC
Source organism: uncultured Asticcacaulis sp. (assembly GCA_965650705.1). Taxonomy (GTDB): domain Bacteria; phylum Pseudomonadota; class Alphaproteobacteria; order Caulobacterales; family Caulobacteraceae; genus Asticcacaulis. The sequence goes on along the minus strand of CBFGPQ010000153.1, from coordinate 2,402 downwards.
AACCGCGCCCACGCGTCGCTTAGGCGTTTACCGGTGCATTCTCCCGCGCCCACTGTTCCAGGCTGCGCGGCGCGTGGCCCGACAGGCGTTCCACGGAATCCGTCACCGCCGCCGTCCAGCCTTCACGTACCGGGTGGAAGATCGCCGCCAGCAGTTGTGCATACCCCTCGCCTACGACCGGCGTCAGCTTGGTGATAAAGGCGTCGTCGGGGATCGAACGGTAGCCAATCGTCTTGCCATAAGACTTTGACAAGATGACAGCGGCCTCGCTGTAGCTCAGCGCTTCAGGACCTGTCAGGTTGAAAGCCTGGCCGTCAAACGCATTGCTCGCCAAAGCCCCGGCTGCGCTTTCGGCGATATCGCGGGCGTCGATAAAGCTCGTCCTGCCCTCGCCGGCTGGTACCTCGATCGTGCCGTTGGCGACGTCGTGGCCCCAATAGGTGGCGAAATTATCCGCGAACCAGTTCGGCCGCAGGATGACGAACGGCACGCCTGAACCTTGCAACAGCAGTTCGACCTGGCGCAGGGGGATATTGTCGTCGGCATCGACGCCGATCGCGGTCTGGAGCACAATCTTGACCTTGTGGCGGGCGGCTTCTTCGATGACCGGCTTGACCAGTGCTACGGGATTGAGCTCACCCGGCGGGATAACCAGATAGGCGCGATCGACGCTGTCAAAGGCCGGTGCGATTGTCGCGGGATCGTTCAAGTCGAGACGCACAGCTTCGGCGCCATCAATAATGCGCGCCTGGCGCGACGCCGCACGAACCTGCTCTCCGCGTGCAACCAGGGTTTTTACCAGGTGGCTGCCGACATTACCCGTGGCGCCAATAACCAGAACCTTCGCACTCATCGATCATCTCCGTAACTTTCCATTGGAAACCTGCTCTCCAATGGTTAGAATATAGCGACACTTGCGCACGTGCAAAAGAATGCACTTTAAAGTCAGTAGGTTACCTGAAGGAAACCGCTCATGAAAATGGATCACGTCCCCTTCGATCAGATCCCCAATATCTTCAGCGACCAATGTCCGACGCGCATGGTGCTCGATCGCGTAGCCGATAAATGGGCTATCTTGCTGCTCTTGCGCCTGCTCGATGGCCCGACGCGCTTCAACCAGCTGCATCGCGACATCCGCGGCATTTCGCACAAGGTCCTGTCGCAGACGCTGAAAAAGCTTGAGCGCGACGGCCTGCTGACGCGGCATGTCTTTGCCACCGTTCCGGTGACGGTCGAATACCGGGTGACGGCCTTGGGCGAGACCCTATGTGATACGATCAGCAGGGTCAGGGTCTGGGCTGAAACCCATATCGGCGATATCCTGGCCGCCCAGGCGGACTTCGATGCGCGTGCAGACGCCATGTAGCATTGACGACAAGGGATTCTCGCGACACAACGGCCCACTTCAGGGAGACCGATATGTGCGAGCTGCTGGCGATGAGCGCCAATGTGCCGACCGATATCCGCTTCAGCTTTTCGGCGTTGTCACAGCGCGGCGGCGTAACGGGCAAGCATACGGACGGCTGGGGGATCAGCTTCTATGAGGATAAGGGCTGCCGCAGCCTGCACGATCCGAACCCAAGCGCCCATTCGGAGCTGGCGAAGTTCCTGCGTGCTTATCCGATCAAGTCGCGAATCGTCATCGCCCACGTCCGCAAAGCCAATCGCGGCCGCGTCGCGCTCGAAAACACCCATCCGTTCATCCGCGAAATGTGGGGGCAGAACTGGAGCTTTGCCCATAACGGTCAGTTGAAAGGCATCAAGAAGCGGGCGCTTGGCCAATATGAGCCAGTCGGGGCGACCGACAGCGAACACGCCTTCTGCTGGCTGCTGCATCAGTTGCGCCAGATGTACCCGACGCGGCCGTCGGATTATAAGCTGGAGCGCGCCTTCTCGGAATTGTTCGCCTCGCTGCGTGAACTGGGCGTGTTCAATGCACTGCTCAGCGATGGACGTACCCTCTATACCAGTTGCTCGACCAAGCTCTGCTATATCCGCCGCGCGGCGCCGTTTGGCCGCGCTAGCCTGATCGACGAGGATATGGAGGTCGATTTCGCTGCCGAGACCTCGCCCGATGACAAGGTGATTGTCATCGCCTCCCAGCCCCTGACCAGCAACGAGACCTGGACGCACTTCACCGCCGGCTCAACCGTCATCTTTCGCGACGGCGATGTCATCCGGCAGTATGAGAGCGTCGTGGCGCCTCCACTTTAAGAGCTACATCAGATATGCCGGGCTGTGCTCCTTATTGCAGCACAAAAAATCCGGCCATCACGTGTTGCTCAGCGGTTAGCGTTGTATTTTCGGGGATATGGGCGCAAAAAAAGCCCCCCTAACTGGGGGCAATTTTTGGTTGCGGGGGCCAGATTTGAACTGACGACCTTCAGGTTATGAGCCTGACG
>CBFGPQ010000152.1:0-8799 GCA_965650705.1 uncultured Asticcacaulis sp. | reverse complement strand
TTCCACGCCTTGCGGCACAGCGACCTCAACGCTGCGCGTCTACCAATTCCGCCACGACCGCACGTCATCCGGAGAGGCGCGGGCATAGCAACACTGAAAGCGTTTGTGAAGGGCTTTGTCGGAAAATATCGGCGTGCCTGTGAATATTCCGTCACGCCGGCCACTCTTTTTAAGACCCGAGCGCCATATAATCGTAGACATCGGCCGGGCGCGTCACGACGATCGAAATCTTTTCTTCGAAAATCTGGATTTCGCCGCGCGCGACGGGGTGGTTGTTCGCCAGTATCCACACTTCGTCATGTTCGCGGGCGTCGAGCGGAATCACCGCGCCGCGGCCCATGCGCAGCAGTTGCTGCATCGGCAGGACCGAGCGGCCGAGCAGGACGGAGATTTCGACGGGAACGGCGCCAACCTGGGAAATCGACACAGGATACCTTGCTTGAATTCGAAGCGATTGCCACCCCATATTGCGATGGCGGCAACGGATGCTTGCGTCCGGAGCCAATTTGATAAATGACAAATCATGCTTGACGACGCGTTAATTCCCCAACCTTTTTTCAAAGCCGATGATGGCCCCGTCCCCGAATGGATCGTCGCGGATGGCCTGGTTTCCTACCCCGACGCCGTAGCCTTCATGGAGGCACGCGCCTCTGCGATAGCGGCAGGAGAGGCACGCGAATGCGTCTGGCTGGTCGAACATCCCCCGCTCTATACGGCCGGCGTGTCAGCCAAGGCGATAGACCTGATCGCGCCGGACCGTTTTCCGGTGTTCACCACCGCGCGTGGCGGGCAATATACCTATCATGGTCCTGGCCAGCGCGTGGTCTATGTCATGCTTGACCTCAATCGCCGCAAGAAAGACGTGCGCCTCTTCGTCGAGGCGCTTGAGCAATGGGTGATCGACACCCTGTGGCGCTTCAATGTCGAAGGCCATATTCGGCAGGGCCGCGTCGGCGTCTGGGTCGAGCGCAAGGACAAGGGGTATAGCCCCCTGACCGAGGATAAGATCGCGGCCATCGGAATAAAACTGCGGCGCTGGGTCAGCTTTCACGGCATCAGCCTGAACGTCGAGCCCGACCTCAGCCACTTCGGCGGCATCGTCCCTTGCGGCATTACCGAACACGGCGTCACCAGCCTGCTCGATCTCGGCCTGCCGGTCACCATGGATGACGTCGACTACGCCTTGCGCATGAGCTTTGAGGCTATATTCGGTCCCGTCGAAGTCATGCCTGCGTCTTGAGCCGGTAAAGCGTCCGGCCATAGCGATTGTCACCGCGCTCGCCCGGCATCACGCACAGGTCGATCACGGCCCAGGCCAGGACGGCTACTGCGATGAAGTCGAAGAAGCCGACCGGACGCGGCCAGACCATGATCACCGCAATCAGAATCACCGCCGACCACCAGCCGGACCGGCCACGATCGTGCAGGCGCTTCGACAGCAGGCAGGCACCGCCATATATCAGAGCCGGATAGACGATCCAGCCTGTGACAAACTGCAGGGGGCCGGACACCAGCGCTTCGTAAAAGGCCAGCAACAGCAGCAGTAAGGCTGCGCCGATCAGGAACGGCGTCTGGCGGACGCGCCCTTCGGCGGACAGAAACAGGTGGGCCCAGTCGATCTGCGAGTTCATCTCAACGCTTCAAAGCAAAAACTTCCGGGCGACTGTCGCCAGCCGCCCCGCTAAAGTCAAGTATAGAGCATTTCCCGGAGAAGTGGAGGCCGGTTCGCCGCCAGGAAATGCGACAAAACAAGAGCCCTCTCGCCTATTCCGTAAGCCTGGTCTTCTTGATGGCTTCGAACACCGCCGACAGGGCGGTATTGATCTGGCTGGCGCTGGTCAGGTCGTAGAAATAATCCGGCCGCGTTGCACAGGCCCGCAGCATATCCGAATTGCCTTCGATGACCTTGATGACGAATACGGTGATGCCCAGCTTCTTGGCATTGGTGCAGGCCAGCGCCGTACGCGCATCGATCGTCGCCGTATTGTTGCTCGTGGCGCTGCCGTTGTTTTCGCCATCCGTTACGACGATCATGTATTTTCGCGTCGTCTCGTCATTGAACGGGACGCCACCGGTAAAGGGCTGGGTCGGCGAAAGCACTTCCATGCCCCATTGCACGCCGATGGTGATGTTTGTTCGGGTGTTGTTGCCCCCCGGCGTCAGACTCGATACGAAGGTCCGCGCCGTTGCGATATTGTCGCTCAGGCCCTGCACGGCCTTCAGCGAATTGTCGGAACAGCCGCGCGCGATATAAAGGCTGTCGGGAATGGCTGCGGTCGGCGCGTCGGCCTGGGTGTCATAAGGCGCCTTGCGGTCGATGACGCAGCCCGGCCAGCCGGCGCGATTTTCGGTCTTGGCCGGGATATTCTCCCAGCGCGTGCCCTGGCCGCTGAAGATACTGTTGACTGAGCGCGACACGGCGTTTGAGGCACCATATCCGTTACCGTAGCTGGCACTGTAGGTGATAGTGCCGGATGGCAGGTCGACAAAGCAGCCTGTATTGCCGCTGTAGCACGTGTTCTTGATGGTGTGGGCGCTTTGGTAGTCACCATGCGTGATGGTTCCGCCCGATGAGCCTTCGAAGTACTGGGTCGTCGTTGTCTGGGTCGACCCGGAAGTCGATACCGCGCCGGTTTCCGGGTTTACGGTCGTCGTCGGTGTTACGCTTTTCGTTGTCGTGATCGTGTAGGTCGTTTCGCCGAACCTGGTTGCGACACCACCGTACTCGGCGACCATGTATGTGTTGTAGTAGGTGCGTTCGACACCATTAACCGTCTTCTTGTACGTCTGATAATAGGCCTTGACCGTCTTCTTGCATTCTTCGACGTTGCTGCTGGCCTTGCAGACCTTGCCGTAGGTATCGCGAACAGCATTGCACAGATGGCCGTTGGTGCCGCTCTTGCAGGTTTCGCTGACACTCTGGGTCCCGTAATTGACATAGTCGTACGTGGTACTCGGCGTCAGGCGAACCTGCGAATGGAACGGCACGATGGCGACCTTTGTCCCGGAGACATTCTTGCCTCCGGTCAGCATGCTGGCCAGCACGTTGTCGACCGAGGTCTTCAGGTTAGTCATCTTATTGGCGCTGGCCATCGATCCGGTGGTGTCGAGCACCAGCGCGATCTCCGACTTCTGCATCTGCGACTGCGCCTTGGCGACGACCCTCACGTTGAAATGGTCCATGCCGATAAAGCCGGCGAAGTAGCTCGTAACCTTGGCCGAGACCGTGTAGGTCTGGTCCATGGTATTACCCGTTGTGTTCTTCAACAGCGCCTTATCGATGGCGTAGACGGAATCATCATGGAAGTTATCGGCAAATGCCTTGTCCGCAGCGATCTTGCGCGTATCGTCCGGCGTCGCGTAGCTCAGCGACATGGCACGCAGCAGAGCCGCGTCAGCCGCATCCTGGAGATGCTTGCGCGCACTGTCGACGCGGGAAAAATCGATGGCTCCGCCAACCGCGCCGAAGATGACAAATGCCGACAGGCCGAAGATAACGGCTGTATTGCCGCCTCGGCTGGCAACAAAGTGGCGCAATGCCCCAATAAGTTTCCTGCACGATCCGACGATGGCGGCACGGCTTACGAGAAGCGATGTCAAGTTCATGTTCCTTGCCAGTCTACAAGTGGGACGACGATAGCGGTAAAACCTTAAGATCGGGAAAATCCGGGAATGGAACGCGACAAAGCGTTCCATTCCCGAACATTCACAAACTATTCGTCACACTAATTGCAAGAAACAGTCCATATTTACACGAAAATCGCATAAACAATACTTAACGGAATGTTAATTTGTAAGCCGAATTTTCTTAATAGATTTCATGATCTTGCCAAGCGTTCCACTGAGTTCACTGGCATTGGACAGGTTGTAATAATAACCAGTATTTGAAGCGCAGGCCTGAAGCTTCTCCGAATTGCCTTGTTCCAACCGGATCGTGAAGACAGTGATGCCCAGCTTCTTGGCGTTGGTGCAGGCCTCGGACATGCGGGCGTCGATCTGCGTTGAGGAAGTCGTCCAGCGGTTCTGCGTGTTCTGGCCATCGGTCAGTACGATCATGTATTTGCTGACCGTGGCATCGGTGAAGTCGGCTCCGCCTTGGAAGGGGGCGGCCGGGGATAACACTTCCATACCCCATTGAATGCCAATGGTGACGTTTGTATTGCCGGCCGGCGTCATCTTCTTGGCGTAGGTCCGCACCGAGGCAATGTCGGTGGTCAGCGGCACGATCGGCAACAAGCTGTTCGTCGCGCACTTGGCTGCCGGATAGAGGGTCGCGGCATTGCTGCTGGACGGCGCGTCCGACTGGACATCGTAGGGCTGGGTACGATCGACGACGCAGCCGGACCAGTTGGCCGTGCCGACGCCCAGCAGGTCGTCGTTCGTCGTAATGGTGTTGTTGTCCTTGATGGTCGAACCCGTGGCGCCGTAGCCGCCCGTATAGGGATAGCCATAGGTAATGGTGCCTGCGTACTGGTTGTAGTTGTTGTAGCCAACATAGGACGGCGTGATGCCGGAGCTATAGGACCAGTAGTAGCCGTTGGTGGTCGAGTTGCCCTGCTGGCTGGCCGACGAACTGTTCGCGCTGAACGCCGCCACGCGGTAATAGGTCAGATAACGGGTATTATTGTAGCAGTAATTATAGCAATTGCTATTATAATAGGGATTGCTGAACCACGTGGATGTATAGACGTAATAATAGCCGTTATTATATTTTGTGTAGCTTGATGCATTGGTCGTGCAGGTCGTACCAGCTGATGCCGAATAGCTGTTCGTCACCCAGTTGCACAGGTTCTTCGCATTGGTCGTCACGGCGTCGCACTGGCCGGCCGTCAGGCCTGAGCAGGTATAGGTCTGGCTGACCGAGGCGAAATTACCGGCATAGCCCGTCATGCCATTGGCGTCGCTCAAGGCCACCTGGGTGTCGAACGGCACCAGGGCAACCTTGGTCGTGCCAAGGTTCTTGCCCGTCACCGGATCGACAAGGGTCGCCAGCACGCTGTCGAGGCTGGTTTTCAGCGTCGACATCTTGTTATTCTGGGCCATCGAACCGGTATTATCGAGCACAAAAACGATTTCAGCCGTATTTATGGTCACGCCCGCTTTTGCGACGGCGCTGATCGGGATTGACTCGATGCCGATCAGTTTCACAAGGTAAGTCGGCACTTCCGCTGTCGCCGTGAACTTCATCAGATTGACATTGTTGCTGGTTTCAGCGGTCAATTCGCCATCGGGGTCATAGGGATCGAGAATGGTGCCCTTGGTGTTGGCCTCGAAAGCGCGCGCCGCGGCGGCTTGCTGGTTGCCGAGTTCGCCGGTGGCGTCGAGCGCGGCGGCGATGGCCGCGCTGTCGGCGGCGTCCTGCAAGTGCGCCCGCGCCGACAAGACGCGGCTGTAATCGATGCCGCCTCCGGCCGCGGCCAGGATGGGAATGGCCGAAAGGGCAGCAATGATCGAGACGTTACCGCTGCGACTGGCAGGCGACCGGGATGGAAACATGTCCAAAGGCGTCCGTGCGCCCTGGAACAGCCGGAGCCGTTGAAAAATACTGCCAATGCTTACCATTGCCCCACCCGGGACCTACGCGGTCAGTAATCGGCCCACCTTCTGTGGCCTGTTGAATAACGGCCGAAAGGTATCATTCGGTGACTTAGCGAATGCTGAAAATATGCGGTGAACGTATGATTAACACTGTCTTTTCAGCGCTTTATGTGATCACGCCCTTTATCAAACCCTTATAATATCTAAGGTAGGACCAGATCGAGCACCTGACATAATGCCGACATATCGTCGGCCACGGGCGCGGAGAGGGTCTTGTCGCCTCCGGCGGGGTGCGGAAAGGTCAGGGTCAGGGCGTGAAGCATCAGCCGGGGCACCGAGCGCCCCTCCAGACTGAGCGCGCCGCCATAGCGCACATCTCCCGCGATCGGACAGCCTAAGTGGGCCAGATGCACGCGGATCTGGTGCATCCGGCCGGTATGCGGCTTAGCCCGCACCAGGGCGGCGTCACCGGAGCGCCCCAGGACCTCGAAGGCAGTCGATGCCATCAATGCTTCGGGGTGATCGGGAGGGCAGACACGCGACCAGGCTTCGCGCCCCTGCTCTTCCCGGCGCAGGGCTTCATTGACCTCGAAACGGTCAGGCAGTCGTCCGGCATTGGAAACGATGCACAGGTAGGTCTTTTCGAATGCCCGGCGGATCATCGCCTTGCCCAGGAAGGACGCCACGGGCGTGGTCTTGGCGACAAGCAATATGCCGGACGTGTCGCGGTCCAGCCGGTGAATCAGCTTCGGCCGCTTGCCGTTCGAACGCGCAAACGCCCACATCAGGTCGTCGAGATTATGGTGGTCGCCGCGCCCGCCCTGGCTCGACAGGCCCGAGGGTTTGTTGAAGCCCATGATGTCGGCGTCTTCATAGATCACCATCGACCTGACCCAGGCGACGTCCTTTTCGGAGATCTCGCGCGGCAGCTTCGACGCCGGAATAAACTTCGGCACCTGCTTCGGGCGGGGCTTTTGGCTTTTCAGCGCCTTGAGATGCTGGGGGGAATGCTTGACCATAGCAAGCCGTTAGCCGCCTGACGTCGCTTCGTCAAATCAATCAGAAGACGTCGTCGGGTTCGTCCGGCGTCGATGGCCAGGCCAGAAGGACGATCAGGCCGATGACACCCAGACCTGAGAACATCAAAAGCAGCCACCAGCCTGTGCGGTTAATGTCATGCAGCCGGCGTACGCCAGCGGCCAGCGACGGCAGGAAGAAGGCGAAACCCAGCAGATTCACAATTCCCGTATCGCCAACAGCAGAGTCGACAACAGCAAGGACAACCGAGATCAGCGTCGTTGCCAGATAGAACCACCAGTATTCCGAGCGCCTAGCTCGACCGCTAACATCGACATATTTGCGCATGCAGACCGAGAAGGACGAGACGAAATCCTCAGGTCGCGCAGACGGTCCATACTGGTTCTTGCCCGACGGCTTTATGAAGAGCGGCAGGAACGCAGGCAGGGCCAGTATCGAAAGGATAATTGCTAGAATTGAAAAATGAAGAACTGAAACCGTGCCCATGCCTGTTCCCGCGATATCGCAAAGATGATAGCCGCAAAGGAGACGGAAGGGCTACCGCTAACTTAACGGCGTTGCTTCTGGTCGCGCAGGGCCGCCCAGGCTTCGAGCCGCTGCCGCACCTTGCCTTCGTGGCCATCGCCCTTTGGATCGTAGAAGCGCGGACGTTTCATACCGTCGGGGAAGTAGTTCTGTCCTGAGAAGCCGTCGGGATCGTCTGGGTCATAGATATAGCCCGCGCCATAGCCGATATCCTTCATCAGCTTGGTCGGCGCGTTCAGGATGACGGCCGGCGGGTCGAGGTGCCCGGTCTCCTTCGCCAGTTGCTGGGCCTTCTTGAAAGCGGTGTAGATAGCGTTGGACTTGGGCGCCGACGCCATGTGGACGACCGCCTGGGCCAGCGCCAGTTCCCCTTCGGGCGAGCCCAGAACCTCGTAGGTGTCGCGCGCCGCGTGACACAGCAGCAGCGACATCGGGTCGGCATTGCCGATATCTTCCGACGCCATGCGGATCAGCCGCCGCGCGATGAACAAAGGATCGTCGCCGCCATTGAGCATCCGCGCCAGCCAGTAGAGCGCCGCGTCCGGGTCCGAGCCACGCACCGCCTTATGCAGGGCCGAGATCAGGTTGTAGTGCCCTTCCCGGTCCTTATCGTGGTTCGGCCGGCGCTTTTGCAGGTGCGCCAGCAGTTCATCGCTGCCGATGGGCGCCTCGAAGCCCATATGGTCCAGCGATTCCACCAGGCTCAGGATATAGCGGCCGTCACCGTCGCTTAAGAGCTTCAGCGTATCGCGTGCTTCGGGTGCCAGCGGCAGCTTGTGGCCGATATGGTCCTCGGCGCGAGCGATGATCTGGTCGAGCGCCGCATCGTCCAGACGGCGCAGGACGAAGACCTGGGCCCGCGACAAAAGCGCCCCGTTGAGCTCAAAGGACGGATTTTCGGTCGTCGCACCAATCAGGGTCACCACACCGGCTTCGACATAGGGCAGGAAACTGTCCTGCTGGGCGCGGTTGAAGCGATGGATTTCGTCAACGAACAGGACGGTGCGCGCGCCCATGCGATGACGCTGTTGCGCCGCCTCGAATACCTTCTTCAGGTCGGCGACGCCGGAAAAGACAGCGGAGATCTGCTGAAACTCATAGCCCGCGGCTTCGGCCAGCAGGCGGGCGATGGTCGTCTTGCCGACGCCCGGCGGCCCCCACAGAATCAGGCTCGGCAAAAAGCCGCGTTCGATCAGCCGCGAGATAGCGCCGTCCGGCCCCAACAGGTGGTCCTGGCCGACGACCTCGGCAACGGATTTCGGCCGCAGGCGGTCCGCCAGCGGCTTTGCGGCCTCATCGACCTTAGGCAGGGCGTCACGGATGACGGGCTGGGTGTCGCCGAACAGGTCGGCCGTGGGGGAAGAAACCATGAAACAAATATAGAACGATTGTCCGGTGTTTCAATGGCTTTCATGACCCCGCCTAGCGGCCGTCGCCGAACTCGGTCGTGGTGCCCATCTTGGCCTTCAACGCGGCCTGGGCGTTCTTCGACAGGGTGACTTCGACGGCGGGACCGAAGCTATCACCTCCCGCCTTGCCTTGGGACGAGACGTATTCAACCGGCTTGGGCGGCAGCACATACTGGACCTTGGCCGTACCCTGGATGTCGCCGATCGCTGGAATGGTACTGCTCATTCACGTACCTCTAGGTTCGAGACTCAATCAGCCCACCAAGTAATTGCGATAGCAATAGCGACG
>CBFGPQ010000151.1:0-8837 GCA_965650705.1 uncultured Asticcacaulis sp. | reverse complement strand
TGTAGTTGTGGTCGATGCCCTGGTTGCCGATGACGATCTGCGGGTGGTTCGACGTAACGCGCTCGGAAATCAGGGCGGGGGTGTTGAAGTCGAACGGCGTGCCCTTGACTGGCAGTTCGCCTGTCGGGATCAGCGACTTGTCGACGGCCAGGATGGCGTCGGATTCGATCTTCACCGTGGCATCGAGCGCCGAACGCGTAACCGGCACGCCACCGAGGTTGAACAACGAGTGGTTGGTCATGTTGACCACGGTCGGCTTGTCGGTCGTGGCCTTGTAGCTGACGGTCAGGTCGTTGTTTTCATTCAACGTGTAGGTCACTTCAGCGGTGACGGTGCCAGGATAGCCCTCTTCGCCGTCCGGGGAGACATATTGCAGGGTGACAGACGCGGCATCGCCGCCCGACTTCACGTCCTTGATCGTCCAGTTGCGCTTGTCCCAGCCCTTCACGCCGCCGTGCAGGGCGTTCGGGGTGTTGTTAATGGCCAGGGTGTAGGTCTTGCCGTCGAGCGTGAACTTGCCCTTGGCGATGCGATTGGCGTAACGGCCCACGGTAACGCCCGTGTAGTTCGGGGTCTTTTCATAGCCTTCGATAGTGTCGTAGCCGATGACGATGTCGGCGGCCTTACCGTCCTTGTCCGGCACCATCAGATCCTGCAACGTGGCGCCGTAGGAGATGACGCGGGCTGTGACGCCCTTGGAATTCTTCAGTTCAACGGCCTGGACCTTGGAGCCGTCGGACAACGCGCCCCATTCGGTTTGCGTGGCCGTGGCGCCGGCGGCGGCTTCGGTCTTCTCGGCGGGCTTCGAGCAGGCGCCGAGCGCAATCAGGGCGCTGAGCGTGCCGACAAGGGCAGCCTTCCTGAAGGCTGAGGTGGAGGTCATCATCATGGTGGCGGTCACTCCTTGAGATTGCGCTCCGCTCTTCCGGCGGGCGGAGTTACGTCATAGCTCCCACCCATTGGTCAGACAATATAAAAATACTACATATCGCCGTTTGGCATCGCCTTTTTAAAGTTCTTGCGCAAATCTCATTGGGCGGCGGCCTTTTGCGTGTCCTGCAGCGCCATGCGGATGAGTGATTCCATGCACCAGCGCGCCGCGCTGCCGTCACCGGCCGCGATGGCTTCGAACACCCGCTCATGATCAGGGACCGGGTCGCGCGTCAGGGCGTTGTGCCGCGCCTTGTAGCGCGTCGTCCAGGCCACCGCCGCTTCGATGGAACTCGAGAGCGAGATCAGGGCCTCATTGTTGGTGGCGCTGATCAGGGTGCGGTGAAACTCGCGGTCGGCCCGGCGCCCGGCGTCGGTCTGCAGCGTCTCGCGCGCCATGATATCGAGTGAGTTGCGCATGGCGGCGATATCGGCATCGGTACGGCGCTGGGCGGCCAGGTCGGCCGCGGCGGGTTCGGTGATCAGGCGTAGTTCAAACAAGGCCTTGATGAAGTCCTGGCTCGGCTCGGTGTCGAACATCCAGCCAAGAACCTCCGGATCAAGGAGATTCCAGCGCGCCCGTTCGGTCACGCGCGTGCCTGTCTTGGGGCGGCTCTCGACCATGCCCTTGGCGGCCAGGATGCGGATGGCCTCACGATAGGCCGAGCGCGAAATGTCGAGCGAGGTCGACGAATCGATTTCATTCGGCAGGGTTTCGCCCGACTTGTAAACGCCGCGCAGGATGTCGACGCCCAGGCGATACGCCAGCGCACCGTGCAGCCGGCCCTGGTTCTGATACGGCGGAGTCTGCGAAAGGGTCGGGTCGCTGCGCAGAGGATGCGCGGCGCTGCCCTTCAGGCGGCCGGAAGGCGGTGGTAGGGTCGCGGTCGGCTTTTTCATCCGCTTGTCATGCCACCTGGGCAGTGGTTTGACAAAGAATATTTCGCGACAATTTAGGCCAAGTCTTTCTCTTGTCTGAGTAAAAAGTTTGTTGATCGCGGTTACGCAGGGTTATGCTTCTGCAGGAAGCTCAGGGCCGCTTCCATCATAGCCACGCGCGCGGTGCCACGCGTTTCCCAATGGTCCTGACCTTTGTATGTGGTGAACTCGACGTCCTTGCCGGCCGCTTTCAATGCTTTCTCCATGCGCTTGCTCTGGTCGATTGGGACGATCGTGTCGTCGCTGCCGTGTATGAGAAGGATGGGGCAGTAGGCTTTGGCCGCCTGCTTGACCGGGGAAATGTCGTCATAGGTCTTGCGTTCGCCCATGCGCTGTTTCCAGATCAACAGTGATGTCTGGCTATTACCCGTTTGAATGTCGACGTAGTCGATGAAGCTCTTGGGGTCGGTGACGCCTGCGACCGAGACAGCGCAACGATAGACGCCCGGATCGAGCGTTGCGCCCGCCAGGGCGGCATACCCCCCGTATGAGGCACCCATGATGGCGACGCGCTTGGGATCGACAATTCCCTTGGTGACCAGATGGCGCACCCCATCGGAAATATCGGTCTGCATCTTGCGGCCGAATTCGCCGTTGCCGGCCGCCGCGAAGTCGCCGCCATAGCCGCTGGAGCCGCGGAAGTTCGGTTGAAGGACGGCGTAGCCGTGGGCCGCCAGAACCTGGGCCTGCCAGTCGAAATTGATACGGTCGCGCGCATAGGGGCCGCCGTGCGGCAAGGCGACCAACGGCAGGTTTTTGCCATCCTTGAATGGTGGGAGGGTCAGATAGCCATGAATTTCCAGACCGTCTGCTGCCTTGTATGAGATCGCTTGCTTTTCCGTGATCCATTCTTCGGGCAGGTCTGGATAGTTGACGGTCACCGATATGGTGTCGCCATTGGTAAAATCACAGAAGAAATAGCTGCCGGCATCGCTGGCGTCTTCTGTATAGACGATCATCTTACGCGGATCTTCGGCGTAGCTTTGGATACGTGTCCGCACGCCCTCACCCAGAACCTGGGGCAGCGCGTCGTACAACTTTTTCATCAGCGGGTCGGACCAGTTTTCGGTGAACCAGTCGTTGTGACGGCTGAAGCCGGCCAGGCGATAGGTCGTCGGGTGAAAGAGGGCGCTGCGCGGCAGGTCCGCGCCGTCAGGATCAAGCGCTTCGCTTAAAGTCCCATCGGCCGAAATTTCGCGGAAACCGATCTGGTCTTCGTCCTCACCGACATAGGTGCGGATCAGGACCGAATTGCCGTCGCGGCCCAGGCCCAACAGGTCAGGGTAGTTGATGGCTTCACCCTTCTGGCTATAGATTCGCTTAAAGAAGGTTTTGCCTTTCTGGAGTGCGGTATTAAAATAAAGGTCCCATTGCTTGCGAGTGTCATCAAAATCGGCGTAGGCGACAGGGCGGCCGTCCGGTGTGACAACGAACTCCTGGGTGGTTTCACTGCCAGCGATGAGTTCCTTGCCTTTTTCGGTGTCGAACCCGAAGCTGTAAAGACACACGTCGAATCCGTCGGACATGCGGCGGTTCGACGCCGTGACGCGATATTCGCCGTCGACCTTGATGCGCTGCATGTGGCCAAAGACGATGCCGTAGAAGTTGTCTTCGCGTGAAAAGAAGGTGCGGACCTTGAGCGTTGTAAGGTCGATGCTGCGGCCGAGCAGAAATTCATGCCGCCCGCCGGCAAACATCGGGAGGCTTGTCGTCGTCGAGGTTGTCAATACGACATGGTTGTTGCTGCCCCACATCATGTCGCGGACCTTAGCGGGACCCAGGCCAAGGTTCTGAATCTTCTGGTCCGCGACGTCGAAATACATCAGATAATTGTTGTCGTTCTTTTGCGTGACCACGGCAACGCGCTTGCCGTCTGGTGACAGGGCAATATGATCGACCATAGGCGTCTGGGCATAGGCGGCGACAGGTGGTCTTGGAGTCGTGGGAGCCGCCGGCTTAGCGGGTGCGGAGGGGCTCACGGTTTGCGCTCTGGCAAACCCTGGCAAGATGGCAGCCGCAGCCAATCCCGCGGACACGCCCAGGATGCCGCGACGCGTAACAAGTTTCAACATTCAGATAATCTCCCCCCAAACGCCTAAGCGAGAGTAGCGTGATGCGTGCGTCTTCGCAAGATTCGCTTAAGCAAACTGGTTCCTAAACCAAGTCATCTGCCGCTTGGCGTAGTTACGTGTCTTTTGCCGCGCCAGCTCAAGCGCGGCCTCCAGCGTCATCCGGCCTTCGAGATGTGCCGCGAATTCGCTTAAGCCCAGCACGCGCATGACCGGCCAGTCGGGACGCAGGCCGCGTTCCATCAGCTCGCGGACCTCATCCAGCGCCCCTTGGTCCAGCATGATTTGCAGGCGTTCGTCGCAGCGCGCATAGAGCCAGTCCCGGTCTGGCGTCAGAATTTCCAGTTCGTAGGAAGTATCAGGCAGGGCGGGTGTCGTCCGGTCCTGCCAGTCACTCAAGGCAATGCCCGTCTGCAACCAGACCTCCCAGGCACGCGTCAGGCGCTGTCGGTCATTGGCCAGGATACGTGCCTCGGACCTCGGGTCGGCATGTTTCAGTTTTTCGCGAAATGTCGCTTCTCCCGTGGCGTCATAGTCGCCGCGTGTGCGATCGCGGATCGTGTCGTCGATCTCGGGGATCTCGGCCAGACCGTGGACCAGACTGTTGAAATAGAGGCCCGTGCCGCCGGTGACGCAGACCGGCCTGCCGCCGTTCTGCGCCGCATCTAGGAAAGGCATGGCCGCGCGCAGCCACTCCCCCGCCGACCACAGGGCGTCCGGCGGCAGGTGGCCGTAGAGCACGTGCTCGGCCTTTGCCATGTCGCCGGCGTCCGGCCGCGCCGTCAGAATGGGCACATCGGCGTAGAGTTGCATGGAATCGGCGTTGAGGATGAGGCCACCGGTTTTCCCGGCCCAGTCCAGCGCCTTGGCGGACTTGCCCGACGCCGTCGGTCCGGCCAGCAGATAGATCGGTGCGGACACGGCGGATCAACCCTTTCAAACTCGTATTACATGGCCTATGTGACGGGCGAATTTACCAGCGTCAAGAAAGTCCACGATGCTAGACCGCGATACTGTGCTTAAGGAACTGAACCGCATCACCGATCCGGCCACCGGTCTGGGGCTGAGCGACGCGGGCATGGTGCGTGGACTGGTGGTCAGCGAAGATCGCGCCGGTTTCATGCTGGAGGTGCCGCAGGATATGGTCGCGCGCTATCAGCCGGTCCAGCAGGCGGCGGAAAAGATTCTCTCGGGCCTGCCGGGTATTAACAAGGCCCAGGTTGCCCTGACCGCCGAAGCGCCAGGCACGCCGCCGCGCGCCAAGTTGTCGGACCGCGCGGTTAACGACGGCAAGCCCAAAGCGCCGGTGGCGTCGGCGCGTCCCGATCACGTGCGTCACGTCGTCGTCGTCGGATCGGGCAAGGGCGGCGTCGGCAAGTCGACCGTGTCGTTGAGTCTGGCGCTGGGCCTGGCCGCCAACGGTTTGAGCGTCGGCTTTCTCGACGCTGATATCTATGGTCCGTCGGCGCCAACATTGCTGGGTCTGCGCCGTCCGCCCGAATTCGGCGACGACAAGAAGATGGTGCCGTTCGAAGTCTTCGGCATCAAGGCCAATTCGGTCGGCTTCCTGGTCGATGCCGACCAGGCCATGATCTGGCGCGGACCGATGGCGTCGCAGGCCCTGACCCAACTCCTGACCCAGACGCGCTGGGGGACAGCCGAGGCGCCGCTCGACGTGCTGATCGTCGACCTGCCGCCTGGCACCGGCGACGTGCAACTGACCCTGACGCAGAAGACGGTGATCGACGGCGCGGTGGTGGTGTCGACGCCGCAGGAAATGGCTTTGTCCGACGCGCGCCGCGCCATTACCTTGTTCGAGAAAACCGGAATTAAGGTGCTGGGTGTTGTCGAAAACATGGCCTATCTGAAAGGCCCCGATGGTTCGGAGATGGAAATCTTCGGCCGTGGCGGCGCGAAAGCGATGGCGGAGCAGGCAGGTGTGGCCTTCCTCGGCGAAGTGCCGCTCGATCCGGCCCTGCGTCGTGGCTGTGACGAAGGCCAGCCGCTTGTCGCCAATGCGCCTGACAGCGATATCGCGCAGCGCTTCCGTGCCATGGCGGATCAGGTCATGGCTGCGCTGCCGAAATAAAATGACGAATTTTTAACTGGCAGCTCTTGCGATGGTCCGGTATCAGCCGACCGTCGCCGGATAGGCGAACTTTGTTATTTCCCGGCGGCCGGAATAGGCGTATTCAAGACGCCTGCTTTCCGTGTCCGCTTTTTAGTTATTTCCATAGCCTGGGAGGCCCTGCCATGCGCCATATTTCGCGCGCGACCGTCAGCCTGATTGTTCTATCGCTCCTTGCCGGCCACGCCGGCGCGGCATCCAAGCCCGCGGCCAAGCCGAAACCCGCCGCCAAACAGGTCGTCACAGGACCCGTCGCCACCTACTGGATCGACACCAAGACCAATTCCGGCATGACGATGGGCGGAATGGGCGCCAAGCCGTCCATGGGGTCGATCATGAACATGATGAAGGGCGGCGACAATGTCTCGCATTCCCTGAACCTGCGTCTGGGATCGACCACCGCCGCGCCGGCTGAAGCCACGGGCACGCACCAGCCGCCTGCGGGGCTGGACGGGGGCAAGGTCCTGCCGCTTTATTGGAAAGCGGCGAAGACACAGGCCGCCGAGACGCCAGAGCATACGGCGCCCGATAATTATGAGCCGCCGAAAGGCAAGATTCTTATTTTCTGGGGCTGTGGGGAACACGCGCCCGCCAACCAGCCGGTGGTGCTCGACCTCTCGAAACTGGCCGATCCGGCCGCGCGTACCCAGATGCTCAAGCAGATGGTTCCGGCTGGCAGCCTGACACTCGACAATGTCGTGGGACCGCTGCCGTCGACCTCGAAGGGCTATACCGAATGGCCTAATGTCAAGAATACCAAACTGTTCAAAGGCGACGATTCGCTGGCCGGCGCCCATGCGGTCAAGGCGGCCTTTAGCCCGGATATCAATTTCACTCTCGACTCGTCGCAGGATTTCCTGCCGCCGGTCAATGTCACCGGCAACAGCAAAAGTGCTTCAGGCGCGGTCCCGCTGACCTGGGCCGCCATGCCGCGCTCAAAAGGTTTTATCGTAACCGCCGTCGGCGGCGGCCAGGACAATACTGTGGTGATGTGGACCTCGGCAGAGATGCAGACACCGTTCATGGGCCTGTCGCCTGAATATCTGACGGCCAATGACATTGAGCGTTTGCAGGCCAAGAAGGCCTTGTTGCCGGGCACTGCCACGGGCTGCACCGTGCCGGCCGAGGTCGGTAATGCCGCCCAGGCCCTAATGTATGGTGTCACGGCCTATGGCGGCGATACGGTCATGTCCTATCCGCCGCGCCCTGAGGACGTGAATACACCATGGAACATCCAGTGGCAGACCAAGGTGCGCTATCGCTCGGCGACTGGCGGTCTGCTGGGCCAGGATATGGGCATGGCGGCATCGCAGGACGACGGCAAGACCGGTGAAAAGTCTGACGGCAAGAAAAAGAAGAAGAGCGGCATGTTTGGCGAGATGATCAAGCAGGGCCTCGGCGGCGGCTTGATTCCGTGATCAGGCCTTCCGGTCGTACACCTTGAGCGTCCAGGCGTAGTCGTCGCCCTCGGCCTTCTCGAATGCTTCTTCCGATGAGAGCGTCCATTGGCTGTCGTCGATTTGCGGGAAAAAGGTGTCGCCGTCGACGGTCGCATGGACCTGGGTCAGATAGATGCGCCCGGCCTTGGGCAGCAACTGTTCGAAGACATTAGCGCCGCCGATGATGCAGATCTCGTCAGCGCCGTCATCAACGGCGTGCTCACGCGCGATATCGAGTGCTTCGAACAACGTGTTGCAGACGATGCCGCCCTCGGCCTCGAACTTGAGGTCGCGGCTGAGCACAAGGTTCAGCCGTCCGGGCAGGGGCTTGCGCGGCAGCGAGTCCCAGGTGTTCGAGCCCATGATCACAGGTTTGAACTGAGTGATTTCCTTGAACTTCTTCAGGTCCGAGCGGATATGCCACGGCAGCCCGCCATCCTTGCCAATGACGCGGTTCTCGCTCATGGCCACGACGAGGGCTAGGCGGACCTGTCTTCCGGCGAGGCTCATACCGCCACCGGCGCCTTAAGCGCACTGTGCGACTGATAGTTTTCGATGGTCAGATCGGCATAATCGAAGCCGAACAGGTCGGTCTTGGGCGCCAGTTTCAGCGTCGGAAACGGCAGCGGCGTCCGCGTCAATTGCGTCGTCGCCTGCTCGATGTGGTTCGAATAGAGGTGGACGTCGCCAAAGCTGTGCACGAAATCACCCGGCTCCAGCCCTGCGGCCTGCGCGACCATGTGGGTCAGCAAAGCATAGGAAGCGATATTGAAAGGCACGCCTAGGAAGATATCGGCCGAGCGCTGATAGAGCTGGCACGACAGTTTTCCCTCGGCGACAAAGAACTGGAAGAGACAATGGCACGGTGGCAGGGCCATGTCGTCGACCTCCGCCGGGTTCCAGGCCGAGATGACGTGACGGCGCGAATAGGGATTGGCTTTCAGGTTGCGGACCAGATTGCTCATCTGGTCGATGACCCGCCCGTCGGGTGCGGCCCACGAGCGCCACTGCTTGCCGTACACAGGACCGAGATCGCCGTTGTCGTCGGCCCATTCGTCCCAGATGGTGACGCCGTGGTCGTGGAGATATTTGATATTGGTGTCACCGCGCAGGAACCACAGGAGCTCGACCGCGATCGACTTGAAATGGACCTTCTTGGTCGTCAGCAGAGGAAAACCCTGGCTGAGATCGAATCGAATCTGCCGCCCGAACAGCCCCATTGTCCCCGTGCCCGTGCGGTCTTCGCGGCGGACGCCATTGTCCATGATGTCGCGCAACAGGTTGAGGTACTGATATTCGGGGTGATCAAACATGCCGCGCACTTTATAGAGG
>CBFGPQ010000150.1:0-8848 GCA_965650705.1 uncultured Asticcacaulis sp. | reverse complement strand
AGGACGTGTCGGACGTCACCGGCTTCCCCGAAATGATGGACGGCCGCGTCAAGACGCTGCACCCCAAGGTCCACGGCGCGCTCCTGGCCTATCGCGATGCGCCCGAACACGCCAAGGCGCTGGCCGACCACGACATCCAGCCGATCGACATCGTCTGGATCGACCTCTATCCCTTTGAATCGACCGTGGCTTCGGGCGGCGGTTTCGAAGCCGCGATCGAGAATATCGACATCGGCGGTCCGGCCATGATCCGTTCATCGGCCAAGAACCATCCTTACGTCGCCATCTGCGTCGACAAGACCGGCATGGATCAGGTCCTGGCCGCCATCGCCGACAAGGGCACCACCGATCTGGCCCTGCGCAAGTCGCTGGCGGCCCGCGCCTTTGCTCGTACTGCCGCCTATGATTCATCCGTTTCGACCTGGTTTGCCGGCCAACTCGGCGACGACTATGCCGAGCGCAAGACGATCGGCGGCGCGCGCCTCCAGACCATGCGCTACGGTGAAAACCCGCACCAATCGGCCGCCTTCTACAAGACCAGCGAAAACCGTCCGGGCGTCTCCACGGCAAAGCAGCTGCAAGGCAAGGAACTGAGCTACAACAACGTCGCCGACACCGATGCGGCGCTGGAACTGGTTGCCGAATTCGACCCGGCCGAACACGCCGCCTGCGTCATCGTCAAGCACGCCAATCCGTGCGGCGTCGCCGTCGGTGACGACCTGATCAGCGCCTATAAGCGCGCCCTGGAGTGCGACCCGGTGTCGGCCTTCGGCGGCATCGTCGCTCTGAACCGTCGCCTCGACCGCGCCACGGCTGAAAAGATCGTCGAAATCTTCACCGAAGTCGTCGTCGCCCCCGAAGTCGATGAAGACGCCATCGCCGTCTTCGCCGCCAAGAAGAACCTACGCCTGCTGACCACCGGCGCCCTGCCCGATCCTTTAGCCGGCGGCCAGGTCTTCCGCTCGGTGGCCGGCGGCATGCTGGTCCAGTCGCGCGACACCGCCCGCATCAAGGCGTCGGACCTCAAGGTCGTCACCAAGCGCCAGCCGACCCCGACTGAAATCCAGGACATGTTGTTCGCCTTCACGGTCGCGAAGCACGTCAAGTCGAACGCCATCGTCTATGCCAAGGACGGCCGCACCTCAGGCATCGGCGCCGGCCAGATGAACCGTCGCGACAGTGCCCGCATCGCCCGCCTGCGCGCCCAGGAAGCCGCCGAGGGCCTGGGCCTGACCGAGTCGCTGGCGCAAGGCTCTGCCTGTGCGTCGGAAGCCTTCTTCCCCTTCCCCGATGGCCTGCTGGAAGCCGCGGCCGCCGGCGCCACGGCGATCATCCAGCCGGGCGGGTCGATGAACGACCAGGCCGTGATCGATGCAGCGGATGAAGCCGGTCTGGCCATGGTCTTCACCGGCGTGCGCGTCTTCAGGCACTAAAGAAAGAAGCCCCACCACCATCTTCGCTACGCTCGATGGTCCCCCTCCCCGACAAGTCGGGGAGGTATAGAAAGACCTTTATTATATACCTCCCCAGCTTGCTGGGGAGGGGGACCGCACGAATGAGCGTTAGCGAGTGAGATGTGGTGGTGGGGGTTCTTGTTTTTTCCACGCACCAATAGTTTCAAAGCGTCACGAAATCCTTGCTTGCCTTGGCGGGGCTTAGCCCTTAAAGCGCGCGTGAATTTTCACGTTAAGGTCCCGCCATGTCCGCCGAAAAGAAGTCCGTCAAGAAAGTCGTCCTCGCCTATTCCGGCGGTCTCGACACCTCGATCATCCTGAAGTGGCTGCAAACGGAGTACAGTGCCGAAGTCGTCACCTTCACGGCCGACCTGGGCCAGGGCGGCGAAATCGAACCGGCCCGCGCCAAGGCGCTGGCCGCCGGCGTCAAGGCGGAAAACATCTTCATCGAAGACGTCCGCGAAGAGTTCGTCAAAGACTACGTCTTCCCGATGTTCCGTGCCAACACGGTCTATGAAGGCCAGTACCTGCTCGGCACCTCGATCGCCCGCCCACTGATCGCCAAACGCCAGATCGAAATCGCCCGCAAAGTCGGCGCCGACGCCGTCAGCCACGGCGCGACCGGCAAGGGCAATGACCAGGTCCGTTTCGAACTCGGCTATTACGGCCTGGAGCCCGACATCACTGTCATCGCCCCGTGGCGCGAATGGGACTTCAAGAGCCGCGAAGCCCTGCTCGATTTCGCTGAAAAGCACCAGATCCAGATCGCCAAGGACAAGCGCGGCGATGCCCCCTTCTCGGTCGACGCCAACCTGCTGCACTCGTCATCCGAAGGCAAGGTTCTGGAAGATCCGGCCGTCGAGGCGCCCGAATTCGTCTATCAGCGCACCATCTCGCCGGAAGCCGCGCCGGATAAGCCGACCGTCTTCACCATCGATTTCGAGCGCGGCGATCCGGTTGCCATCAACGGCCAAGCCCTGTCGCCGGCCGAACTGCTGACCAAGCTGAACGAACTGGGTCACGACAACGGCGTTGGCCGCCTCGACCTCGTTGAAAACCGCTTCGTCGGCATGAAGTCACGCGGCGTGTATGAAACCCCTGGCGGCACCATCCTGCTCAGCGCCCACCGTGGCATCGAGTCGATCACGCTTGATCGCGGCGCCATGCACCTAAAGGACGAGTTGATGCCGAAATATGCATCGCTGGTCTATAACGGTTTCTGGTTCTCGCCAGAGCGCCAGATGCTGCAGGCGGCGATCGACTATTCGCAGGAAAAGGTCACGGGCCAGGTGACGGTGAAGCTCTACAAGGGCAATGTGACCGTGATCGGCCGCACCAGCCCGTACTCTCTGTACGATCAGGACCTGGTAACCTTCGAAGAAGGCAAGGTCGCTTACGACCACCGCGACGCCGCCGGCTTTATAAAGCTGAACGCCCTGCGCCTGCGCGTGGCGGCGAAGCGCGACCAGCGCGGTTAAAGGAACGGGGTTTGGGGCCTGTGGCCCCAAGTCTTTCTATTTTAAAAGAAAAGCCCGGCCTAAAGGTCGGGCTTTTCTTTTAAATCAGGGAAGGGTGTGGGGTCGCGGACCCCACACCCCTTAAGTTTTACCCCGCCCGCGCCACATTGAATCCTTGCAGCACAACCGGCACGCAATGAGGCATGGGCGCACAAAATTTCAACATCCTGATCAACGTCAAATCCGGCACCGTCCTCAACATGGGTGTCGAAGCCGTCGAGGCCGCGATAACCGCCAGCGGCATCCCGGTCGCCGAGCTGTGCCTTTCCGAACCTGAAGACATGCAGGTCAATCTGGAGCGCCTGGCCTGCGCCGACGAGCCGCTGATCGTCGGCGGCGGCGACGGCACTATCCGCGAAACGGCGAAATTCATGGCGGGCAAAAAGAACGCTTTCGGCATCCTGCCGTTTGGAACCATGAATCTGCTGGCTGCTGACCTCGGCTTTACCTCGCTTCAAGGTGCGCTTGATGCCTATACCCAGGGCGCTGAGGCAAAGGCGGTCGACGCCGGCTACGTCAATGGCGAAATCTTCCTGTGCTGCGCGTCGATCGGGACCATGCCCCAGGCATCGGTCTATCGTGAGAAAACACGTGAACAGGGCGCCGTATTGCTGATACCGCGGATGTTCATGTTCGTGCTGGAAAATCTCGATCGCAACAAGAGCCAGAAGGTGGTCATGGATGTCGACGGCAAGATGCACAAATTCCGCTCTCCCGCCGTCGTCATATCCGACAATCGCTTTGCCGATACCAACTTCACCGAGAACAATTTCAAACGCGTATCACTGACCGGCGGAGAACTGGCGGCCTATGTCGCCACGACCAAGACCCGCACGTCACATCTGCGGTTTCTCACTCGGTTGCTGCTTGGACACTGGCTGCGCGATCCGGACGTCAGGGAAATGACCGGCCGCACCATCACACTGTGGACCCGGCGCAAGAAGGAACTGGTGTCGATAGACGGCGAGGTCTTAAAGCTGCCAACGCCGCTGGAATTCACGATCAAGCCCAAGTCGATCAACCTGCTTGTTCCGGAGGTGGCATGAGCGCGGCCGAAGACAGCAAGCCCGAAGCCCAACCGTTTACGCCTGACTGGCGCATATTGATCCTTCTGGGTCTGGTTTTGGCCGCAACAGCCTTTGCATTCGTCGAGCTGCTGGAAGAAATGGCCGAAGATCCTCTGGTTCCAGCGGATACCTTCGTCTACACGCTGATGCAAAGCCTGCGCATGCCGGCGCTCGACGCCTTGATGATCGCCATTACGGAACTGGGCGACACGGTTGTTGTTGTATCCATGACGGCCGCCGTTGCCTTATGGCTGATGTGGCGCCGCGCCTGGCGCACCACCGTCTACTGGTTGACGGCGATTGCAGGTGCGTCATTGATCAACACCGCCATCAAAGCTGCACTGGAACGGCCGCGGCCGGTCGAACTGTATCTTCAGGGCGCGAGCAACTGGTCGTTCCCCAGCGGCCACAGCACAGTCAATGCGGTGCTTTACGGCTGCTTGGCCATGATCATTATCCGCGAATGCCGCCCGGGTTTGCGCGTCCCTGTTGCCGTCGGGGCGGCGGTCCTGATCTTTCTCATTGGCTTCTCAAGACTGTACCTGGGCGCACACTGGGCGTCCGACGTTTTTGGCGGCTTTGTTTTCGGCGCCATGTGGCTGGCGCTGCTAAGCCTGTTCTACATGTATCGGCGGGCTGAACCCATGGACGCCAAGGGTTTGATGATCGCGGCGGCGGCCACCCTGATCGTCGCCGGTGGGATTAACATTGTAGCCAATCACGCTCATGACGTGGTGAAGTATCGCGTCCGGACGTCCTGCATCGAGGTTGCACCGATGGACACAGGAGGCCGTGCATGAAGATCGCTCATATTTCCGACCTGCATTTCGGCTGTGAGATCGACTGGGTGCGCGACGAACTGCGCAGGTCCATCGAAGACGCCGGCGTCGACTTGGTCATCGCCAGCGGCGACATCACCCAGTCCGCCACCGTCGCAGAGTTTCGTGCGGCGCGCGACTGGCTGCATGGCCTGACCGCGCCGGCTTTCGTCATTCCGGGCAATCATGATCTTCCCGGTATGGACCTGACGCGTTTCCTGACGCCATGGAAGCGTTACAAGGAATATCTCGGTGACGACCTGGAGCCGGAGATGACCTTCGACCTCGTCCACGTCAAGGGCATCAATACCGCGCGCCGCATCCTGCCCCACTGGAACTGGGCCAATGGCATGATCAGCCAGCGCCAGTGCCGTGAGGTCGGCCGGTCTTTCGAAGCCGCATCAGCGCCCTGGCGCATATTCGTCATGCACCACCCGGTGATGAATTCACGGGACTTTCCGCTCGACGTATCTCTGTTCAATGCCCGCTGCATGCTCGGTGTGCTGGCGGAACACAAGGTCGATCTGGTCCTGGCCGGCCACCAGCATCACGCCTATATTGAAAACCGGGTGGTCAACGGACATACGACGCTGTTTCTCAATGCATCGACCGCAATGTCCGCACGTATTCGCCGTCAGCCCAATGGCTTCAACATGCTGAGTTTCAGCGAAAAAAGCGTTCGCATCGATCGCATGGAGCTGTGCGACAAGGCCTTCAGGATATTTTCCGCCGAGACCCACACAAAAGCATAATGGTGTTATAACTTCCGGGTTGTGGAAAAGTCCACATTCCGCCGCATTGACGGCGTTAACTATTGGTCCATAATGGCTTTAAACAAGCCAACCTGTAGACGCGTTTCGCGGGGGAGTGCCACAATGAAAAAAGTTTTCGCTGCTGCCGGTGCCATAGTCGCACTTAGCCTTCTTTCGGCCTGCGCCACACCGACGCCTTATGCGCCCGCGACCGGTACGTCCAAGTATCGTCCGGGCTATACCGACACCCGCATCGAAGCCGGCCGCTATCGCCTCAGCTTCTCTGGCAACGACCTGACGTCCCGCGATACCGTCGAAAACTACATGCTCTTCCGCGCCGCCGAACTGACCCTGGCCGACGGCTATGACTGGTTCGAAATCATCAATCGCGACACCGACACGAAGACGCGCACCGTCACCACCTGGGACAATGACCCGTTTTACGGCGGTATGTCCTGGCGCTTTTATCGCGGCGGCCGTTGGGGACGCTGGGGTTACTATGGCGCCTTCAGCGACTGGGACCGCGAAACCTATCAGTTCACACGCTATGAGGCGTTCGCTGAGATCGTGATGCACAAAGGCAGCAAACCCGACGGCCAGCCTAACGCCTATGACGCACGCTCGGTCGTGGCCAATCTGGAAGGCAAGATTGTCCGCCCGCAGCCCGGGCAGTAATTCGAAAACAAGAACCGGCGGCGCCATAAGCACCGCCGGTTTTTGTTTCCATTTTACCGTGCCGGTTTCGCCCGGATGATCTTGGGCGCTTTCAAGCGGCGGCGATTGACGTGGCCGTCGCTGACCACCTCGCCCTTGGCGTCGGGGCGCTCGCCCTTGAAGTAGAACTTCTGCCACGCTTCCTTCATGGCGTCCGGGTTGCGTGCCATGAGGCTGTCATTGAAGTTTTGCCGAGTCTCTGCCCAGGCTTCGAACTGTTTCTTCAGCTCGGGATCGCTGTCCAGTTGCTTGATGACCGGCTGGATCTCGTCCTGCGATTTGTTCTGTACGACCTGGACGAAGCAGAAGGGCTCGCCCTTCTTGAAGCTGACCATGCCCGGCCGCGTCATGCGCCAGTTCATGGTGAAGGGAAACGGCAGCCAGTCGGTTTCGACCAAACCCGACAGCGGCGCGATACCGTCCTTCACGATGTTCGGCGGACCCGAAGCCATCACCGAATAGCCCGGCGGCGTGCGGAACATATAGCCGGTATGGAAGGTCACCACACCATGCGTGAAGTGTGACTGGACGATGTGCTCCAGATTATAGCTTGGGTCGGCGTCACAGGTGATTTGCAGGTCATTCTTGAGAATACCGCCATTCCACACGATGGTGATGTCGGTTGGACACAGGATTTCCCAACCCGTGGTGTTGGCCATGACCAGCGGCAGGCAGCGATACGGAAAGCGCTGCATGAAATCATCCATCCAGTCGCGATCCGGCCGGCCCGGAACCATTTCCGGCGGAAAAGGGGTCATGACAAAGCACTCAAGTTCCATCTTCAACCTGCTCCAATTTTCCAGCCCAAGGGCGGGACAAACGCTTGATCTGGCGGATGATTGCGGCCAGTTTGCGGTCTTATGACCGAACCGCTTTACACGCCTGAAAAACTGCTCGCAACCTTGGACGATTTGGGCCTGAAAACAAGCACCCTGCACCACGAAGCCGTCTTTCGCGTCGGTGAAGGCGAAGGCGTCAAGGACCAATTGCCCGGCGCCCACACCAAGAACCTGTTTCTTAAGGATGACAAGGGCCAGCTTTGGCTGATTTCGGCCGAACAGAAGGCGCAGATCAATCTCAAGGCGCTCCCCAAGCTGATTGGCTCCGGCCGTTTGTCGTTCGGCTCGCCCGAGCGGCTTTATGCCACGCTTGGCGTCACGCCGGGATCGGTGACGGCGCTGGCCCTGATCAACGATCCGGAGCACAAGGTCAAATTCCTGCTCGATAAGACTTTGGCCGAAGCCGCCATCGTCAACTTCCACCCTCTGACCAATACGGCGACCACCGCGCTAACCCAGTCCGATTTCCGGGCCTTTCTGGCCTCACTCGGCCGTGAACTGGTGGTCGTGGACTTCGAAGTGGTCCCTTGAACGCATTGCGCCGCTTACCCACTTAAGCTAAGCCAAATTCAAGCAATTACAGGTACGCATCATGGCTTCCGCAGACCCGAACATCATTGACGGCACCGACCAGACCTTCATGAAGGACGTTATCGAGGCATCGATGACCACGCCGGTCATCGTCGACTTCTGGGCGACCTGGTGCGGACCGTGCCGCCAGCTGGGTCCCGCGATCGAAAAAGTCGTCTCCGAGGCCAAAGGCAAGGTCAAGCTGGTCAAGATCGACGTCGACAAGAACCCCGGCGTTGCCGGCCAGCTCCGCGTCCAGTCAATCCCGACCGTCTATGCCTTTGTCGGTGGCCGTCCCGTCGACGGCTTCATGGGCGCCAAGTCGGAAACGGAACTGCGCACCTTTGTCGAAAAGCTGGGTATCGGTGACAGCGGTCCGACAATCGAGGAAACCCTGGTCCTGGCCCAGCAGTCGGCCGACGATGGCGACATCACCAGCGCGCTGGAAGCCTATACCTTTATCCTGGAACAGGACGACAAAAACCTGAAGGCCATCGCCGGCTTGGCGAAACTCTATCTCAAGGCCGGCCAGCCCGAACAGGCCAAAGCCTTCCTGGATATGGCACCGCCACACACTACCGATGCCGATATTCTGGGCCTGAAGGCCGCGCTGGAACTGGCCGAAGGCGCGCCGACCGACATCGAGTCTTTGCGCGCCCGCGTCGCGCAAAATGACCGCGACTTCGACGCCCTGTACGACCTCGGCCGTGCCCTGGCGGCGCAAGGCGACATGAAGGGTGCCATTGATACCCTGCTGGAAATCGTCAAGTACGATCCGGAATGGAATGACCAGGCCGCCCGCGCCTATCTGTTCAAGATATTCTCAGCCGTTGGCAATGGTTCGGAACTGGTCCGCGCCGGTCGCCGCCGCCTGTCGTCCATGCTGTTCAGCTGAGTACCATCATGTCCGACATCGAACCCGTCCTGCCCGCCGACACCAAGTCCGATTTCGAAATCGACCCGCGTTTGCTGGAAGCGCTGGTCTGCCCGGTGACGCGCCGGCCGCTTAGCTATGACAAGGCTGCGCAGGAACTGATCAGCCCGACGGTGGGTCTGGCTTTTCCGATCCGCTCGGGCGTACCGATCATGCTGGTCGATCAGGCCCGCAAATTCGATC
>CBFGPQ010000149.1:0-8930 GCA_965650705.1 uncultured Asticcacaulis sp. | reverse complement strand
TAACGCATGCCGGTTTGGGATAACTATGCAATCCTTTGGAGGCGGCATCCATTCTTTGCTAAGAAATGTGTGTCAAAATGGGGGAATCATGCGTGAAATCGATCGAGCCCAGATAGTGACCTACAGCGCGCCCGAACTGCTCGCTGCCAATGTCAATCCGCATACCGGCCTGGCGACCGATTACCTCAACCTGTTCAACGAAGCGATCATGCTGTTCGAAATGGGCCTCGACATGCCGGACATGGCCGAGGAACTGGCGGACTGGAAGCCGCGTGACTATGTGGCGCACTTTGAAGCATCGGGGTTCGAACTGCGCGAAGTCGTGATTTCCGCCTATCTGCACGCGCCCTCGGACGCGCGCCTGGCCTTCGACGAAAGCTGCGCGCGGGCGCTGACCATGTTCGATTCGTCGATCAATATCCTGCTCAGCTCCAACCTCGAAGACGAAGAGGCGAGGATCGACCTGCAGACGCGCCTGGCCGAGATGAAGGCTTTGGTGGTCGAAATGGATTCGCACATCCACGGCCGCGCCGAGGCGATGGAGTCTAACCGCCAGAGCGAAGTCGACGCGCTGTTCTGACCCTTGTTATTATGCTGACAAAATTTGGCAGCATGTTGGAGCATTCTCTCCTTAAAACCCAAGGAGGATGCTATGACACTGACCGCCACATGCCATTGCGGCGCCACCCGTATCGAATTGCCACGCGCGCCGGAAAGCGCCAAGACCTGCAATTGCAGCTTCTGTCATCGCACGGGCGCCGTTTGGGCCTATTTTGCACCTGACGACGTCACCGTTGTGGCCGATCAGAACCGCACCTATTCGGCCAGCGGCGGCATGAACCAGCATCATTTCTGCGGCGCCTGCGGCGGCAACACCCATGGCGACAGCCCGGACTGGGCTTCGGCATACAATGCCGATGGTACGCCTAAGGAAGGGATTACGCCTGGCCAGATGCTGGCGGCGCGCATCTTTGCCGTCAACATGCGGATGGTTGACGGTTTCGACCTCGACGCATTACCTGTGGAACATATGGATGGACGCAGTAACTGGTGACACGTTTTTAATCGGAAAATAACGCGGGTCTGTTAGCGTCCGCAGCATGAATTCGGACGGCAACGCCTACCAGAGCTATATGACGCCCCAGCTGCTGATGCGGCTGGGTGAGGGATTGCTGAACAGCGGCACGATGCTGGCCCTGTTCGCCCCGGACGACACACTTCAGTTCGCTACACCGGATTTCGTCCGCCTGTACGATATCCAGCCGGGCCCCCAGACCTTCGGCAGCATCATGCGCCATTGCCATTCCTGCAAAACCGGCCCCCTGATCGAGACGGACGATATCGACGCATGGCTGGAAGCCGCCAATACCAAGCGGCGCAGCAAGGCATTGCGCAAGTTCGAAGTCGATATGATCGACGGCCGGTGGATGTACGCCATCGAAACCACCTTCGACGACAAATGGGTGTTGGTGGCTGTGACCGACTTTACCGCGGTGAAATACAAGGAATTCACCTTGCGCACGGCGCGTGACCAAGCGATCGTGGCCTCGGAAACCGATCATCTCACCGGGTTGTTCAACCGCGGCGCCGCCATGAAGCGCTTTGGCGCGATCCTGGACCGCGCGGCGCAGGACGGCCAGGTGTTCAGCATTGTCGTTCTCGACCTCGACCATTTCAAGATGATCAACGACCATTTCGGCCATGACGGCGGCGACCAGGTCCTGGTGCATTTTTCGAGCTGCATGCGCGACGTGCTGCGCGATCGCGACGTCACCGGACGGGTCGGCGGTGAGGAGTTTCTGTTCGTGATGCCGGGCGCTTCGATGGATCAGGCTGCTGCTGCGGTCGAACGCTTGCGCGCGCACCTTCGCGACCAGAGGCTAAGGGTCGGTGACATTACCATGCGCTACACCTTCTCGGCCGGCATCGCCGAATGGGCGCCGGGCAAGACGCTCCAGGGGCTCTACAAAGATGCCGACCAGGCGCTGTACGCTGCCAAGTCCGCCGGACGAGACCAGGCCCGCAACGCGGTGTGAACAGTTCAAATAGTTCCCTTGTATTCCTTTCGTTCTCGTTCTAAACGGGGCGAATGAGTGACGTAGTGATTCCTGACGACGCCGGCGGCCAGGTCGTCGATGAGCCTATGAGCGAAGCGCTGTCGCGCCGCTATCTGGCCTATGCCCTTTCCACCATCATGCACCGGGCGCTGCCGGATGTGCGCGACGGCATGAAGCCGGTCCATCGCCGCATCATGTACGCCATGGGCGACATGCGCCTGACGCCCGAAGCGGCGGCGCGCAAGTGCGCCAAGGTCGTCGGTGAAGTTATGGGTACCTACCATCCGCACGGCGACCAGGCGATTTACGATGCTCTGGTGCGCATGGCCCAGGACTTTGCGCAACGCTACCAATTGGTCGACGGCCAGGGCAATTTCGGCAATATCGATGGCGATAACCCCGCCGCCATGCGTTACACTGAATGCCGCCTGACGCCTGCCGCCATGCTGCTGCTGGAAGGCATCAACGAGAACGCTGTCGATTTCCGCCCGACTTATGACGATCAGGACGAAGAGCCGGTCATCCTGCCGGCGGGCTTCCCCAACCTTCTGGCCAACGGGTCGATGGGCATCGCCGTCGGCATGGCGACCTCGATCCCGCCGCACAATGTCGCCGAACTGATCGATGCTTGCCGCAAGCTGCTGACCGCGCCGGAGACGACGACGGCCGAGCTGATGGAATTCATCCCAGGCCCGGACTTTCCGACCGGAGGCATCTGCGTCGAAAGCCGCGCTTCGATCCAGGAATCCTATGAGACCGGCCGTGGGTCGATCCGCACACGCGCCCGCTATGAGGTTGAGGAGCTTGGCCGCGGCAACTGGCGCATCGTCGTGCGCGAAATTCCGTACCAGGTCCAGAAGTCGCGCCTGATCGAGCAGCTGGCCGATCTGATCGAGAACAAGAAGGCGCCGCTGCTGGGCGATGTCCGCGATGAGTCGGACGAAGAGGTGCGCCTCGTGCTGGAGCCGAAGACGCGCAATATCGAGCCCGAAGTGCTGATGGAGAGCCTGTTCAAGGTCTCCGATCTCGAAACGCGGTTTGGTGTCAATATCAACGTGCTCGACGGCACCGGCACGCCGCGTGTCATGGGCCTGAAAGCCTGCCTGGTCGCCTTCCTCGACCACCGCCGTGTGGTCTTGCAGCGCACGTCGCAATGGCGGCTGGAAAAGATCGAGAAGCGCCTGCACCTCCTCGATGGTTTGATGATCGCCTTCCTCAACCTGGATGAGGTGATCCGCATCATCCGAGAGGAGGACAAGCCGCGCGACGTGTTGATGGCGCGGTTCAAACTGACCGAAATGCAGGCCGACTACATCCTTGACACCCGCCTGCGCCAACTGGCGCGGCTCGAGGAAATGACAATCCAGGACGAGCATAAGAAGCTTTCCGAAGAACGCGACGAACTGAACAAGCTGCTGGGCAGCGAGAAACTGCAATGGAAGCGCATCGACCAGCAACTGGTAGACGTCCGCAAGAAGCTTTTGTCGGCGCGTCGCACGACCTTTGCCGAGGCGCCGGCCAATATCGAGGTCGCGGCGATCGAGAGCTACCTGCCCAAGGAGCCGATTACCGTCATCCTGTCGAAGCGCGGCTGGATCCGCGCCGCTAAGGGCGCGGTGGCCGATCCGTCCGAACTGAAGTTCAAGGAAGGCGACGAACTGGCGTGGCTGGTGCCGGCCATGACGACCGACAAGCTGTTGATCATGACCTCGGACGGCCGCTTCCTGACGCTGGCCTGCGACAAGCTGCCGTCGGCGCGTGGCCACGGCGAGCCGCTGCGCCTGATGGTCGATTTCGAGGACGGCGCCAAGATCGTCACCGTCTTCGTGGCGCAGACTGGCCAGAAGCGTGTCATGGTGTCGAAGAACGGCTACGGCTTCGTGATGAACGAGGAAGACGGCGTCGCCAACAAGCGCGCCGGCAAGCAGGTGCTGAACGTCGAAGGCACCGAAGCCCTGGCGGCACTGCCTGTTGTCGGCGACAGCCTGATGGTGCTGGGTGAGAACAACAAGCTCTTGATCTTCCCGGTTTCGGAGTTGCCGGAAATGGCGCGCGGCAAGGGCGTCAAGCTGCAGGCCTATAAGGATGGCGGCGTGCGCGATATCGCCGTGTTCGATTCCAGCGCTGTACCGCAATGGTATGACGGTGCGGGCAAGGCGCGCGATTTCAAGGACTTCAAGGATTACCAGGGCAAGCGTGCGCAGGCCGGGAAGATGGCGCCGCGCGGATTGCGCAAACTGCGGGTGTAATCGGTGGAGCCTTCCGCTCCATCGCAGGGTTGGCGAGAGGAGCGGCGATGCAGGTGGACTGGCAAAGGCTCAAGGTCGTATCGGCACTGGGCGTCGGGCAACTGGTTGCGTTCGGTACCTCGCTCTATCTGCTGACCGCCCTGTCGAAACCAATTGTCGCCGGTACCGGCTGGAATTACGCCTGGGTCGTTGGCGGCTATTCGATCGGCACCCTGGTCTCGGCGACTGTTTCGTCGTTGGCGGGACGTTATGTCGGAGCCGGGCAGGGGCGTCTGGTCCTCAGTCTAAGCGCCTTGCTGTTCGCCGCCGGACTGGCACTGATCGCCATTTCGCAAAATCTCGTTATGTATGTCGCCGCGTGGAGCGTCATGGGCCTGGCCATGGGCAGCGGTCTTTATGACGCCGCCTTCGGCACGGCCGGACGCCTGTTCGGTGCGACAGGACGGTCGGCCATCATCCAGATCGCCCTTTGGGGCGGGTTCGCCAGCACGGCCTTCTGGCCGCTCAGCCATTTTTTGGAACTCCAGTTCGGCTGGCGGACGGCCTGCCTGATCTTCGCCGGCATTCACCTGGCCGTCTGCCTGCCGCTCTATCTGTTCGTCGTGCCCGAGCCCGCCGATTCTGCATCCGTCACCCGCCGTCCGCAGACCACTGTCCATGTGAAAGGGATCGAGGCGCGGATTTACATGGCGCTGGCGGTCGTGGTGACGCTCGAGATGGCGCTGGTTGCTGTCATGGCCGTGCATATGCACGCCGTTCTGACCGGGCGGGGTTTCAGTATGACCGAAGCCGTGACCCTGAGCGCCATGGTCGGGCCGTCGCAGGTCTGCGCGCGCGTGCTGGAGCTGACGCTTGGCCGGCGTTGGCCGCCTTACGTCTCCATGCTGGCGGGTATTGCCGCGCTGACGATGGGGATGGTGCTTATCGCGGGCGTGTCAGGCCTGAGCATTCCCGCCCTTGTGCTTTACGGGGCGGGGGTCGGTGTCGTTTCGATAACTTCAGGCACGGTGCCGCTGGCCATTTTCGGTCCTGAGCGTTATCCGCCGCTCATGGGCCGCATCCGTCGCCTGGGCTCGGTCGTCCAGGCGGCGGCGCCCTTCGCGGCGGCCGGGCTATTGGCGCAGTCCGGCGTGATGACGCTTCTGCTTGTGCTTATCGGCATGGCCTTGGCATCCTTAACCGTCGGTCTTTACCTCGTCCGCCAGAGCCATGCCTTTTTACAGGCTAAGCTTTAGAAGCTGCCCGGAGGTCCGCCTGGGAACCCGCCGCGTCCGCCACCCGGACCGCCCTGGCGATCGCGCCAGTTACCGCCGTCCTGATTGTTGCGGCCCGCGCGCACCGCACCGAAGGTGTAGCGCAGGCTGGCCATAACGCTGACGCCTGGATCAAGCGTTTCGCTGTAACCACGTACCGTGCTCGTGTCCGTATAGCGCCGGGTGACATCGCCGATACGGAGACCCGAGGCATTAATGCTCAGCACGGCTTTGTTGGGAATGAAGGAGTACTGGTACGACAGGTTCAGGCGCGTGAACGGTGTTGAATAACCTTCGCTGTCGGTACGCTCGCCCATGTGGAAGAGCACGACCTGATAGTTGTTCTTGTCATTCTGCCGATACTGGAAGCGCGCCCGCGCCATGGAGGTCGGCCCTTTGCGTTCCACGGGCAAGCCGGTCGCCAGGTCTGTATAGTTGGTGACAGAATAGTTGTAGTTGTAGTTGACGTTCAGGCCGTACTTGCGGTCGGAAGAGTTGAGGTCGAGATTGCCATTGACGCCTGCGCGTTTGCGCGTTCCGGCATTCTGCGTCGTCGTCAGCAGTACATTCGGCTGGCCGGGCAGGAAGGTACTGACCTGGTTGATCGTGTCTTCAGTCGAGTCGTAGAAGAGTTGACCGTTGAAGTTCATGCCCTTGCGGGAGCGGTTATAGCTCATCTCGAACTTGTCGGTCAGTTCCGGCTTTAGGTCGGCATTGCCGGACCGCGCATAAAGGCCGTCCTCGCTGAAGATGATCAGCGGGTTCAATTGCCGCGCCTGCGGACGTTGCATTTTCTGGCTGTAGACAAACTTCAGCTTGTCCTGCTCGCTCACGTCATAGGTCAAAAACAGGCTGGGGCTGACATTGACGGTGTCGCGCTTAATCGCCGTCGCCGCGGCTGTCGAGGTAGGGTTAGAGAAAAGGAGGTCCTGATGCAGGTTTTCAACGCGGACGCCGGCCTGATAGCCGAACTTGCCGGCCTTGCGCTCGAAGGTGGCATAGGCCGCCGTCAGCCATTCGTCCGAATCGAATTGGCTGATCGATGATGTGCGCGGCGCCTCGGGCGGCGTCACCGGTGTGGTCAAGGTCAACGACTGGTAGGTGTACTGGTCGCTGACCGTATGTTCGATATTCCAGCCCAATTGCAGCTGGCGGCTTTCGGTCTCGCTTTCGAGCAGAGGGTGTGTCCAGTCACCGCTGAAGGTATCGACGAAGTCCTTGGACTTGCTGGCCTGGGCCGAATAGGTGTCGGCCATCGCGGGCAGGCGATTGATATTGTGGATCAATGTCTGGCTGCTGTTCAGGCTCTGGCTGTGAACCCACTGCATCTTGAAGGCTTCGGTGCTGCCAGGTTCGCCGCGCCGATCATAGCTGAGCCCCATGCTCATGTTTTCCTGGTTGCGCATAGAGTCGCGAAGGGACGGACGGTCGCTGGTAAGGATTCCCGCACTGTCGAAGCTTTGGGTTTCCTGGGCGCTTTCGCTGCGGCTGTTGCTCTTGCGATAGTCGAGCTGCGCTTCCAGCGTGTCGAAGTCCGACAGGTTGTAGTTGACGCCGATATTACCGTTCACGCCGTCGCTATAGGTCTTGGAGACTGTCTGGGTCAGGTCGCGGCGGATGACTGCGCCAGTCGTCGGGTCCAGGCGTTCCCGGTCGTTGATCGAGCGGTTCTTGCGGCTGCCACCACCCCATCCGCCGCCGGACATGTTCCGGTTGACGTTGACATTGGCGTTGACGGTCAGCTTGTCGCCGAAGGTCTTGCCTGTGCGGAAGCCGACCATGCCGCGGCCTTGATCACCAACGGTGACGTTGTAGGACGTTTGCGGCCGAAGGCTGCGGCCGCGTTTCATAACGATGTTGATGATGCCGCCAGCGCTGTCCGAACCGAAGGCGGCCGACGGGTTGGTCATGACCTCGACAGAGTCGATATCGTCGCCCGACATGCTTTGCAGACTGAAGGCGCGGTTATCGCCCTGCATCTGCGCCGACTTCTTGCCATTGACATAGACCTGGACATTGTTGTTGCCGCGTAAGGAGACGCTGCCGTCCTGGTCGACTGTAACCGCCGGGACGTTGTTCAGCACGTCGGCGGCGGTGCCGGTCGCCGACTGCGGGTCCTGCTTGACGTCGTAGACGTCGCGATCGACCTTGTTCTGGACGGCGGGCTTTTGCGCCGTGATCGTCACGGCGCCCTGCTGATCGCCGGCCTGAGCTTCACCTTGGGCCGTGCCTTGGGCGGGCGTTTGGGCAGCCGGGGCTTCCGTTGTCTGGGGCTGGGCCGCTGGCTGCGCGGGCGTCGTCTGAACCGGCGGCGGTGTCTGCGTTTGCGCAGGCTGTGTGGACGTCTGCGCCAAAACGGCTTGGGCAAAAAGGGCGACGCCGAGCGTGGCGGCGCTGGCGCCTAAGCGCAGGGTCCGGCGTGTGGGAAAGGAACGACGGGCGGAACGCTGGAGCATGAATGATAACCTTGATACGAAATGTGGCGTGTTATGGAAGTGTAACGCACACACCTGCATCATCCGTCTGACGACAGAGCAAAATAAATAATATTTCATCGTTGAAATATAAGGGCTTTGTCCGCCGTCTCGTTATGCGGAGCAAACCGCCTTAGTCGGAACCGAACGGATTGATTTCCTGCCAGCCGAAGTCGGTCAGGGCTTCCAGCGGCTGGTAGCGCGCCTTGTAATCCATCTTCGGGCTGTCCTTCACCCAGTAGCCCAGATAGACGTAGTCGTAACCAGCGCGGTTGGCCTGGTCGATATGGTCGAGGATGATGAAGCGTCCCAGTGACCGGCCGCTGAGCTCAGGGTCGTAGAAGCTGTAGACCAGAGACAGGCCGTCATTCAGCGCGTCGACCAGCACGCAGGCGACCAGCCGGCCATCCAGCCGGTATTCGATCAGGTGGGTGCGGACCAGGGTGTCCTCGATCATGGCGACCAGATCGGGCCACGTCATGTCGATCATGCCACCGTCGGGATGACGTGTCTGGAGGTACTTTTGCAGCAGTTCGAACTGTTCGCGGCTGGCCTCTGCCTCGACGAAAGCCTTGGTCAGGTCCTTATTCGCCTTGAGCACGCGCTTGTCGGAACGGGACGGCACATAACGCTTGACCGGAATGCGCACCGACTGGCAGGCGCGGCAGTTCTGGCAGGCAGGGCGGTAGGCGATGTTCTGGGAGCGGCGGAACCCGATGGCGGACAGCTGGTCGTTGACGCCGATGGCCTCCAGCGGCGGCAGGTGCACGAATACCTTGCGCTCCTCCTGTCCCGCCAGATAGGGGCAGGGACCGGGGATGGTCAGGTAATATCTGAGCTTGCGCCCTGGAAAATGCTCACTCATTGAAACGCCGCGACCTGCATGAAACCGGACTC
>CBFGPQ010000148.1:0-9010 GCA_965650705.1 uncultured Asticcacaulis sp. | reverse complement strand
CTCCTGCAGCGCTACATTTCCGAGCGCGGCAAGATCGTGCCGTCGCGCATCACGGCCGTGAGCCAGAAGAAGCAACGCGAACTGGCCAAGGCCATCAAGCGCGCCCGCTTCCTCGCCCTGCTCCCCTACGTTGTGAAGTAAGGAGTTAGGCACATGAAAGTTGTTCTGCTTGAACGCGTGGAAAACCTGGGCCAGATCGGCGATATCGCCACGGTCAAGGACGGTTTTGCCCGTAACTACCTGCTGCCGCGCCACAAGGCGCTGCGCGCTACCGCCGCCAATCTGAAGATCTTCGAAGCTCAGAAGGAACAGATCGTCGCCCGCAACGCCGCCAACAAGGCCGCGGCCGAAAAGGCAGCCGGCGAACTCGACGGCACCACCTACGTCGTCATCCGCCAGGCGGGTGACTCGGGCCAGCTGTACGGTTCGGTCAACGCGCGCGACGTCGCCGAAGCCGTGGCTGAGGCCGGTGGCAAGGTCGAACGCAACCAGATCGTGCTCGACACACCGATCAAGACGCTGGGCCTGCACAGCCTGAAGGTCCGTCTTCACGCCGAAGTCTCGATCACCATCACGGTGAACGTGGCGCGTTCGGCCGACGAGGCCGAACGTCAGGCCGCCGGTGAGAACGTCATCGCCTCGCAATTCGAGGAAGACCGTCTCGCCGACGAACAAGCCGCTGCCGACCTGCTGGAAGGCGGCGCCGGCCAGGCCATGGCGGACGCCCCCTACGAGGCGTAAGCCGAGCTTTCCTTTGGGAAGTTGCCCCGGAAGGTCCGCCTTCCGGGGTTTTTTCTTGCCAAAAGCGAGAAACCGCATACAGTACCTGCGTTCGAGACTTAGGATACCCCAGCTGATCCGCCACCCGGCGCTCTTCAGGACATCGCTAACTTCGGATTTCGGCAGGCGCAATCTCGCGCTTACCTCTCTGCACGAAGGTGCGATATCAAGGAGGCCAGTAATGGCGACAGGTACGGTCAAGTGGTTCAATTCCACCAAGGGCTATGGTTTTATTCAGCCGGATCAAGGCGGCGGCGATGTATTCGTTCACATCAGCGCTGTTGAAAAGGCCGGTCTGCGTGGTCTGAACGACAACCAGAAGATCAGCTACGAGCTGGTGACGGAGCGCGGCAAGACTTCGGCTGCGAACCTGCAACTGCTCTAATAGCTCTATAGCTATTTGTTGAAACGCCCGGTAGCTTCGGCTGCCGGGCGTTTTGCGTTTGGCTCAAGGCATCAAAATAAAATTACCATAAATACTACACGAATTTAATTTCATACAATGCTGGAATGTGATCGCGATTTTCGGCATGTCATTTAGCAGGTTAAGCCGAGAACGCCGTTTTCAAATGGATCTGTAGTTTTTCTAACGTCGGAATTTAATAAATGTGCGGCCCCGCCCCTCTTTAAACTGTGCCGAACGGGGATCAAATAAGGCGCAATTAAAACCGATTTTGTCGGAAATAAGACACCACGCACACCAACCGATAGCTAAGAGATCCTCCCCATGATCAAAGCAAATGCACCCCGCACATCCGCGCGCCTGTATCGCTCGACGGCGCTTGGCCTGTCACTGGCCCTGTCGCTGGGCCTGTCCTCGGGCTTGGCGGCCCACGCCCAGGATACAGCCACATCAGCACCGACCGCCGACGAAGGCACCGAAGTCGTCGTCACCGGCCAGCGCGCGTCGAATCGCTCGCGTCTCAACACCCTTGTCCCCGTCGACGTTGTCACCACGCGCGCGCTGGAGGCCCAGGGCTCGACCGAACTGGCACAAGGCCTGTCGCGTGTCGCCCCGTCGTTGAACTTCCCGCGTCCGTCCGGCACCGATGCCACCGACGCCGTTCGTCCCGCCTCCCTGCGCGGCCTGTCGCCCGACCAGACCCTGGTCCTGGTCAACGGCAAGCGTCGCCATACCTCGGCGCTCGTCAATATCAACGGCTCGGCCGGCCGTGGCTCGGTTGCGGTTGATCTTAACGCCATTCCCGAAGCGGCGCTCTCCCGCGTTGAAGTCCTGCGTGACGGCGCCTCGGCGCAATACGGTTCCGACGCCATCGCCGGCGTACTGAACCTGCACCTGCGCGAAGCCCGCGAAGGCGGCAATGTTACCTTGAGTTACGGCGAATACGACACTGACGTCGAGCCGGCCAATTCGTCGCGTCACGTCAATGACGGCCGTACCACCGACCTGTCGGGCTGGCTGGGCCTGCCGATTGGCGACGAAGGCTTCCTGACCGTTTCAGGCCATTACCGCGACCGCGGCTTCACCAACCGGGCCGATATCGACACCGACCCGACCGTCGCCAGCCAAAAGATCGTGACCGCCCGCTATGGCGATCCGGACCAGCAGACGACCTCGGTGTTCGTCAATGCCGGCGTTCCGTTGAACGACAGCTGGAAGCTCTACGGCAATGCCGGCTTCAACCGGATCAAGTCGGAAAGCGCCGCCTTCTTCCGCCACAGCAATGCGTCGGGCAATATCGCGGAAGTCTATCCAAACGGCTTCCTGCCGCTGATCGGCATAACGTCTGAAGACCAGTCCGCGACCATCGGCGTGCGCGGCACCTGGGGAGAATGGACCCAGGACTACAGCCTGACAACCGGCCGGAACACGATCGATTTCCGCACCCGCAACACCATCAACGCCTCTTACGGCGCCGCGTCGCCGACCTCATTCAATGACGGCCGCCTGGTTTATGAGCAGACGGTCTTCAATGCCGACCTCAGCCGTCCGTTCGACGTAGGCCTGGCCGGCCCGCTGACGCTTGCTGTCGGTCTTGAAGCTCGCAATGAAAACTATGCCATTCGCGAGGGCGAACTCAAGTCCTACGCGCCGGGCCCGGTCAGCGGCAAGCCTGCGGGCGCGCAAGGCTTCCCGGGCTTCCAGCCCAGCAATGTGGTCGACGAAGACCGCAACAGCATCGGCGTCTACGCCAACGTGGCGGGCGATTTTACCGACAAGCTGTCTTACGACGCCGCTGTCCGTTACGAAGACTATTCGGACTTCGGCAGCAACACCTCGGGCAAACTGGCCCTGCGTTACGACGTTACGGACGCCTTTGCCGTCCGTGGCTCGATCTCGACCGGCTTCCGCGCGCCGTCGCTGGGCCAGCAGTTCTTCACCTCTACGACCAGCAACCTGAACACAGCAGTCACGCCGGCAGTGATCCTGGAAACCGGCACCTTCCCGGCGACCAGCGAGATCGCCCAGCTTCTGGGCGCTGAGGCACTTGAGCCGGAGACCTCGACCAGCGCAACATTGGGCTTTGTCTGGCGCAAAGGCCCGTTCGAAGTCACTGTCGACGGATATAGCATCGACATCGATGACCGGATCGTGTTGTCGGAAAACCTGTCCGGCGGACAGATCACGACCCTCCTGGCGCCCTATAATGTAACGGCGGCGCGCTTCTTCATCAACGGTGTCGACACCACGACCAAAGGCATTGATGTCGTTGCGAATTATCGCATCCCGACTGACAATTACGGCCGCTTCAACCTGTCGCTGGCGTGGAACAACAACACGACGGAGATCGATCGCCTTCCGACGCTCACCAACTCACCGCTCAGCCCGCAGCCGGTCCTGTTTGCCCGCGTCCGCCAGCAGATCCTGACCAGCTCGGCGCCCGAGAACAAGGGCACCTTCGCGGTCGACTGGAGCAACGGATCGTGGGCCGCCAATGCCCGCGCCACCTACTACGGTAATGTTACCGACCCGGCGACACTCGCCGTCAACGACATCCAGACCGGCGACCACACCCTGATCGACCTGTCGGCCAGCTACCGCTTCCGCACCAACACGCTGGTGACGATCGGCGCGGACAACGTTCTGGACGAATATCCGGACGCCACGCCGGCCAGCCTGAATGTCACCAGCGGCAACGGCGCCGGCGCCCTGGCCTTTACGCGCTTCTCACCGTTCGGCTTTAACGGCCGATACCTCTACGCCCGGGTCAGCCAGTCCTTCTGATCCATACTTCGTAGGGCGAAAAAGCCTCCGCGGGTGACCGCGGGGGCTTTCTTTTGCATGAATATCGACAGCCAAGCTGTTGATAAAAAGGCAGTCCTCAACCTTAACACGCGGACGATCGGCGTTATGGAATTTCAGGCCCGGCGCGCCCATATGCCATAACTATCCCCGCTATCCACAGACTGTGAATCGAGAAATGTGGACGGCGTTAATTTGGCCCGTTACGTCTCTTTGCTTTCCTGCTTTAAGTCTTTACATGCCCACCATGCTTGACGCCCCCCTGCCCCTGTCCTCAATGGACGCCGCCCCTGCTTCGCTTCCGCATAATCTCGAGGCGGAACAGGCGCTGCTCGGCTGCCTGATGTTCGACAACGGCGCCTACGAACGCCTTTATGACGGCCTGGCGGCGCGGCACTTCTACGAGCCCTTCCACCAGCGCCTGTTCGCCACGATCGAAGAACAGATCCGCGTCGGCCACCTGGCCGAACCCATCGTCCTGCTCGACAAGTTCAAGAACGATCAGGCCTTCCAGGACCTGGGCGGCATCCGCTACTTTGCCGACCTAGTCGACCGCGCCCCGCCGGCGGCCAATGCCAACGACTATGCGCGCGTCATCTACGACCTGGCCATCCGCCGCGAACTGATCCGCCTGGGTGGCGAGATCGCCAAGGCAGCGCACGGTGAGCTCGACGCCCGCGAACAGATCGAAGTCGCCGAAGCCCAGCTCTTCGCCATGGCCGAGACCGGCTCGTCATCGACCGGCTTCGTACCCTTTTCCGAAGCGGTGTCGGGCGCCCTGCACCTGGCGGAAGAAGCCTTCCACCGCGACGGCGGCCTGTCGGGCATTTCGACCGGCCTCGTGGACCTCGACAAACAGATGGGCGGGCTGCATAAGTCCGACCTGCTGATCCTGGCCGGCCGTCCGTCGATGGGTAAAACGGCGCTGGCGACCAATATCGCCATGAACATCGCGCGAAACTATGCCTATGAGCCGCAGCCAGACGGCACGCGCAAGACGGTCAGCGGCGGCGTCGTGGCCTTTTACTCGCTCGAAATGTCGGCCGACCAGTTGGCATCGCGTCTGCTCGCCGATGCCTCAAGCGTTGCCTCGGATAAGATGCGTAAGGGCGAGATCGACGCAGGCGAGTTCATGCGGCTGAAAGAGGCCGCGATGGAGATCGCCGCATCCCCGCTCTATATCGACGACACCGGCGGTATCAGCCTGGCCAAGCTCACCGCCCGGGCCCGCCGCCTCAAGCGGACCTCAGGCCTCGACTGCATCATCGTCGACTACCTTCAGCTCGTCACCATCGGCGACGGGTCGACGATGAACCGCGTGCAAGAAGTGTCGACCATCACCATGGGCCTGAAATCGCTGGCCAAGGAACTGGCCGTGCCGGTTATCGCCCTGTCGCAGCTGTCGCGTCAGGTCGAAAGCCGCGACGACAAGCGGCCGCAGCTTTCGGACCTGCGCGAATCGGGCTCGATCGAACAGGACGCCGATATCGTGATGTTCGTGTACCGCGAAAGCTATTATCTCGGCCGCGCCGAACCGCGCGAAGGCACCGAAGAGCACCTGAAGTGGCAGGAGGATATGGACCGGACGCGCGGCACCGCCGAAGTCATTATCGGCAAGCAGCGTCACGGCCCCATCGGCACGGTTCGCGTCTCGTTCGACGAAAACTACACGCGCTTCGGCAACCTGGCCAACCCGGATCGCTACGCCAATTACGATCGCGAATAGGATTTTCGCAATCAGTATGATAGCGGATTCCTATGCTTTCCGACTCGCCGACCGCGCGCCTTGATATCGATCTGAGCGCCCTGCTCGCCAATTATCGCACGCTGCAGAAGCGCGCGGGCG
This sequence comes from uncultured Asticcacaulis sp., assembly GCA_965650705.1. Classification (GTDB taxonomy): domain Bacteria; phylum Pseudomonadota; class Alphaproteobacteria; order Caulobacterales; family Caulobacteraceae; genus Asticcacaulis. The sequence goes on along the minus strand of CBFGPQ010000148.1, from coordinate 3,179 downwards.
GTGCCGAGGTCGCGCCGGTCGTCAAGGCCGACGCCTATGGGCTCGGTTGCGCCAGCGTGGCGCCGCATCTGGTCAAGCATGGCGCAAAGACCTTCTTTGTCGCACGACTTGAAGAAGGTATTGCCTTGCGAGGGATCCTGGCCGGCGGTCCGGTCATTTATGTCCTCGACGGCCTGAACGATCCGGTCGCCTTCGCCATCCACGATCTGCGGCCTGTATTGAATACCGCTGCGCAGTATCAACAATGGATTGCCGGCCCCGTTGGAATCAAGGCCGCCCTGCACATCGATACAGGCATGAACCGCCTGGGCATCCGTCCGGACGAGGTTGCAGCGCTGCCCGACCGTGGCGCGCACGACCTGACGCTGGTCATGAGTCACCTGGCGTGCGGCGATGAAGCGGGTCATCCGATGAATATTCAACAGTTGACGGCCTTCCGCGGCGTGGCCGCGCAGTTCCCAGGCATACCGGCGTCGCTTGCCAACAGCGCCGGCCACTTTCTCGGCGCCGATTTTTGCTTCGATGTAACACGGCCAGGCATCTGCCTCTATGGCGGCGGGCCGTTCGGCGAAGCGACGCCGCACTTGCGCGCCGTAGCCACGCTTTCTGCGCGCGTCCTCCAGGTTCGCGACGTCCGCGCCGGCGAGACGATCGGCTATGGCGCCACCTTCGCCGCCAAGTCAGACATGCGTATAGCCACCTTGGGCGTCGGCTATGCAGATGGCCTGATGCGCAGCTTTGCCCGCAAGGGCTTTGCTCATGTGTTACATGAGCGGCGGCCTTTGGCGGGGCGTATCTCGATGGACCTGTGTGGTCTCGACGTGACCGGGCTCGACGTCACGACAAATGACTGGGTCGAAGTCCTGGGGCCGCGCCAAAATATCGATGAGGTCGCTGACCTGTCCGGCACCATCGCTTATGAGCTGCTGACGCGCATCGCCGCACGTGTACCGCGTCGTTATCTGGCCTCTTGACAGGATCGCCAAACCGGAACATATGCAGAACATAGATCTGCGAAAGTCGTTCCATGGCCCGTGACCACATCTCCTATGTCTGCCAGTCCTGCGGCAGCGTCCACAGCAAGTGGGCCGGCCAGTGCACGGGTTGCAATGCCTGGAACACCCTGGTCCAGGAGACCTTCTCGACGCCGCCGGGCGGGCTGAAACCCGAAATCAGCAAAATCTCACGGCTGAACAAGCTGCAATTCGAAACGCTTGACAGCGTGGATGAAGCGCCGGCCCGCATGATCACCGGCGTCGCCGAGTTCGACCGTGTCTGCGGCGGCGGTGTCGTGCCGGGTTCCGCCATCCTGATCGCAGGCGATCCCGGCGTCGGCAAATCGACCCTGCTGCTTCAGGTTACTGCCAGCGCGGCCAATCAGGGACTGCGCATCGCTTATATTTCCGGTGAAGAAGCTGTCGAACAGATCCGGGGCCGGGCCGCGCGTATGGGCCTGTCGAAGGCGCCGGTCGACCTGGCGGCGGAAACCGGCCTGCGCGCCATCCTGGAAGCCCTGAAGCGCGAACAGTTCGATCTGGTGGTCATCGATTCGATCCAGACCCTGTGGAGCGACGCTGTCGAAGCCGCGCAAGGGTCCGTATCGCAGGTCCGCGCCTGCGCCGGCGAACTGGTGCGCCTGGCCAAAAAGAAGGGCACCTCCGTCATCCTGGTTGGCCACGTTACCAAGGAGGGCCAGATCGCCGGTCCGCGCGTCGTCGAGCACATGGTCGACGCCGTCCTGTCATTCGAAGGCGAGCGTGGCTATCCGTTCCGAATCCTGCGCGGCACCAAGAACCGTTTCGGCGCCACTGACGAAATCGGCGTCTTTGAAATGGGCGATTCGGGCCTGCGCGAAGTGCCGAACCCGTCGGCTCTGTTCCTTGGTGACCGTAGCGAGCGCGCCTCGGGTTCGGCGGTCTTTGCCGGCATTGAAGGCTCGCGACCCGTGCTGGTCGAGGTCCAGGCTTTGGTGGCCCCTTCGGCTTATGGTACGCCGCGCCGCGCCGTCGTCGGCTGGGATTCAGGCCGCCTCGCCATGATCCTGGCGGTGCTTGAGGCGCGCTGCGGCGTCGCCTTCGGCCAAAAGGACGTCTATCTCAATGTCGCCGGCGGCTTGCGCATCTCCGAACCCGCCGCCGATCTATGCGCCGCCATGGCGCTGGTATCGGCACTGACCGATACGCCCTTGCCGCGCGACTGCGTCGTCTTTGGCGAAATCAGTCTGTCCGGCGATGTCCGCACCGTCAGCCGTACCGAGGGCCGGCTGAAGGAGGCGTTGAAGCTCGGCTTCTCCAGCGCCGTGACGGCCCAGAACGCAATGGAAAATCCCCCGCTGAAGGTACATGGATTCAACAGCTTGTCGGAGGCGATTTCCAGATTGCTTCCGGTCGATGCGTGACTGGCGCATGCTGGAAAAGGTTAACGCGTGTTGTTAATTTCCGGGATCGATGATATCTGTAAGTTCACATCGGCGGGCGAGCCGTCAGGGCTTAGGGGGCGTTCTCAGTGGAATTCTACGATTTCATCTTTTTGGCCTTGCTGGCCGTTTTCGGCTTCTACGGCTTCGCGACCGGGGCCCTGCGCCAGATCGTAAACCTGGCGGCCTTCTTCATCTCCATTCCTCTGGCGGTGATGTCGAAGAGCTTCCTGCAAAACGCCTTTCATCTTGACGACCTGACCGGCTACATCGCCGCCTTCATCGTCTTCATCATCCTGTTCATGGGCCTGCGCTACCTCGGCCAGGCCTTGTCGGACAAGCTGCACAAGCAAAAGGGACTGGGTAATGTCGACCGCGGCCTGGGCGTCCTGATCGGACTCCTCTGGACACTGATGATTATCGGCGTTTTCCATTTGATTTTTTCCGCCGTCACACCTATTCAGCGCCAGCCGAAGTGGTTCGTCAACGCCAAGGTCTATCCCTTGAGCGTCAGGATGGCCCAGACGATTAAGGCTGTGCTCCCGAAAGGCACCGACGCCGTCGATGACGTGCCGGGAGTGGAAAAGTAAGACTCTGTCCCTATATGTCAGGACAGTTCTTTCGCGTTTTTGAAAAGAGAAGCCATGCTGCCTGCACAGCTTGACCTGTCCGACCTCATCGATACTCAACAGGTGTCTCGCGACATCGAAGACGACAGGCCCCGCCTCGAATGCGGGGTCTTCGGTATTTATGGCATGGCCGA
>CBFGPQ010000147.1:0-9012 GCA_965650705.1 uncultured Asticcacaulis sp. | reverse complement strand
TGGCTGACGCCTTCCATCAGGCAGCCGTCGCCGGCGATGACCCAGGTGCGGTGGTTGATCAGGTCGTCACCGAAGCGGGAATTAAGGTGGCGTTCGGCCATGGCCATGCCGACGGCGGTCGCCAGGCCCTGGCCCAGGGGGCCGGTGGTGCATTCGACGCCCGGCGTGTGGCCGTATTCCGGGTGGCCCGCCGTGGTCGAGCCCCACTGACGGAAATTCTTGATGTCTTCCATGCTGACCGACTTGAAGCCGGTCAGGTGCAGAAGCGAATACAGCAGCATCGAGCCGTGGCCCGCCGACAGGACGAACCGGTCGCGGTCGGCCCAGTCGGGCTTTTTCGGATCGTAGCGCAGAAACTTGGTCCACAGCACGGTCGCCACGTCCGACATGCCCATCGGCATGCCTTGGTGACCGGATTTGGCGCGGTGCACCGCTTCCATCGACAGGACCCGAATGGCGTCGGCCATCAGTGTGCCGGACGGTTTGGCCGAGGATTCAGAGGGGCTTGTAGACATGGGTGAGTCTCGATTAATCTCTTAAGGATTCGTTGATAGGTCGAGCCTTACCCGAAGCGTTCACGTAAGGGTAGGGGGTAACAGCCAATCATCGACAATATTGTCTGCTGAATGGAGCGTGGAATGGAAAATCCGCAATCGACAGGCCAGTTCGGCGGGTCGTTGAGCATGGCGGTGGATCGTCTCGACCGGGCGCTGGCGGCTCTGGAAGCGCGTGTGCAGGCGCTGAACAATGGTGAGCCCTTGCCGGAATACGCGCCGCCGCCCGCCCAGACCGGCGAAGACGTACAGCGTATCCTTCAGGAACTGGACAACGTCCGCGCCGAGAAGGACCAACTGGCTGCTGCTGCCAACGACGCCTTCGAAGCTTTAGGTGCCGCAGCCGCCAATATCCGCATTCTCCTTCGCGACGAGGCGGCGTAATGGCTGAGGTCACCGTCAAGGTCAACGGAAAACCCTATACGATCGGCTGCGCCGATGGCCAGGAAGCCCGCGTCCAGGAGTTGGCGCGTGTCTTCGACGAACACGTCGGCATGGTGGTCTCCGATGTTGGATCGATCGGCGAAGTCCGCCTGTTCCTTATGGCGGCGCTTCTGATGATTGACGAAATGCAGGACTTGCGCAGCCAGGTGACCGACGCGGCCTCGGTCAACGCGCGCATCAATGCCGGCGTGCACGAGATGGAACGCAAGGCAGCCTTTGCGATATCCGACGCGGCCGCAAGGCTCGAACGCCTGCTGGGCGTGGCGTAATATCCGCAAAAATCATACCGATCTGGATGGCGCCAGTCTTAGAAAAGCTGATCGAAAAGTGAGTCGTTTCAGGCTCTCACCGGCAAAACCTGTCATTCAGGATTCGCAGTGAAAATGGTCGCGGAAGAATTCAAAAACCATTTTGAAATCATATGGTTTCAGAGTTTTCCTAATCCTGTGCCCGTCGCGCCAGTTTAATCGCCTTTTCCGGGCAGGATTGCACGCACAGTCCGCAGGCGCGGCAAGCGTCGGCATTGACGGCGTAGGCCTGTTTCCAGCCATGGATAAAGCCCTTGACCGTGGCGAGCATCCCAAGTCCCGAACGGTCCTCCGGTGGCACGACGCCCAGCTCAAAGACCTCATAAGGACAGATGACCACGCAGTCGGCCTTGCCTTCGCACGCGGCACGATCGATCACTGGGACGAAGACACCGGGTTCCTGCTTGCATGAATCGCCTTTGGCCATAGGTCTTTTCCCGGTTCGACGCCACCACACACGGTCTTTTAAGCCTTATCGGCTAAGGTGCGGGCAGAAATGGAGTCCTGTTGCCTGATGAACGCCCGCGCCGCCTATAGCAAGCCTGCAAACACCGCCAATGGCGAAATTCGCAACCTGGCCAATCTGGGTGAGACGGCGTCAACCAGCCGCGTGCTGAACCTGGCGCAGATTTCCATGACCAGTTCGCGCGACGAAGGCTACGCCTCGCAGCCCTTTTTCCGCAATTCGACGCTAAATCGCGCCATCCTGATCAAGCATACACTGCGCGCCAACGAACGCGACCTGTTCGCCAAGCCGCGTCGCACCGTCACCAAGGTCATCCTGCCGTTCGACGCCAACGATTTGCGCCTGGGCGGTAGGTCGATTTTCGTCAACCAGATCGGTTTCGACTCTTTCGCGCGATCCTACTTCAACGTCGATAATCCGAATGCAAGTCTGGACGTCCAGTTGCTGAGGCACCTCGACGATATACCTTCGCTCGATCCCTTCCTGGTCCGCGAGCATCTGGCGCGCTACGACTTCCGTCCGGCCGCCTGCTATCTGAAGATTTCGCCGCGCGATCTCGAAGAGATGGCGACCTTCACCAACGAGGAAATCCGGCGACTGGTCCTGGCGGCCTGCGGTGAAGGCATGGAGATTGCGGCGATCAAGCTCACCTCCAAGATCCTGGCCAACAACCTCGATGCCGACCTCGAACCGCTGCGCCAGACCTTCCGCATGAGTACAGAAGAGTTCGCCGAAGGCATGTTCTCGTGGCGCGGCTTTCTCTATTTCAAATGGCGCCAGACGGCGCTGCAGGCCGAGATCGGCCGCGTTGTGAAGGGGCTGGCGGAATATCGCGCGCTCGGGCCCGCCGACGAAGGCACCCGCGATTATCTGAAGTCGGCGCCCACGCGCCTGTCGAAGCAGATCATCACGGCCATTCTGAATACCCGCCGGACGCTTGACGTCTATGACAATGCCTATAAGGCTCTGATCGAGGGGCAAGACCCGGCACCCTTCCGCAAATTCCTGCTCGACGGGCCGTCGATGTTCTTCGGCCTCGGCGAATGCATGGGCGTACTGGGCCACATCGGCTCGTTCTGGTCGTACCGCATGGGCGGAAAGATGCGGCACCTGCGCCTGACGCCGCCGGAATATGCCGATATCCTGATCGATTTCGAGGACAGCCTGGTCAATGTCGAGGGCGTCGCCCTCGACGACTGGTGATCAACTGAAAACCAGCCAGCCGGCGAGCAGGCCGTAGAGCAGGCCGACGGCGGTCAGGGCGCGCGCATCCATGCGGCCACGGCGGAACAGCACCAGCATGACGACCATTGCCAGGCCGGTAACGAGGCCGGATACCAGCAGGGTCGTATCGAAGCGCCACGGCGTAAAGAACAGGCCCAGCGACGACGGAATGGTCGCCTGGATCATCATGGCGCCAGAGATGTTGGCGAGCGCCAGTTTCGCTTTGCCTTGACGGACCCAGATGATCGCGTTCATGGTTTCGGGCAGTTCGGTGGCTACCGGGCTGAGCAGCAGGGCCACGAGGTGCGGGGACAGGCCGGCGAGCTTGCCAATCGTTTCCAATTGACTGACGAAGATGTGCGAGGCGCCGGCGATGACCAGAAGCGCCACGCCGACCTGAAGTGCGGCCCATTTGAAGCCGGGCTTCGACGGCCGCAGCTTCAGCGGTTCCAGTTCTTCCTCTTCGGCCTGGCCATGTTCGCAGCGGATTTCGCGCCAGACGTAGAAGGCATAGGCTGACAGGAACAGCACGCCCAGCCACGGCTTCCAGGCGAAGGCGATCAGGCCCAGCGACACCTTGACGACGAATAAGGCGAGAAAAGCGATCTGGTCCTTAGCCAGCGCGCGGCCATCGGCGTCGATGATATAGCCCGATGCCTTGAGACGTTTGCGATTGAGCCACCAGACCAGGCCGACAATGCCGTAGGCGATGGTCGCCAGTACCAGCGGTCCGCCCATGGCGGCGCCGACGCCGATGTCCTTTTGCTCAGGCGTCTGGCCGAAGACGACAGCGGTAAAGGTGACTGCTGATTCGGGCAGGGCGGTCCCAAAGGCTGCCAGTACGCTGCCGACCGCTGTCGCGCCCAGTTTCATGTGCTGGCCGCACCATTCAATGCCGTTCACGAAATACTCGCACGCCAGGTAGATGGCGACGGCCGAGCCTAGGAAGAGGCAAAGTGTAAGAAGCATAATCATTCCAGGGCCGGGCAAGCGTACAACCAAATGGCACAGATATGCGGCTCGCCCGGCAAGGCTTTCACATACCTGACCAAAGGTCTTGCCTGCTGATACCTGCGCCATGGACCTGTGGGTCCAAGTGTGTTGACGCGGGCGGCGCATTCACGCGGATTGGTGCGTGAGGCGTCGGCTACTCCCCAATGACAGTGGGGTCTCTATGACGATGGGGAGGGCCGGAGTCAAGGCATGCGTCAACGATATTGTCCCATTCCCTCTTGAGTTCAGTTAGGCGCCGTCCTATGTTCAATCCCGGCGGGTCTTGCTGCGGTTCACGTCAGCGATCACCTAATCCTTCTGACCTTAATCTCTTAGAACGGGGACTGTCCCTGACTGAGACCGTGGTCTCTATCACATGGTTCCCACCTGACTAGTCAGGTCTGAGTGGATTTAAACGCATCGCAACGGTTCTCTTGTGGCGCCGCCACCCTTTCTTTTCAAGCATCGGCTTCAAGGGCGGGGTCTGTTACCTTTCACTCTTCGCGCGTCAGATGACTTGCGCAAATTGCTTTGCCAAGTAAAAAGCAGCGATGCACGATCCTAAACCCCTCTTGCGTAACGAGATGAAGCGGCGCCGCGCCGCCATGGCTTCCGCCCAGCCTCTGGCCGGCGACATGTTGGCCGAAACCGTCTCCGCAGCCTTCGATGCCGGCGAATGGCCCGATGTGCGCGCCGTCGTCGCCGGCTATTACCCGATCCAATCGGAGATCAATCCCTTTCCGTTGATGCAGGCCTTCCAGTCGCGCGGCCACGCCTTGTGTCTGCCGGCCCTCGTGCCGAGCGAGGAAGGGTTCCGCATGGTCTTTCGCCGCTTCGCCATTGGCGACAGCCTGATCCTGGGTCCGTTCGATATTCGCCAGCCCGTCGACAGCGCCGAGGAGATCGATCCGGACATTGTGCTGCTGCCCATGTTGGCCTTTGACCGTTGGGGGCGGCGGCTCGGCTATGGCGGCGGTTACTACGACCGCGCGCTGGAAGCGCTGCGTGCACGCAAGGCCATCAGCGCTGTTGGAATCGCTTTTTCAGGGCAGGAACTTGCCGAAATACCGTTTGAAGTGCATGATCAGCCGATCGATGTTATGTTTACCGAACTGGGTCTGGTTGGGGCAGAACCATCTGCGTAGGGCGCCAGCCTAGGATTTGAATATTTATGCGAATTGCTTTTTTTGGTGACGTAGTGGGCCGTGCGGGACGCGAAGCCCTGACTGAGTATCTTCCTGGACTGCGCCGCCAACTCGACCTGGAGTTCGTCATCGTCAACGCCGAAAATGCGTCGGGCGGTTTCGGCATTTCCGAAAACTCGGCGCGTGAGCTGTTCGACGCTGGCGCCGATTGCCTGACGCTCGGCAACCATTCTTGGGACCAGAAGGAAGCGCTGACCTATATCGTGCGTGAGCCGCGTCTGATTCGGCCGGTCAACTATCCGCCTTTGGCCGATGCGCCGGGGCGGGGATCGAACCTGTTCGAGACTCGGTCAGGCAAGCGCATCCTGGTCATGAACGTCCTGGGCCTTGTCCATATGGCGTCGATGGACGATCCGTTCGCGGCGGTCGACCGCGAACTGGAAGCCTGCCCGTTGGGCCTGGCCGCGGATGCGGTGGTCGTCGACATGCATTGTGAGGCGACCTCGGAAAAAATGGCCATGGGCCACTTCTGTGATGGCCGGGCCACGCTGGTCATCGGGACGCACACCCATGTGCCGACCGCTGACGCGCAGGTCCTGCCGAACGGCACGGCCTACCAGACCGACGCCGGCGCCTGCGCCGACTATGACAGCATCATCGGCATGGACAAGGAAGAGCCGCTGCGCCGCTTTACGACGCGCATTTCGCGTGAGCGTTACAGGCCTGCCTCGGGCCCGGCGACGATTTGCGGCGTCTATGTCGAAAGCGACGACAAGACCGGCCTGGCGCTTCGCATCGAGCCCATCCGGGTCGGCGGGAGGTTAAAGGAAGTCATCCCTCAGGTGCCGGCGCTGACTGCGGTTTGAGTCGTGACAAACTCTGGATGACAAGCTAGAAACCGCGATCCAGTCGCGATGCGGCATGCATCGTATTCACCAAAAAGCGAAAAAGTCTCGACGGGCCGCCCTGACAGAATTTTTCTCGATACCGAGGGACACAAGGGGCTCGGCGCCGCCGAGGCATCTTGTGAGGAACTTATGGCCGGCCATAGTAAATTCAAGAACATCATGCACAAGAAGGGCCGCGCCGACGCGGTCCGTTCCAAGCTGTTTTCCAAGCTGTCGCGCGACATCACCGTCGCCGCCAAGATGGGCCTGCCCGATCCGGCCATGAATTCGCGCCTGCGCCTGGCCGTGGCCATGGCCAAGGCCGAATCCATGCCGAAGGACAATATCGAACGCGCCATCAAGAAGGGCGCGTCCGGCGAAGCCGACAACATGGAAGATATCCGCTACGAAGGCCGCGCGCCCGGCGGCGTCGGCCTGATCGTTGAAGTCCTGACCGACAACCGCAACCGCTCGGCCGGCAATGTCCGCAGCCTGTTCACCAAGTATGGCGGCCAGTTGTCGGACACCGGCTCGGTCAGCTTCATGTTCGACCGGCTAGGCGAGATCAAGTATCCGCTCAAGGCTGGCGATGCTGACAAGGTCTTCGAAGCCGCCATCGAGGCTGGCGCGGCCGATGTCGAGACTGACACTGACGAAGAAGACGGCGGCCACACCATCTATACGGCGTTCGAAGATCTCAACGAGGTCGCCGAAAACCTGACCAAGCTGCTGGGCGACCCCAAGTCGACCGGCTTTGTCTGGAAGCCACAGTCGACCAATCCGGTGTCCGGCGACCAGGCGCGCACCCTGATGAAGCTGATCGACGCCCTTAATGATGACGACGACGTGCAAAATGTCTTCGGCAACTTCGAAATCAGCGACGAAGATTACGAAGCACTGGACCTGTAAGGGCAGGGCAGGCGGACGAAACGTGACCATAAGGGCACGCAAGCCGCTTGATTTTAACCCTTTGGCCCTTTCAAGGCTTTGATTGCTGTAGAAAATGTGCCATTGTCCCGCATTAACTAAGTTTTCACGAACCAGCTGTGCGGGGGATTGCATGAAAGCGTCGAAACTTATCGTAGCTGGGGTGAGCCTGGGTATGATTGTGAGCCTTGCCGGCTGCGCTACCTATCAAACGCGTCGGGTTGAATACCGCGAAACCCGCTCCGCTTCGGAACGCGCTGCGGCCTGCGTCGCTGCATTCGAGGGTGAAAACCCCAAGGCCCCGCAGATCATGACCTATGACAGCGGCACGGGTACGGAAACCCACCTGAACACCGAGGGCCGAAAGGTCACCGTCACGGCTCAGAACGCCGACGACAAGACCTCGGCCGGCATGGGCGTGACCCTGGGTGAACGCAAGCCGGAAAGCTGCACCAGCAATGACCCGATCCCGCGCGATACGGACCGCCGCGGCGATCGTAACTATCGCAATTCTTACACCGGCTATAACTAAGCCTGGCGGAAGAATAGAATTGAAAGCCTCGCTCCGGCGGGGCTTTTTTATGGGTCACGCGTAACACACGCACAAACAAAAAACGCCCGGCCTTGAGGCCGGGCGTTTGTTATGAAGACGTTCGAGTTCAGTTCCGAACCGGGTCGGCGACACGCGCCGGCGTCGGTGTCGTCGAAACCGGCGCGGAAGCAATCGTATTCTCGCGCGGCCAGTACTGGTCGAACATGTATTGGTCGCGGGCATCGCCCGGCACGTCGAACTCCGACCCCTCGTACCACGGGGTGCAGACGCGCTCTGAAGGCGGGATATTGCCCCACTTCAGGGTCTTACAGCCATCCTGATCGGCTTCGATGCGGTTGTCGACCGCGCGGATCTCGCCGTTGCTCGACGCCAGGATGCCGGCTGTACGGACACGGGCAACGCGGTTATTGCCGACAAAAGCGGTACCTTCGACAACATCGATGCCGATCTCGCTGGCGATGACCGTGTTTTCAATGACGCGCAGGCGGTTCAGCGACGCAACGATGCCGTGATCGGTATGTTCGACCAGCGAGTGGGCCAGGAGGGCCTCACCTGCACCATCGAGCAGGATGCCGCGGGCGAAGTAACGCACTTTGGTGTCCATCATGCTGAGGATCGAATTGGCGCTGTCCAGTTTCAGCTCGATGCCGATGGCGCCTTCGCCGCGCTGGAAGCCGCGCCAGTCGGCGAGTTGCTGGACGCTCAGGCCTTGAACCTGCGAGTCACCACTCAGCACGCCGTAGATGCCGCCGGCCGTGGTCGCGATTTCCGAATTTTCGGCGAAGAACTCGCCATCGTTGATGGCAACCGCCACCGACCGCGTCTTGGCGATGATGTGCGAGGATTCTGTGATGTTCAGGCGTCCGCCCGACAGGTGCACCGCCGCCGCATCGCCCTGATAGCGGATCTGGCTGTTCTGCAGGGTTAGCTCCGAACCGGAGGCCTCAATACAGGCCGTCTGGTCGCCACGCGGGCTGGAGATATAGGCGTTCTTGATGATGACCTTTTCGGCCGTCGGCGCGATGCGGATGCAGGACTGGCCATCCGGCGCCACCAGCACCGGAATGTCACGCGGGCTATAGCCGGTGCCGACGATGGTGATCGACTTCTTGAGGTCCAGGCTGGCAATGCACGAACGGTTTTTGGCCTTCAGGTACAGGACGCCGCCGGAACGGATGCGTTCGACGACATTTTCGACATAGCCGCGTGGGGCGGTGTCGCAATTGATCGTCGCGTCGTAACGGCCGCCATGATAGCCATAACGATAGCCGCTTTCGCGGTAGTGACGCTTGCCGCCGCAAGTGCGCAGCTGTGCGTCGAGCAGCATGCCGAAGCAGGGCTTGATATAGCCGCTCACGCGGGCAGCATCGTTGCCGTCATAGGCATTGCTGACGCCAGCGAGGGCGGGGAAGGGGGCGGTGACTGCGAACGACATCACCAGGCCGGCGATAGCGCCCGCCACTCCGAGCGAAGCGCCGGGGCGTACATGGGCAGCTTTGTCTTTACGCATC
>CBFGPQ010000146.1:0-9284 GCA_965650705.1 uncultured Asticcacaulis sp. | reverse complement strand
CCGGCCAGGGCGCGACGGCCGAAGGCACCTGGACGCACCGCAACTTCTTCCCGCCCGAAGGCGCGCTGATCGCCCATGGCATCATCGGCACCCAGGAACAGGGCCTGGACCTGACTTACCGTCGCTCGAACTTCAAAAAGCGCGACCTGACCCTGTCTCTATCGGTGAGTGCCGATCACCAGATCTACGACGCTTATCAGGCCTATACGACGGGCTTTACCGGTTCGCTGGCGCGCGTCTCGACGCCGATCTGGCAGAAGGAATGGACCTGGTCGATCGGCGCCGAGCTTCTGGCGTCGCGCGAAAAAGCGACCATCGCCAATACGACCCTTTCCGCGTTCGAAACCTATTATCTCGCCAATATCCCGGCGCGGCTGGGCTACGACCAGAGCGACGACCTGCTGAATCCGACCAAGGGCTACCGGCTGGCTATCCAGGGCGGCCCACAGTTCTCGCTGTCGGGCACTGCCGCCTCAACCTTCCGGACCGTGCTCGACGCCAGCTATTACAAGGCCTTCGGCGCCAAGATCGTCCTGGCGACGCGCGCCCGGATCGGCTCGCTGACCGGCGGCGGGACCGCCGACATCGCACCATCGCGCCGGCTCTATGCGGGTGGCGGAGGTTCGGTGCGCGGCTTCGCCTATCAGGGGCTTGGGCCTCTGGATGCCACGGGCGATCCAACCGGCGGTCGCAGCCTGTTTGAAGCCTCGGCAGAAGTACGCTACCGCTGGGGCGACTGGGGCGTCGTCCCCTTCGTCGATGTCGGCCAGGTCTACGACGCACAATTTCCGGAATTTTCCGACATGCGCGTCGGCATCGGCGTCGGTGCCCGCCTTTATTCCAATTTCGGCCCCATCCGCATCGATGTCGCCACGCCAATCGATCGCCGCACCGATGAACCGCAATTCGCGCTTTATGTCGGCATCGGGCAGGCTTTTTGATGAACATCGAGCCGACACCGCCCGAGAAATCCGACAAGCCCGGCTTGCCCGAGCGTGCAAAAGCGAAGGTGCGCTTAACTGCGGCCGAGTTCAATCGCCGCATGCGCTGGCAGGACCTGCGATGGGAAAAGGTCGGTCTTTATTGCGTGTCGATCGTCGCTGGCGCCCTGCTGCTGATCGTCGCACTCGGCCTCAGCATCAATACCGGCCCGGGCAAGCGTCTGCTGCTCGGCTTCGTCAATAAGTTCACGCTGGAAAGCGGACTTGGCGTGCGCATCGGCGCCATCGACGGTTCGCTCTATGGCGACATGATCTTACGCGACGTCGAGGTCCGCGACGGCCGCGGCACTTTCGCCCGTTCGCCACGCATCGCGATCGACTGGCACCCGCTGGCCTACATTAACCGCCACATCGACGTCAACGATATCTCAAGCCCTCTGGTCGAAGTCCTGCGCCGTCCTGAACTGCGCCCATCGACCAAACCGCCAAAACCCAACCAACCTCTGCTCCCCGATCTCGACATCGATATCGACAGCCTGAAGGTAGACAGGATCAAGCTATATTCTGATGTCGCCGGCCCGGATGCGCGCGTCGCCTCTCTATCCGGCGCGGCGCACCTGACCGACGGACGCGCCCAGCTGACCGCCACCAGCCAGAGTGATCGCAACGACCGCTTCCAGGTCATTCTCGACTCTGTGCCGAAGGACAACCGGCTGGATATCTCCGCGCACCTGAACGCGCCCGAAGACGGCGTTATCGCCGGCCTGGCCGGGCTGAAACAGCCGCTACGCGCCAATATCGCCGGCAAGGGCGCGTGGAAGGACTGGAAGGGCAAGTTGCTGGCGCGCTATGGCGAGGGCGAGTTGGCCAATCTCGACCTTGCAGCCCGCAGCGGGCGGTTCGGTATTGCCGGCGTGACGCGGCCAGACCTTTTCCTGAGCGGGGAATCCGCCGCCATCCTGCAACCTAATGTCCGCGTCGATTTCGACTCGACCTTGCGCAAACGCAACCTGGATATGGACCTGGCTCTGACGTCCGAAGTCGCGACCGTCAAGGCGGCCGGCTTGCTGAACCTCGAGGCCAGCCGCTTCGGCCGGCTGGAGGTGCAGGTCCGCCTGCTCCGTCCCGAACGGCTCGACCGCAGCTTTACCGGCCAGGACCTTCGCGCCGATCTGACCCTGGAAGGCGCATTCGGCACGCCACGCATCGATTATGATATCGACGTCACGCGCTTCGGTCTTGGTAATATCTACCTCACCAATCTCCACGCCGAGGGTAAGAGCCGCGTCGACCGTCACGGCAAGGTGACCGTTCCACTCGAAGTCTCCTTGGGCAGCCTGACCGGCATTAGCCCGCAAGTCGATCCGTTGCTGACCAATCTGCGCCTCGACGGCACGGTCGATATCGATAATGGCCAGGCCGAGAGCAACAACCTCGCTTTGAAAAGCGACCGCCTCTCCGCGCGCGGATCTCTGCGCGCTGATCTGTCCGCCGGCACCTTCCAAAGCGACCTGAAGGCGGGCCTCAAGAACTATCGCATCGAAAATCTCGGCACGGTCAATGCAGATACAAACGCGCGAATCGTGCGCAATACCAATGGCCTCATCGTCACCGGCACGTTTACGGCCCAGTCGACGAAATGGGAAAACGCCTCGATCGCCAAAGTCCTGGGCGGCAATGCCCGGCTCAATGGCGGATATGATCTGTCACCCAACGGCCAGGTGACCTTGCGCAATGTCACCGGCAATGCCCCCGCCTTCCGCTTGCTGGCGCTTGATGGCACCTTTGGACCTGACGGGCGCCTGAACTTCAACGCCCGCGCCCAGTCGACGCAATATGGTCCACTGGAAGCTGCCGTCACGGGCACGCTTGACGCGCCCCAGGCCGTGGTCAGGGCCGCCAAACCGGGGCTCGGCATGCAGATCGAGAACGTCATCGCGACACTCAACGCCACCGAACAGGGCTATGCGCTCAAGACCAACGGCGACAGCGTCTATGGCCCGTTCGACGCCGATACCCTGATCATTATGAAGAATGGCCCCCTGACGATCGATGTCCGCAGCGGCCACTTCGCCGGGGTGGCTATGCAGGGCCGCATCGTCCAGAGCCAGGACGGACCGTTTACCGGTACCTTAGGCCTCAACGGATCCGGCCTCAACGGCACCGCCGCGCTTTACAGCGCCCAGGGCGACCAGGGCGCGGCCATCCAGGCGGTCGGCAACAATGTCGCCGTGCCCGGCCAGACCGGCATCCAAGTCGGCCGCGCTATCATCACCGCCAATGCGGTCTTGCGCAAGGAAATCGCCATCGACGCCGACGTCCAGCTTGGCGAGTTGACCTATGGCACAGCCATGCTATCGACGGGTCGCGCCAAGGTGGTTCTGCGCGGCCAGAACGGTACGATCCAGGCCGTCGCCAAGGGCCAGAAGGAGGTACCGCTCGAAATCGCGCTGAATGGCGAAATCAAGCCCAACCTCTACACCATCGCCGCCAAGGGCAAGGCCAACAATATCGACTTCCGCCTGGCCAATCCGGCGCGCATCCGCCGCAATGGCGACGGATGGAGCCTCGATCCGACGACGCTCGTCACCCAGGACGGCCGCATGGACATTTCCGGCCACTTCAACGGCGGCTATCGCATCCAGGCGCGCCTGAACCAGTTGAACCTGGCGGCCGTAAACGCCTTCATACCGGACGCGGGCTTGACCGGCTCAGCGACCGGTGCCGTCGATTACGTCCAGATGGGCAACGCCTATCCCACCGCACGCGCCAACCTCAAGATCAATAACTTCTCGCGCGCCAGCGTCTATACCGTCTCGACGCCAGTCGATCTGGTCGTCGACGCCGGCCTGAACCCCAGCCTTTCGCCGTCGGGCAACTATTTACGCGCCCTCGTCCGGCGCGGTGGCGCGGTGGTCGGCCGCATCCAGATGAACCTGTCGCCGTCGCAATCCGGCGAAGGCTGGGCGCGCCAGATTACGACAGCCGGCATTTCCGGCGGCATCCGCTATAACGGTCCCGCCGAAGTCCTGTTCTCCCTGACAGGTCAGGCGCGCCAGCAACTGAGCGGTCCCATCGCCGTCGCCGCCGACTTCTCGGGGCAACTGGACGACCCGCGCCTCAACGGTGTGATCAAGGCCAACAGTCTGACCTACGACAACGAAACCTTCGGCACACGCATCACCGCCATGAAGCTCGACGGTCGCTTCAGCAATGACCGGCTGGAACTGACGACCTTCAGCGGCCGCGCCGGCAACGGCACCGTGGCGGGCAACGGATGGGTGTCCCTGGCCGCCAATGAGAAGTTTCCGTTGCAGGTCCATGTCGAGCTGAGAAACGCACGGCTGGCGCGCTCGGACAATGTCGATTCGACCGTATCGGGTACGCTCGACCTCACCAACACCGCCGCCGACGGCCCCCTGATCAAGGGTGACCTGCGCCTGCCCGAAGTCCGCTACGTCTTCATCCGCCAGGGTGCGGCCGAAATCAACGAGCTGTCAGGCGTCCGCCGCAAGGGCTATCGTCCCGCCCCAGCCCCGCCGCCGTCGAACCTCGATACCCTGGCGCTGTGGAAGCTGGATGTGCGCGTACGCGCCGACAATCAGGTCTTCATTTCCGGCATGGGGCTCGAGTCCGAGTGGCGGATGAACCTGCACGTCGTCGGCACCACCCGCGATCCGAGGGTCGAAGGCGAGGTCAACAATGTCCGAGGCATCTATTCCTTTGCCGGCCGCGATTTCAATATCGACCAGGGCACGATTCGCTTCGATGGCGGCGCGCTGACCAATCCGGAAATCGATCTGACCGCCACCGCCGTAGTCGAGGATGTTACCGGCGTCATCAAGGTCACCGGCACGGCGACGCGGCCGGATGTCGCCTTTAGCTCTACCCCTGCCCTGCCCCAGGATGAGATTCTGTCGCGCCTGCTGTTCGGACAAAGCGTGACCGATCTGTCGGCGACCGAGGCGCTGCAACTTGCCTCGGCGGTCAACAATCTACGCGGTGGCGGCAATGGCCTCAATCCGCTCGGCGCGATCCGCTCGGCAACCGGCGTCGATCGCCTGCGCATCCTCGGCGCCGATGCCGCGACCGGCCGCGGCACCTCATTGGCCGCCGGCAAGTACCTGACCAACAATGTCTATGTCGAGGTCGTCACCGACACCAAGGGCTTTGCCGCGACGCAAATCGAAATCGCCCTGTCACGCGCCCTCAGCGTCCTGTCGCAGGCCGGCAATACCGGCACGGCGGTCAGCGTGAAATATTCGAAGGATTACTAGTTCGGACTCACATGGCACTCTTTGAGCAAAATGCAGAGATACTTCGCGATATTGCCGCCAGTGGCTGTGACTTGATTAAGCCACGTCCTGTCGATTTCGCTCATCTATTCAAAGACAAGGCATCCGCAATGGCGTTTGCGGAAGACACTAAGAAGCGCGGCTTTCAAGTTGGAACGGCAGAGGAAGCCGAGGACGACATGTGGGATGTCACTGTTTCAAAAGTGATGATACCCGATTGCGAGTCTATTACCTTGACAGAGGCCGATCTCGCCGCTCTTGCGGAATATTTTGACGGCCATGCCGACGGATGGGGCTTTGGGGAAGAGGGCTGAGCTCTTCAGCCGATCCGCTCCAGGATCGACACGTAGGACGCCACCGCGCCGCCGCCCATATTGAAGACCATGCCGAGTTCCGGATCAGCCAGTTGCATATCGCCGGCCTCGCCGGTAAGTTGCCGGGCGACGATGACATGCATCGATACGCCTGTCGCACCGACCGGATGGCCCTTGGCCTTCAGCCCGCCCGACATATTGATCGGCAGCCGGCCATTGCGGCCCGTGCCGCCGTCGATCACCAGTTCGCGCCCCTTGCCCGGCGCAGTGAGCCCCATGGCTTCGACCGACAGCAGTTCCGCGATAGTGAAGCAGTCGTGGACCTCGGCAAAGGAGATGTCGTCCACGCTCACGCCTCCTTGCGCATAGGCCGCCTGAAAGGCCCGGCGCGGGCCTTCAAACGCCGTCAGGTCCTTTTGCGACAGGGGCAAAAGATCATTCACCTGCTGGGCGGCGCGGAAACCGACGGCGCGGCGGAAGTCCCCCGCCATGTCGGCGCGAACCAGAACGATTGCCGCCGCCCCGTCCGACACTAGGGAACAATCGGTCTTTTTCAGCGGCGCCGCGATAATCGGGTTCTTCTCCGACGGATGGAGACAGAAGTCGACTTCCAGGGGCTTCCGCAACTGCGCCAGCGGATTGTGGACGGCGGCGGCGTGGTTCTTGGCGGCGATATGCGCCATGGCCTCGACCGGATCGCCCCATTTTTCGGCATAGGCCTTCGCGAACTCAGCGAAGATCATCGGAAACGACGATCCCGCCTCTTCCTTCTGGTAGCTGGCCGCACCCAGTGCGCGCGTCACGGCCGCGCCATCGACCGCCGTCATCTTTTCAGCGCCGACAACCAGAGCGGTCCTCACCCGCCCTGACGAAATGGCGTCCATGGCGGCGTAAAGCGCGGCCGAGCCCGAGGCGCAGGCGTTTTCGACCCGCGTTGCCGGCTTCCAGCGCAGGCCTTCGTCGGCGCCCAGGATCATAGACGACGCAAACCCGTCCGGCACCATGCCGGCATTGAAATTACCGAGCCAGACGGCATCTATGTCCGCGCCGGTCAAACCGGCGTCGGCCAAGGCTTCACGCGCCGCCACCTGGATCAGGTCTTCGAGCGACTGGCCGTCCAGCTTGCCGAACGGCGTGTGGCCCCATCCTACGATTGCCGATGTCATGAACGATCCTCCTGCTGTTGGCATTTTAGCTTTTCCGGCAGATTAGTATCAATTGAAACCGCGTCAACATCCGTGATGCCAACTCACTGATAAGATTGGACGTCGCGCGCCATCTGTCAGACAATTTGTCCAACGATGACATTTCTACTTGAATCTTCATTTGTAATCGTTTACAAGATTCGTGACTGCGGCAGGGATGCCCGTCAGTCTCCGCGTAGTCCCTATTCCCGGTGGGACGTTCGCGTTTTCTGTTTCCTAGCAGAACAGGGCCCCGCCTTCCCCCAAGGCGGGGCCTTTTTCTATGCCGCTAAACGCTTCTCATTGACCAGCAACAACAGGTCCGCGGCGGCACGCGCATCCGCCATCGCCCGGTGATGATTGTCGAGCCGGATATTGTACTGCCGGCATAGATTCGCCAGCCCGTACGACTCATGCCCCGGATAGTGTTTGCGCATCGAGGCGCAGGTGCACAGCTTGGGACGACGGAAACGAATGCCGGCGCGGGCGAATTCGCTACTGATAAAGCCGTAGTCGAAATTGACATTGTGGGCGACGAAGATCGCGCCATCCAGAAACGCCGCGAAGTCCTCCGCCACCTCGGAAAACAGCGGCGCATCCATCACCATGCTGTTCGAAATACCTGTCAGTTCGGTGATAAACGAAGGGATGTGGCGCTGCGGATTGATCAGCGAGTGCCATTCGCCGACCACCTCACCGCCCCTGATCTTGACAGCGCCAATCTCGGTCACGCGATCATTGGGCGGGCGCCCGCCGGTCGTTTCGACGTCGACCACGACATAGGTCTGGCTGGGATCAATGCGATACTTGACCTTGCAGATATCGGCTTCGAACCCCAGCGATTTCAGCAGGTTCAACCGCGCCAGCTGGTTACGGCGCACCTGGTCCCCCTCGGCCTTGATCTCGATGAAGCGGACCTGACCATCACGCGTCAGCATCAGGTCGGGGAAACCGTCGCGTAAGCTATAGAAGTCCTCGGTCAGGCGCTCCAGCACACCGCGCACGGCCTGGGGCGGCGCGGCCATCAGCAGCTGCGTCATCAGTACGCCGAGCGTGTCGTGCCACCAGACAATCCCATTATCGTCGCCGGCATGATTGAGCGTCGTTTCGCGCACGATGTCGAGCGCCCGCCCCTCTTCGACCGCCTTCAGCTTGATCGCGATGGCGCCGGCGTGGGTATGGTGGAAGGTCCGATCCTTCAGCGACTGCGGCACCAGGTCAAAACCGCTCGACAAGGCGCCTGGTCCTTCGAACAGCTCGTCCCAGAAGATCAGGCCGAACAGCGCAGGCCACAGACCGTTTTCGGTGTGATGCGCCGCCCAGCCCTGTTCGGTAAAATGCCCGATGGCCGCCTCTTCAGCGTAGCCGCGATACAGCTCATCGACCTCAATCGTCTCGGCCGAACGCAGCAGCTCCGTAAAGACGCCGGTGCGCGACTGGCCGAACTTGCGGCGGAAAAAGTCGTCGGCGAAGATATATTCCTCGTCGTGCGACGGCGCTGACAACATGGTTTCGAGCATGGCTCGGGCGCGTTCGGTCTGTCCGCCGGCGTGGAGCAACCGCACCACACGTTCGCGGCTGTCGAAGTGGGTCGAGCGTTCATAAAGCGCCACGGCCGTATCGACATCCCTGGCTTTTTCGAACGCCTGCCCCAGCAGGAACAGCAACTGGTCGCGCAGGCGCAGGACAAAGTCGTTGTCAGCCGGCGGAAAGCTGTCGATGTGCCCGGCGACCTGCCGCGGATCGGCATCGCCCGACTTCAGCTTACGCAGGGCCGTCGTGTAGACAAAACCCGCCCGCGCCTCTTCCAGGCTATGGAAACGCGCCTGATAGCTGTCCTGCGACCGCACCGACACGACGCCAAGATCGCGCAGGGTAAAGCTCTGCAGATTGTCGTTCAGCTTGCCGAAATAGAGGTAGAGCAGGAAGCCCAGCGTCTCTTTACGCCCCGGCACCATGCATTCGGAGACGTCATAATGGGCGGCGAAATCATCGAAAGCCAGCTCGGAATGGATATGCGCCACCAGCGTTGGCTTCGACCAACTGCTCTTGATCTTGAGGCCGTGACGGCGGCCGATATCGATCACGTCGGCCTTGCCGAGGGTATCGAGGCAGCGGCGAAAATCGCAGGCCTCCAGCCGGCGGGCAAAGCCGGTTTCGAGCAGTTCCACCAGGCCATCGGCGACATCGTCGATCTCGCTATAGTCGAGATCGCGCGGGCTAAAGACCGCCTTCTTGCGGTTGCTCATTCGGATATAGAGGCACTGCGCGGGGACGCTCAAGGCCATGAAGGCGTCGATGAAATCGCGCTCGGCCTCGCCCAGCATCTCGCCGTAGACCGACGTGACAAAGCCTGTCATTTCAAGGAAATGATCGCGATAGTAGGTCGGCGGAAGGATCGGAAAACTGCGGCTCATGCCATTTGTTCTATATTCGTTCCGGCTCCTAATTGCAATGCTTGGGAGGCAGGATCACAGCAGATGTTATCCTTGGCCTTGGACTGCGCCCTTGTAGTGAGGCATAAAATCACGGACAGTTCCTTGAAAGGAC
>CBFGPQ010000145.1:0-9317 GCA_965650705.1 uncultured Asticcacaulis sp. | reverse complement strand
GCGTCCATCTTGGCCATGTTGCCGTAGGGCATGCCGCCATTCTCGGTTTCAGAGAACCAAAGCTCCTCGGTTTCCTCCGCCATCGTGCGCGTATCGAAAATGCCGTCATGATTGACCAGGCACTGCCACGGTCCCTTCCAGTTGCCGGCGATCCAGTTAATCATGTAGCCGCCATAAGACGCCCCCAGCGCGCAGGCGCGGCCGCCATCGAGGAACTTGTAGTTCGCCAGGACATGCGCCCAGCCTTTCTGCAGGTCTTCCAGCGGCCGGTCGCCCCAGTGCTGCGAGATCGAGTCGGTAAAAGCCTGGCCGTAACCCGGCGAACCATGGAAATCGATGAACACCACCGCATAGCCTTCGCCGGCGAAGACGTTCGGGTTCCAGCGATAGGACCATGCGTCGCTGAACGACACTTGCGGACCGCCGTGGACGATGAAGGCAACCGGATAAGTCTTGCCCTCCTCGTAATTGGCCGGCTTCATGACATAGCCGTGGACGGTCTCGTCGTTCCAGCCCTTGAAGCTGAACTGTTCGTACTGGCCGAAGGCGCGGTCCTTCAGCACCGGATTGATGCCGGTCAGGCTGCGCGCCCCCATGTCGATGAACATCGCCTTCGAATTGGCGAGGTAAAGCTGCGACGGACCGGACAGCCCGCTCTTGAGGTACACCATACCTTGCGGCGTTTCCGCGTAGGCGTCGATGTGGCCGTCCTTCGATAGAGCCGTGACCTTGCCGGTCTTGACGTCGATGCGGAACAGCTTGTGCGTACCGATGTCGTCGGAACTGACCAGCAGGCTCTTGCCGTCCTTCGACCAGGCGATCTCATTCGCGCTATGGTCCCAGCCGGCGGCCAAAGGCGTCACCTTACCGGTCTTGAGGTCGCGCAGGAAGATATCGAAGCGGTCCGCTTCGTTCGCCGGACGCTTCATCGCCTTATAGGCCAGGGTCTTGCCGTCGGGTGACAGGCGCGGCATCGCGTCCCACGCTTCGTTGCCATCGGTCAGGTTGGTCAGTGCGCCGCCGCTCATGGGAGCTGAATAGACATCGAAATTGGTCGACCATGGCTCGGTCCTGCCGGCTTCGCGCGCCGCGAAATAGATCGTCTTAGCGTCGGCCGAGATGGTGTATTCGGCCTCATCGCCGAACGGCTTGGACGGCACATCACCGTCATAGCCGTCGGTCAGGGAAACGGGCGCCGCACCATCGAAACCGACATAGAACAGGTGGTTGCGCGTGCCATCGGCCCATTCGTCCCAGTGGCGGACGAACAGCTTGTCGTAGACGATGCCGCTCGACTTCTGCGCCTTGCGATCGGCACTTGTCCTGACCGTACAGTCGATCTCATTGCCCTTGCATTCCGGAAAGACGGCGAGCGAGACGACGACGCCCTTGCCGTCCGGCGACACCAGGTAAGAGCCGACATCGAGCGGCAGCTTGGTCACTTGCGTCGCTGTGGCGCCGGTCATGTCGGTCATCCACACCTGCATCGACCCGGACCGCGCCGACAGGAAGTAGATCGTGTTACCGTCAGCGCTGAACTTCGGCGAGGCCGCCCCGCCTTCGGAGGCCGCGAGTTTGATCTCCGGTGTCGCCGGCTTGGACAGGTCCTTCAGCCAGATCGCGCTGACGCCCTTGTTCTTGTCGAGATCGGTGGCGCGGACCTGGAAGACGGCATAGCGGCCGGCGCCATCGACGCTCAAGCCGCTGATACGGTCAAGGGACACCAGGTCCTTGTAGGTAAAGGGGGCCTTCGCGGTTTGCGCGCTTGCGGACAGGGTCAGCAGGGACGCCGAGCCGATAAGTGTGGCGGCAAGGATGGATTTCAGGTTTCGGGAAAGCATGCGGCGGCCTGCGAATTAGTTACCAATGCGACTGTTAAAGCCGCCTTTCGCCGCCTTGTCGAGGCAGGGGGGTCATAAAATCGCGAAAATTGTAGCATCAACACCCGCTCTATTTACCTATTCATCCCCATTTCATGGCGAGGATAGGCTAAGCCGAGCCTTGTTGGGAAAGAATGGCTTTTAAATCCGCCATCGCTTCGGCCGTCTGTTTCGGCAGCTTGGCCCTGAACAGCGGCAGGAGCAGTTTGCACAACAAGGAATTGGGCACCAGCTCAACCCGATGCGTCAGGCGTGTCCCCTCCCCTTGCGGTTCCAGGTGGAAGTCGACGAAGGCCTGCATCATTTTGTCGTAATAGCGGTAGCTCAACTGCCGGTCGGGCTCATAGGTCGAGATAACGCCATCCATGATGCGGTGCTTGCCGCCTTCGTAATAGGCGTAACGCAGCTTGTCGCCGGCCTTGTTCGGCCCCTGCCCCAGCTTGGCCACGCCCTCGCACCGTTTCAACCACGTCGGTACGCGCTTGAAATCGTCCAGAAAGGCGAAGACCTCATGTGGCGGCTGAGGTAGATCTATGCCGTGTTCGACGACAATGGGCATCCGGAAAAAAGCTCCTGAGATTCGGTAAATCTAAGCCTCACCTTCTCTGGCATCAAGACAATAATGCAACACGAAAAAGGCCACGCGGCACCGCCGCATGGCCAAACAAAATGTCCCAAGCAAGAGCCCAACAGGCAAATCGTCTATTCCGCGGCCGAGGGCTCCGGCAGCTCGACCAGAAAGAAGAAGAACTGTTCGATGGTCGATATGGCGGCGCGAAAGCTGTCGAGATCGACGGGCTTGACGACATAGGCATTGGCGTGCAGGGCGTAGCTGCGTGCGATGTCCTGCTCGGCCGCCGAGCTCGACAGGATGATGACCGGAATATGCCGCAAGCGCGCATCCGCCTTGACTTGGCCAAGCACGTCGCGGCCGCTCATGCGCGGCAGGTTGAGGTCTAGCAGGATCAGATCCGGCAAGGCCTGGGCTTCATCGCGCAGCCTTTCCAGCGCCGCTTCGCCGCTTTCGGCGACCGACAGACGGTTCTCGATCTGCGCCGACTGCAACGCCTTGCGCGTCAGCAGCACATCGCCACGATTGTCCTCGACAAGCAGGATTTCCGCCGGACGGTTTCTATGCATCAACAGACTGGACATGTTACCTCTCTAACTGACTGTCTGTGCCGATCCGGCTGGCCGCGGAAGCGTAATGTGGAACTCGCTGCCGCCGGATTTGACGGAAGTGGCCCAGATTCGGCCACCGTGGCTTTCGACGATCTTCTTGCAAACCGCCAGACCCAAACCGGTTCCCTTGATGGCCTCCCAGGTATGCAGACGCCGGAAGGGCTCGAAGACCTGCTCGATAAAGGCCGGCTCGATGCCTAAGCCATTATCACGGACGATGAAGTGCCACCGTCCCGGCTCGGCCACGACGCCGATATGGATGACCGGCGTATTTCCCGGCGCCTGGTACTTGATGGCATTGCTGATCAGGTTCTGCAAAAGGCGCATGATCTGGACCGGATTGCCCTGGATGAAAGGCAGTGGATCGGAGGTGACGATCGCCCCCGTATCGGCGATGAGCTGGCCGAGATTGGTTTTGACGTGGTCCAGCTCCACGGCCATGTCGACATCGACGATGGTCGCCCCTTCGCGGCCCAGGCGGGCATATTCAAGCAGGTCGTGGACCATTTCGCGCATGCGCAGGGCACTGTCACCGACGATCTTGAGATACTCCTTACCATCCTCATCCAGCGCATCCTCATAATCCTTGGCGATGATCTGGCTGAAGTTCAGCACCATGCGCAGGGGCTCCTGCATGTCGTGCGAAGCGACATAGGCGAAGCGTTCCAGTTCGGTGTTGGATTCCGTCAGCCGCGCCAGCAGGCGTTCGCGCGCCTCTTCGGCCTGCTTGGCCTTGGTGATGTCGCGCACAATGCCGGAGAAGTGACGCACGCCATCGATGGTAAAGGCGCTGACCGATAGGTCGAGCGGAAACACGGAACCGTCCTTGCGCTTGCCCTGGACCTCACGGCCGGCCGTGCCGATAATCCGGGCTTCGCCGGTTCCCATGTAGTGCGCCAGATAGCCGTCGTGACCGCTGTGATATGGCTCAGGCATCAGCATCTTGACGTTCTGCCCCATGACCTCGGATGCCGTATAGCCAAAGATGGTTTCGCACGCCCTGTTGTAGCTTTCGATCGCGCCGCGCTCATTGATGGTGATGATGCCATCCAGCACGTTGTCGACGATCGCCTGCAGCCGAACGCGGCCGCGTTCCTGGCTTTCGGCATAAAGCTTTTCCAGCTTGGCATTGGCGGCCTGCAACTGCGCATTGGTTTCGCGCAGTTGGTCCGGCCCTGGGATCGCCAGCACCTTTGGCAGCAGCCGGATCGTCATAACCAGGGTCCCGACCGACGCCAACGCCGTCAGCGCCTTGATCACGCCTTCGGTGTAGTAGGATGGATGCCATAGCGTCCAGATGCTGACGACGTGAGTCGTCCCGCACAGCAGGATGAAGGCGCCGAACAGCAGGAAGACCAGCGGGAAGGGCAGGTCCGGCCGCTTGCGCACGAAATAGAGCAGAGCAATCGGGATGCAGAAATAAGCCAGGGCGATCAGAGAGTCGGAAATAACGTGCAGCAGCAATATGTCCGGCTGCCACAGGAAACAGTAGCCATGCGGCATGAAGCTGGTGTGTTGCGCCATGTCGTGAGCGGCCGTCATTGCTCTACCTCTGGGTCAGACGAGTCGGCATGCGTACCATGAAACGGGACTTGCCACTATCACCGCCCGCCCGGCAACCGCAGGTACCAGACGTCGGGTTTTGCGTCACGGCGTGGAAGATGAATTTCATGTGATCTTCCCGTGTGTTCTTTGGTGATTAAGGACTTGCGGGCCAAGATAAAATCGGGAAACAATACTGCGCCGGAACGAAACCGTCCTTACGGCGGCATTCCTGGAATACGGAGTAGTAATGACGAAGGTCATCGAGAGATCGCGCGCGGCTCAGGTACTTTTGATCGAGGACAACCGTGGCGACGCCGTCCTGACCCGCCGGGCCTTCAAGCGCGCGACCCTGGCTAACGAAATCACGATCGCAGAAACCGGTGAAGCCGGGCTGAACATTCTGCGCCGCCAGGGCGAGCATGAAGGTGCCCCACGGCCAGATATCATCCTGCTCGACCTGAACCTGCCGCATATGCACGGCCAGGACTTCCTGAAGGAAGTGAAGTCGGATCCGGACCTGCGCCAGATTCCGGTCATCATCCTGTCCAGTTCCAGCGCCGATTCGGATGTCGAGAACTGCTACGACCGCCACGCCAACGGCTACATTACCAAGCCGGTGACCAACGATACCTATGACGAGATCGTCAACAAGATCGAGCAGTACTGGTTCGGGCTGATGCAACTGCCGCCGGACGGCAAGCCAGCCACGCTAAACTGAGATGTGGTCTCAGCGGGCCTTGCGGATTGTCAGGTTAAGGCGCCGGCGGCCAAGCTGAGGGTGCAAACCGTCCTTCAGGGACGCGATGCCGTGATAGGCCATCCGCGCCGGACCACCCCACACCACGACATCGCCGTGATTGAGCGCGATCCGCGCCTGCGGGTCGCTGCGTTTAAGGCCGCCGAACAGAAAGGTTGCTGAAAGCCCCAGCGACACCGAGACGATCGGCGCGTTGCGGTCGACCTCGTCACGGTCCTGATGCAATCCCATGCGCGCGCCGGGTTCATAACGGTTGATCAGGCAGGCGTCGGGCTGGAAGCCTTCAAACCCGGCGGCAATGGCGGCGCGCACGGCCAGGGCGTGAAGCAACGCCGGCATCTCAGGCCACGGCTGCCCCGTCAACGGATCGGCAGGCGAATAGCGATATCCCTTGAGATCGGTCACCCAGCCGGCGGCGCCGCAATTGGTCATGGCGACCGACATGGTGCCCCCGCCGGGCACCTGCATGACGCGAAACGGCGCGGCCTTGCTGAGTCGATCGACCTCGGACAAAATCGCGCCCGACTCCGCCAGGGCAAAACCGCGTAGGATCGTCACGCCCTCGGGCGATGGCTGGGCGAACAGGGGCAGTTGGTCAGGCGGCATCGTGGAAGATGATCCCCAAGGCCCGGCGCTTGCCCGACCGGATGCGGCTGACGCCGTGGCGCATATTGACGCGGTAATCGCCATGCGATCCGCGGACCGGACGGTAATGGACGGCAAAGATGACGGCATCCCCCTGCTGAAGCGGTACGACTTCGACGCGCGACTGCATGCGAGGCCTCTGCTCAGTCAGGACGAACTGGCCACCGGTGAAATCCTCCTCCGGCTGCGACAACAGGACCGCCACCTGCAGCGGGAAGACGAGATCGCCATAAAGGTCCTGATGAAGGCAGTTGTAGTCACCCGGCCCGTAGTTGAGCATCAGAGGCGTCGGCCGCAGTTGGCCGGCGGCATGGCATTGCTCAAGATACGCGCCGTGGTCAGCCGGGTAACGGATATCAATCCCCATCCGCGCGTTCCACCGTCCGGCGATCGCGGCCAGCGGCGGGTAAAGGCCTGCGCGCAAGCTCGCCACCAGGGGCGGCAAAGGGTATGCGAAGTACTTGTAATCGCCGCTGCCAAAGCCATGCCGCGCCATATGGATATGGCTGCGATACGCGCCCGTGACATAGAGGGTATTCAGCTCGTGGCACTGGTCCGGATCGATCAGGCCGGGCAGGACGGCGCAGCCATGCGCGTTCAACTCCGCTTCCACCGCCAGCCAGTCGCAGTCCTCAGGCGTCATCGACCGGCCTCGCGCTGCAAAAGGACGCGCTTGCGCTCGGCGCCCCAGCGATAGCCGCTTATCGCGCCATCGGTCCGGACGATGCGGTGACATGGCACCAGCAATGCCAGCGTGTTGGCCGCGCAGGCGCCGGCGACGGCGCGCGCCGCCTTCGGATCGCCGATACGCTCGGCCAGTTCGGCATAGCTCAGCGTCTGACCCGCCGGGATTCGCCGCAGCGCCGCCCACACCTTCTGCTGGAAGGCCGTACCGCGGATATCCAGCGGCAGGTCAAGACCCTTCTCTGGGCCCTTTTCCGGATGGTCGACAAGGCCGACCACCTCGGCCACCCGGCGCTCGAACGCTTCGTCGCCGCCGATCAGCTGCGCCTTCGGAAAGCGATCCTGTAGCTCGCGCACCAGCGTATCAGGCTCGTCGCCCAGCGCCACCGAACAGATGCCCTTGTCGCTTTCCGCAACCAGCATGGCGCCAAGGCTGGTCGCTGCGACGGCGAAGCGCACCTCGGTGCCATCGCCGCCATTCTTGAACCGGGTCGGCGTCATGCCAAGGATAGCATTGGACGCTTCGTAGAACCGGCCATTCGAGTTGAAACCGGCGTCGTAAAGCGCATCGGTCACCCGCCCTTCGCCCGACAGCTCCTCCCGCACTCGACGGGCACGATTCGCCTTCGCATAGGCCTTGGGCGTCAGGCCGGTCGCAGCCTTGAAGACACGGTGGAAGTGAAACGGGCTGAGCCCCGCCTGCCCCGCCAGTTGTTCCAGCGTCGGTTCGCTTTCCGCCGTTTCGATTTGGCGGCAAGCCGCGGCGATCATCCCGGCCCGGGCGCTGCCAAGCGGCTGTTCCGGTTTGCAGCGTAGGCAGGGACGGAAGCCCGCGGCGCGCGCCTCCTGCGGCCCGGCATAGAAGCGTATATTTTCCGGCTTCGGCGTGCGCGCGCCGCACGATGGGCGACAGAAAACCCCCGTGGTGACGACGGCATAGACAAACCTTCCATCCGCGTGCGCATCGCGGTCGCGGATGGTCTGCATGCGCGTGTCTATGGGGATCGCGGTCATAATCTCTAACATAGGATATTCTCCTTCCTCTGACATCCCTCGATGGATCACATCCTACTGAGGGCGCATTGTCCCAGCGCTCCACTCCTTGCGATCAAATTCGGAAATCTGTCGCGAACGAAATCGCTTAATCCATATGGATTTTTTGCAGTCTCTTAACCTCCTTAAGTCTATGCGTTCATGACGAACGCCAGTGAGAGGGCGATACACATTTCTAAGCCAAGGGTCAGATCGCGCCTGTACGCCGGGTCCGGAAAACTGGCCTGGTGCCTTATCGCACCTGCGGCCCTGTGCAGCCTGGCCGCCGCCGCACAAGACGTACCGCCCAGTACGCAGGCCGCGCCAGGTCTGACCACCCCATCCGCTGAGCCGCCAAGCGTCATGGTGCCTCTGCCCTTGCCGCCGGCGCTCGAAAAAAAAGACGAAGACAAGACGGACGACAAGGACGCGGCCACGCCGGATGCGCCCGTCGCGCCGCCACCGCCCGGCACGCCGACCATCACCCTGCCGTCACCGCCCGAAACCGAGCAGCCCATCCCGCCGCCGGCCTCGCTGGATACGCCTATCGTCAGCGATGCCGACTTCGACGCCGCCCTGCCGGCACTCGAAGCCGGTGAAGTTCCCGAAGGCACGGTCCAGGTCGACGCGGGCCAGCAACTGGCGCCTGTCGAGACGCCGGAGGATGCCGAACTGGCGCAAGCCCTGGCGCCGATCTCAGGTTACGATGTCCAGCCGGTCGATATTGGCGCAGCCCCCGAAACGCCGCCCAGCATCGTCTACTCGACGCAGGTCAGCGGCTTGAAGGCGATTGGCCAGGACGACCGTTTCGAGGATCTGAGCGCGCTGGAAAACGGCAAGGGCAAGGCCGCCAATGCCGCCATGGTCCGCGCCCGCGCCAATGAAGACCAGGCGCTGGCCGTCCGGCTGATGAAGTCGGCTGGCTATTACGACGGCAAGGTGACGACGACCATCACGGCGCCGGCGACGGAAGGCAGTCCGATCGTGGCGACGCTGACGGCCCAACCCGGAACGCCCTACAAGCTGGGCGAAATCACGATCGACGCGAAACCCACCGTGCCTGAAACCTTGATGCGCGATGCACTGCCACTCAAGACCGGCGATGTCATCTCGGCCAATTCCGTGCTGGCGGCCGAGGCCAATGTCGGCGTCGTGCTGCCGCGCAACGGCTACCCCTTCGCCAAGGTCGGCGCACGCGACATTGTGCTCGATCCGCAAACCCATGTCGGCGACTACACGCTCAAGGTTGATACCGGCAACCGCTCGCGCTTCGGCAAGGTCACGACCGACGGCGACCTGGCGTTTGATGCCGACCACATCGCCGTCCTGACGCGCTTCGACCAGGGCGAACTTTACGACAGCCGCATGGTCGATGACCTGCGTCAGGCCCTGGTCTCCACCAGCCTGTTCCGCACGGTCTCGGTCGAAGCCACGCCCACCGGCGTCATCGACGGCGAAGGTGTCGAAACGGTCGATCTGGTCGTCCACCAGAACGCAGGCCCGCCGCGCACCCTGTCTGCCGAGGTCGGTTTCGCTACCGGCCAGGGCGCGACGGCCGAAGGCACCTGGACGCACCGCAACTTCTTCCCGCC
>CBFGPQ010000144.1:0-9587 GCA_965650705.1 uncultured Asticcacaulis sp. | reverse complement strand
GTGCTGTCGCAATTCCGTCAATCGCGTGTCACGGATTTGTCTATATCAATTGAAACGTGTTTCAATAAAGTCACAGAAGCAACCTTCCCTAACGGAAATCTGATATTTTCCAGGGGTGTTTATGCCCTGACGATCGCCGATTATTCCGCGCACAATTCTTATAAAAAATAATAAAAATCCGATTACTATTTAAAATATCAGCGTTCGGATCGGTCGGCAAAATTGACCCTTAACGGCGGAGAATCATGAAAAACATGTCTAAACGCCTTTTTAAAAATATCTGCAAAAGCGGATATTTAGACACGACTTCGACCACATTTACGCCCCAAAAGCGCAGTGAAAAAGACGCGAAATTATTTGTGACCACGGTAATTTTTGCTGCGACGCACAATTTTCGCGCCATTATTCCACGATAATGCGCGCTGTCGCCAGCGGGGACACCGGCTCCGGGGTACAGCTGGCCATGATCACGTGTATCAAGACAAGACTTAAGACAGCCGCGAATACGCGCTGAGAGCGTTTTGAAACGAAAACGAGTATGCTGGACGCCATTCCACCACTTCCTGATCTGGTTCAGGCAGAAGGGAGCAAGGGACATGCCAGCACTAACAGCCCCAGGAAAGGTCAGAGGGCGCGGATCTGCTTGGCCAGTTGCGAGACCCTGCGGCAATTGCTCCCGAGGTCCGGCATGTCGTAGCGGCCGATCGAACGGATATCGACGCGGTGATTCCCCAGGCGCACCGCCACGTCGGAACGGAAACCGTAAAAGGCGTCTGTATGAGTCGCCTCGACCTGTTCGGGCGTCTCGCTGACGATCTTATAGTTCTCGGCCTTCAGCATGGCGGCGATCTGGCTCGCGGTCACGGCCTTATTGAAGACGGGCTTGGCCGCCGGACAGGTCAGTTGATTGATGTCGGCGATGGTCTTGCCGCCCCAGGCCATCGATTCGTTGCGCGGCACACGCGGCAGGTCCTCGACACGCAGAGACTCCGCGCCGCGCGCCTTGAGCAGCTTGTCAGAGAAGACGATCGGATTGTCCCAGTCGGTGGCGACGTCGGCGATGGGCGGGAAGGCCTTCAGTGCCTTCTGAAAACCGAAGAAGCCGGCGACCAGGCTGCCCGACAGAAGAACGGCCGCAAGTGCCCAGAAAGCCATCCGGGTGGGGCACTTGAATATCGAAATCAGCAGGGACAGGATGGCGACCGCGACCGCGCCTAAGGCAAGCTTGGGCCCGACCCCAAGCGTCAATGTGCGGAAGCCAAGGTCGGCGTCGATGTAGCCCAACCGCGTCGCGAACATGACAGCGAGCAGGTAAAGCCCCGCCAGTACGGCCACGATGACGGCCAGATGCGCGAAGGCGAGGCCCTTTTGGGCTTTTGTTTTGTCTTGGGTCAAGGTGTTACTGCGTCCCGCACGCCATAACTTTACTGATACTTACGACCGTCCTCGTTGGATCGCGACCGCCGCATTTTTGTTGCCACAGAAACAGTCTGGAAAAACGATCGGAGCAGGCACAATCAGGATCCAAATGATCAGATCGTGCCCATCATCACCCCGGCCCCTGTGTTGGATTAAGAATTTGCCACGAAATTGCCGCAAGTTCAACGGCTTCTTGCGCCCCGGCGACATCCGGTGTCGCGTCGGAAACGTCAAACGTGCGTTTGCTCACCCTATGCTTGCGCGTCTCGCGATCGACCTCCAGCCAGACGCCATCAAAGGCCGCCGCCGCCGTCGCTTCGGCCTGGTCACGCCAGTGCGCTTCGCGGAATGTGGCGTCGAGAATGACCGACTGTCCGGCCCTGGCCACCACCTGGCCCAGGGCGAACAGATGGCCATAGGTTCTCTGGCTCTGTTCAGGTCCATAGGCTTCGGGCGGTAGACGTTCGAGGGACGGCCAGTTCCACAGGCGCTTTCTCAATTCGTCGCTGCGTAAGATAACGGCACCTGGCGCCCGCCCCTTGCCGGCCGCGACCGCGCGGGCATAGGTGCTCTTGCCGGAGCCCGACAGTCCCCCGATCGCCGTCACCGTAACCGCGGCAGGCGCAAGGAAACGGCGCGCGGCCTTCAGATACATCCGCGCATGGTCCAGTTCACCGTTATGGGCGCTGACGTGGCAGCGCACCCCGGCGCGCACCGACATAAACAGAGGCAGAAGCGCAAGGCCTTCGTACAACCCCGCCTCACCATCCTCGCGCGCTGCGCGGTCCAGCCAGGCATTCATGACGCGGTTGGCGGCGGTCTCAAGCCCACGCACCCACAGGTCCATAAGCAGGAAGCCGAGATCATAAAGAACGTCGATCCAGCTCAGGCGCTCGTTGAACTCGATGCAGTCGAACAGGACAGGCCGGCCGTCCTCTATCAGGATATTGCCAAGGTGCAGGTCGCCGTGGCAGCGCCGCACATGGCCGCCCATGAACCGCCGACGCGCAAGATCGCCGACCTTATTATATATAGCGTTGATTTCGCGGCTATAGGCGGCGATGGCGGCTGCCCCCAGTTCGTCGCTGAAACGTCCAATATTGGCGTCGTTCGAGTCGATGACGTACTTGATATTGTCGATGTGCTGCGCGTCGCGGCAAACTTCGGCGCGCGCATGAAAACAGGCGATGTTTTCGCCCAGGTCCTGCATCAGGTCGAGGTCGGGCGTCCACCCTGGCCGGGCGCTCTGCTCCGCCAGCACTGCTGCGGTATCGAAGCGGCGCATGACCAGAACCGCTTCCCCATCGATTTCGGTTACGTCTCTATATATGTCGGCGGCCGTGCGGCGATTGAACTCCAGTTCACGCCTGAGCGCGTCACGCCGCTTGTCCACTGTGGTAAAGTCGAGAAAGCCGAAATCGACGCTCTTCTTGAGTTTATAGGCGGTGTCGCCCTTGAGGATAACAGTGGCGCACGAGGTTTCGATCACCTGGTCGGCGCCTTGGGACAGGGATTGCAACGCGTTTGGCAAGGACATGGATCACGCCGCTAAGCTCTTTTCCATGCTTTGGCAACAGCCGCTTGACCGGCGAAACGCAGCCTGCCAAAGACGGGCGATGTCCCTCCCCGCTCCTCCTGTAATTGCAGACGATGTTCAGGCTCTGATCTTCGACTGCGACGGCACGCTTGCCGACACCTTCGCCGCCCATTACCGGACCTTCAAATCGGCGCTCGTGCCCTACGGCATCGAATTCACCACCGCCTTCTATGCAGCACGCCTTGGCCTGTCGCGACGGCAGATGCTGGAAGCGCTTAATGCCGAGACCGGCATCGCCTTCGATGACGCCGATGTCGCGGCGCGCACCCCGGCCATGTTCCTGGAGCACCTCAACGCCGTCAAAGCCGTGCCGTTTTCTGAAGACCTGGTTCGACGCCACCACGGCCGGCTGAAACTGGCCGTGGCATCTGCGGGCGTGCGCCATATCGTCACCGCGTCGCTGGATGCCATCGGGCTGACCGGATTTTTCGACACCATCGTGACCATTGAAGACACTGGAATCGGCAAGCCCGCGCCGGATCTCTTCCTCAAGGCCGCCGAGCGATTACAGGTCGCGCCGGACCTCTGCCACGTCTTTGAAGACAGCAACGAAGGCATCGAGGCCGCCCGCCGCGCTGCCATGGCCTGCACCGACATCCGCCCCTACTACACCAGCGACCCGGCCGGCTGGGACATGGCTTAAGGATAAAGCTTCGCTCGCAACCACCCGTCCGTAACGGCCGCGCGGCTGAATTGCACCCGGTCGTGCAGCCGGAAGGCGCGGTCGCGCCAGAATTCCATCTGCAAAGGCGCGACTCGAAAGCCCGTCCAATGCGGCGGCCGTTCGATCTTGCCCAAGCCGAACTTCAGGCCGTATTCGGCGACACGTTTTTCCAGTGCAAACCGATCCGGCAGCGGCTGCGACTGATCGGACGCCCAGGCGCCGATCTGGCTCTGGCGGGCGCGGCTCTGGAAATAGGCGTCGGCTTCGGCGTCCGAAACGAGCGACACCTCGCCGCGGATACGCACCTGGCGGCGCAGAGACTTCCAGTGAAACAGCAGCGCGGCCTTGCGGTTTTGCATGAGCTGTTTCCCCTTGGCGCTTGTTGTATTTGTATAAAATACAAAACCGTTCGTGTCGAAATCCTTGAGCAGGACCATGCGGACATCGGGCAGGCCGTCGCCGTCAACCGTGGACAGCGCCATGGCGTTGCCGTCGTTGGGCTCCTTCGCCACCGCCTCCTTCAGCCACTCGCCGAACAGGGCGAACGGCTCACCGCTGGCGATTTCGGCCTCATGCGCGGCGTGCGCGGCGGCATAGTCGTCGGCGCTGGGACTGGCGGGAATAATAGGCGTCTCGGACATGGTTAGCGGCCCTTTAAGACTTTGCAAACGGTCGGCAGGCCATAACCTTTTTCGACAGCCAACGTAAAGATGTTCCGCCCACCATGTCCACCCACAGCCAGAATGAGATCGTCGACCGTCACCGCCTCAATGGCCGCGACAGCGAGGCCCGCCGCGCCGCGCTCAGCGAACTGGGCCTGGCGCCGGGTTCGAGCGACGAAATCATCCGCAAGGCCTTTCGGGCGCGGCTGAAGGAAAGCCACCCCGATCTGACGGGCGGCTCCGACGCGGCGCTGCGTCGCCTTATCCTGGCGCGCGACCTGTTGATGAACGACAACCGCAACGGCGCCATCAACGCCCGCTGGCTGAAGGACCTGGCCGAAAGCGCCGCCGACAGCGACGGCGCCCAACTCCTCAACATCACGCTGGAACAGGCCATCTATGGCGGCGAAGCGGTTCAGGACGTCCACGCCCTGGAGATTTCGCCGGCGCACGAAGAAGTCACCTCGCTCAGCCAGATGAAGACCCTGCGCATCACCCTTCCCGCCGGCCTGCGCGAAGGCGACAAGCTGCGCCTGACCACCGAAGGCGCGCCGCGGCCAGAGCAGTTGTTCCGCATCCACGTTGTCACCGAAAACGGCACGCGCATCGACGGCGACGATATCCATGTCGTGGCCAGGATCGATGGCCGGCTGCTGTTCGGCGGTGGGCCAGCCGTCATCGACACGCCGCATGGCCCGCGCGAAGTGCATATTCCGCGCGGTGACAGCCATCTGACGCTCAAAGGGCTTGGCCTGCCGGCCACGGCCAAGCGCGGCTGCGGCGACCTGCACGTCCGCCTGGAAGCCTCGGCCGTTCCAAGCCGCGCCTGGAGCGATGCCATGGTCGATTTCCGGCGCAAGTGGGCAAGCTAGCGCCCCATCCACACCCGGCCTGCCATCGGATTTGATACTGACGTTATGCTGTGTTGACACACCTTCCCCTCCACCGTTAATCCTGATTGAAAACGGTGACGGGCATGTCGACTCATTTTCACATCGTCGTCGTCGACGACGAAGAGATCGTTCGCGAAACGGTCCAGGAATATCTGCTGCGCCAGGGCTATTCCGTCTCCGGCGCGAGCGGTGGCGCCGAGCTTCGCGCCATCATGGCTGAACGCGCCGTCGACCTGGCCATTCTCGACATCAACATGCCTGGCGAAGACGGGCTGAGCATCGCGCGTGAGCTGCGAAAGGCCGGGCGTATCGGCATCATCATGCTGACGGCCAATTCGGACAGCGTCGACAAGGTGGTGGGCCTGGAGGTCGGCGCCGACGACTATGTCTGCAAGCCCTTCGACCTGCGCGAACTGCTGGCGCGGGTGCGCGCCGTCCTGCGCCGGGCCTCTACTGAAGACAAGCCCGCCGCCACCCTGTCGCGCGAGATCCGTGTCGGGCGCTGCCTGCTCAATCTCGACCGCCGGAAACTCTATGCGGCCGATGGCGGCGAGATCGCCATCACGGCCATGGAATACGACCTGCTGAATACCTTCGTCACCCATCCCAACCGCGTCCTGTCACGCGATCAACTGCTCGACCTGGCGCACAGCAAGGCCATGGAGGCTTTCGACCGCTCCATCGACACGCGCATTACCCGCCTGCGTCAAAAGATCGAGGCCGAGCCGTCGGCGCCCCAGGCCATCAAGACAGTGCGCGGCGCCGGCTATGTCTTCGTACCGGCGGGCGAGGTCTGAGTGGCCGACACGCGTATCCAGCCTGAGCCCTTGCTGGCAGCCGTCCTGGCGTCGTCGCTGGACGGCGTGATCATGATCGACATCGAAGGGCGCGTGGTCGAGTTCAATCCCGCGGCCGAGCACATGTTCGGTTACAACCGCGCGGAGACCCTTGGCCGGCCCATCGGCGACCTGATCGTGCCGGAACACCTGCGCCAGGCGCACGAATCCGGCATGGCCCGTTACCTTAGGGACGGCGATCCTCACGTTGTCGGCAAACGCATCCAGATCGAAGCGATGCGCAAGGATGGCCGGCTGTTTCCCATCGAACTCGCCATCACCGAAATCGACGCCGGGGGCAATCGCCTGTTTTCCGCCTCTTTACGTGATCTGTCGGAGCGGAAAGCCGCCGAAATGGCCCTGGCCGAAAGCAATGCGCGCCTGACCGCCTTTCTGGAATATGCGCCGACCGCCATGTATCTGAAGGATATCGAGGGCAACTATCTGGTCGCCAATACCTTCATGGCCCGGGCGCTCAGCCGGTCGCTGGACCAGATCATCGGCCACAATGTCCGCGACATCCTCGCGCCATCGGCCTTCGACCAGGTGCGGTTGAGCGACACGCGGATACTCGAAACCGGCAAATCCTACGTCAGCGAGGAGCGCTTCGAGGTCCCCGGCGGCTATCGCGACACCATGGCCGTACGCTTCCCCGTTCGCAACACCGACGGCCGCATTACCCATCTTGGCGGCGTGCTGATCGACATCACCGAAAAGCGCCAGGCTGAGGAAATGCTGCGCGCCCTCTCCGAACAGCATCCGGTGGCCCTGGTCATGCTCAGGCGGTCGGACCATCAGGTCATGCTGGCCAATCCGGCCTTCTATAAGCTGACCGGCGATGACGGATCGGGCTGGCTCGAGCGCATCAGCGGCCGGGCGGAATTGCTCGAACGCATGGCGGTGTCGCCCGAGCAGGACGGTTTCGAAACCCAGCTCAGCACGGGCGACCGGCAAGCCTGGGTGTCGGTCAGTTGGCGCGAAACCGAACTGGCCGGCGAAAAGGCCCTGGTCATCACGCTGATCGACATCGATGCGCGCAAGGCGGCCGAAGCCGAGATCGAGCGCCACCGCGAAGCCCTGCACCAGGCCGAGAAGCTGACTGCCCTTGGCTCGCTGCTGGCCGGCGTCAGCCACGAACTGAACAATCCGCTGTCTGCCGTAGTTGGGCAGTCCCTCATGCTGGAGGAAGACTGCGAAGGCACGCCGCACGCCGCACGCGTCGCCAAGATTCGCACCGCGGCCGAACGCTGCGCCCGCATCGTCCAGACCTTTCTGGCCATGGCGCGGCAAAAGACACCCGAGCGGCGGCCGCTGGACCTTCGCGCTGTCGTCTCTGCCGCCGTCGACCTGGCCGACTATGGCATGCGCACGGCAGGGATTACGGTCACGATCGACCACGCCCCCGACCTGCCCGCCATAACGGGCGACAGCGACCAACTGCATCAGGTCATCGTCAACCTGCTGATCAACGCCCAGCAGGCCATGCAGGATCAGGA
This sequence comes from uncultured Asticcacaulis sp., assembly GCA_965650705.1. Lineage (GTDB taxonomy): Bacteria > Pseudomonadota > Alphaproteobacteria > Caulobacterales > Caulobacteraceae > Asticcacaulis. The sequence continues at coordinate 2,020 of CBFGPQ010000144.1, read as the reverse complement.
CGGGCCGCGAGACATCGCCATCACCACCCATGCCGAAGCCGGACGGGTGCGGCTGGCCATTGCCGACACGGGCCCGGGCGTGCCGGCCGAGGTGCGCAACCGCATCTTCGAACCCTTCTTCACCACCAAGGCCAATGCCATGGGCACGGGCCTCGGCCTGTCCTTCTCGCGCGGTATCATCCAGGCCCATGGCGGCACGCTCGGCCTGCTGCCGGAAACCGGCGGCGGCGCGACCTTCTTTATCGAACTGCCGGTTGATGCACTGCCCCCCTCTGTCCGCGTAGCTGAGCCGGGGGCCAAGCCGGAATCGGACGGCCGCGCCCTGGTGGTTGATGATGAGCCCAGCGTGGGCGAAACCCTGGGTGAAATCCTGATGCGGCAAGGCTTTGCTGTCGATGTCGCGGCCAGTGTCGCCGAGGCGCAGGCCCTGCTGGCAGAGCGCGACTATCGCCTGATCCTGTCGGACCTGCGCATGCCCGGCCTGGACGGACCGGCCTTTTACCGCTGGCTGCGCGACGCCCGCCCTGCCCTGGCGCAGCGTATCGGCTTTGTCACCGGCGATACCCTGGGCGATTCGGCCGCGGCCTTCCTGACCAGCGCCAACCGCCCCTATCTCGAGAAGCCATTCACACCGTCGGAAGTGCGCGCTATCGTTGCCGAGCTGACAAAGTAAAAGACCAGCGGTCGCCCGCCGGTCTTTCGCGCTTACAAGGGTTAAAAACTAGAAGATGAAATCCGCCGAGGTCAAGGTCGGGTTCATGCCCAAGGTTGCCATCAGCATGACCTGGAAGTCCGCATTGCCATCACCATTGACGTCGCCAAAGAGTTGCAGGTCGTTGCCCTGCTGCACGGCCCACAGGTCGCCTGGCCCGGTAAACATCGGCTGACCGATGCCGAAGAAGCTGAACGCCTGGTTGCCTGCCTGGGTCGTGTCAGCGTCGATGGCCGAAAGGTCGATCTTGTCCAGACCGCTTTCGAACCCGAAGATGACGTCATAGCCCGCACTGTTGCTTTCGCTCGTCGCCTTGTAGAGGAAGGTGTCGGCGCCCGCATTTCCGGTCAGGCCGTCCGTAGCCGCGCCGCCGTAAATGATGTCGTTGCCAAGCCCGCCGTACAGGTTGTCGGTCTGCGCACCGCCGTCCAGACGGTCATTGCCGGCGCCGCCTTCCAGAATGTCCCAGCCGTCGCCACCGGTCAGCTTGTCGTCGCCGTCATCGCCATAGACCTTGTCGTCGCCCAGCCCGCCGTTGACGGTGTCGCTGTTCAGGCCGCCGCGCAAAATGTCCTTGCCAGCATCGCCATTGATGACGTCATTGCCCTGGCCGCCATCGACGCTGTCGTCGCCGTCGCCAGCATAGACCCAGTCATAGCCGTCGTCGCCGTTGATCGTATCGTTACCGGCTTCGCCGTGCAGGACGTCGTCGCCCTTGCCGCCGCTGAGGTTGTCGTTGCCGTCTTCGCCGTGAATGGTGTCATTGCCGTTTTCACCATAGACGCTGTCGTTGCCCGTGCCGCCATGAACCATGTCGTTGCCGGCGCCGGCCGAGACATTGTCATTGCCGCCGCGGCCATCAATGACGTTGTTCCAGTCGCTGCCGATAATCTTGTTGGCAAAGTCATTGCCAGTGCCCGCAACACCGAACTGGCCGACCAGCGTCAGGTTTTCGACGTCGGCGTTGAGCGTATAGGAAGCGGCCGACGACTTGACGGTGTCGATACCGCCATAGATGCCGAAGACGTCCTCGGTAACCACATCGCCGGTGTTGTCGACGATATAGGTGTCGTTGCCCACGCCGCCATTCATCTTGTCGGCGCCAATGCCGCCGTCGACGAGATCATCGCCGGTGCCCCCCTTCAGGACGTCAGAGCCAAGGCCGCCAAAGATAGTGTCGTTGTCGCCGCCGCCATCGAGCACGTCCGCGCCATCGCCGCCGGATAGCGTATCGCTGCCCCAGCCGCCATTCAGGACGTCGTCGCCCAGCATGCCGTAAAGCGCGTCGTTGCCGTCCAAGCCCCAGAT
>CBFGPQ010000143.1:0-9794 GCA_965650705.1 uncultured Asticcacaulis sp. | reverse complement strand
GCTGTTCCAGGCGCTTGCGGTAGGCATCCATATCCTCGATCGGCTTGCGCGCCACGCCGGTATCCATGGCGGCCTGGGCGACGAAGGGCGGAATGTACCAGATCAGGCGCGGATCAAAGGGCGACGGGATGATGTAGTCCTTGCCAAACTTCAGACGGCGGCCCTGATAGGCAGCCGCCACCTCGTCCGGCACGTCTTCGCGCGCCAGCATGGCCAGAGCCTGCGCCGCGGCAATCTTCATTTCGTGGTTCACGCGGCGGGCGCGCACGTCCAGAGCGCCCCTGAAGATGTAGGGGAAGCCCAGCACGTTGTTGACCTGGTTCGGATAGTCCGACCGGCCGGTGGCGACGATGGCGTCGGAACGGACCTTGGCCACGTCTTCCGGGGTGATTTCCGGATCAGGATTGGCCATGGCGAAGATGATCGGATTGGGCGCCATGGTGGCGACCATATCGGGCGTCAGCACGCCCCGCGCCGAAAGACCCAGAAAGACATCGGCGCCAACCATGGCTTCGGACAGGGTGCGCTTCGTCGTCTTGGTGGCGTGGATCGACTTCCACTGGTCCATATCGATGGTGCGGCCTTCGTAGACGACGCCATGGATATCAACGACCGTGGTGTTTTCCTTGCGGACACCAAGGGCCTTCACCAGCGACAGCGACGACAGGCCGGCCGCACCGGCGCCGCACAGTACGACCTTGACGTCTTCGATACGCTTGCCGGTGATTTCCAGCGCATTGATAAGGCCGGCTGCCGAGATGATCGCCGTGCCGTGCTGGTCGTCGTGGAAGACCGGGATATCGGCCATGTCCTGAAGCGCCGCTTCGATGATGAAGCACTCAGGGGACTTGATATCTTCGAGATTGATGCCGCCGAACGCGCCGGTAATGTTCTTGACGACCGTGATGAATTCGTCGGGATCTTGCGTCGCCACTTCGATGTCGAAGCTGTCGATATCGGCGAAGCGCTTGAAGAGAACCGACTTGCCTTCCATGACCGGCTTGGAGGCCAGGGCGCCCAAGTTACCGAGGCCGAGGATGGCGGTGCCGTTGGAAATGACCGCGACCATATTGCCTTTGGCGGTGTAGTCATAGGCGGCGTCGGGGTTTTCGGCGATGCGCAGGACCGGCACGGCCACGCCCGGCGAATAGGCCAGGGCCAGGTCGCGCTGGGTCGCCATCGGCTTTGTGGGAGCGAGCGCGATCTTGCCGGGAACAGGGTACTGGTGGAGGTGAAGCGCTTCGTCGTCGCTGAAGGTCTGTTTTTCGCTGGCCATTTCGTTTTCTGCGTCTTTTTTATTTATGTTAGCGCTCACATTGCCCGAACGCAATGCGTTCCGGGCATTATTCACGTATGATCTTATACACTATCCCAGCGCACCAGGATGGTATACCATTTATCAATTGTCTGACAAATCGACATATCAGCCTTCCGTCAGGAAATCCACAGCTCTTGTGCACACTTTTTGTGCATATCGCTTCTTTGCGGAATCGTTAAGACCCATTAACTTATCCACCCTCCCGCGCTGCTTTTATCATAGCGCATAATTGGATAAGCGCTCGTGAACGCAGCCACCACCGATTTGACCACCGACGCGGCCGCGTTGGACCTGGAAGGCGCCACGCCCGTCATGGCCCAGTATCTCCAGACCAAGGCGCAGTATCCCGACGCGATCCTCATGTTCCGCATGGGCGATTTCTACGAGCTGTTCTTCGAAGACGCCGTCACCGCCGCCCAGGCCCTGTCGCTCGCGCTGACAAAACGCGGCCGCTACAAGGACGAGGATATCCCGCTGGCCGGCGTGCCCGTCCACGCCGTCGACGCCTATGTCGCCAAGCTGATCCGGCTGGGTCATCGCGTCGCCATCTGCGAACAGCTGGAAGATCCGGCCGAAGCCAAGAAGCGCGGCTCGAAATCCGTCGTCAAGCGCGGCGTGGTGCGCGTCATCACGCCCGGCACCATCACCGAAGACTCGCTGCTTGAGGCACGCGGTGCCAACCGGTTGGTGGCCCTGTCGAGCCGGGGCGGTGTTATGGCCCTGGCCAGCGTCGAGCTGTCGACCGGCGATGTCGAATGCCTGGAGATCGCGCCCGAATCCTTAAGCGCGCACCTGTCGGCATTGCGTCCATCGGAAAGCCTGGTCGCCGACCGCATCCTGCAGGATGAAATTCTTTATGCGCTGCTGAAATCGTGCGGCGGCGTTATCCAGCCGCAGCCGGGCTCGCTCAGCGATCCGGCCGCCGGCGAGCAGCGTCTGCTCAAGCTCTATGGTGTTTCGACGCTCGATGGCTTCGGCGCTTTCAGCCCGGCCGAGATCTCGGCGCTTGGCATGATCGCCGCCTATATCGACCTGACGCAGGCGGGTAAGCGGCCGGTTCTGAAACCGCCAGTGCGCGTGCTGCAAACCCACTACCTGTCGATCGACGCCGCGACGCGCAACTCGCTGGAAATCGACAGAACGCAAACCGGACGGCGCGAAGGTAGCCTGATCCAGGCGATCGACTGCACCGTGACTTCGGGGGGCGGGCGGCTCCTGCTGTCGCGCCTGGCGCGGCCGCTCTATCATCCCGACGCCATCAATGCCCGGCTCGATACGGTCGAATGGCTGCTGCCCAGGCGCGACGTCCGCGAACAGTTGCGCCACCTGATGCGGTCTTTGAGCGACCAGGCGCGCGCCTTGTCACGCCTCAGCCTCAACCGCGGCGGCCCGCGCGACCTGTGCATCATCCATCAGGCCCTGACGATCGGAGAATCGCTGGCGCATGTGCTGAATGATGCGACACAAAACCCGGTCATCGATCCGGCAGTTCCCGCCGAAATCGAAGGGTTTATCTCGGCCCTGGTGCCGACGCAGGGCACAAGCGCCATGCGCGACCGGCTGGAACGGGCGCTGGTCGGGGAACCGCCGCTTTCCCTGCGCGACGGCGGCTTTATCCGCGAAGGCTTCCACCCCGCACTCGATGAAGCGCGCGGTTTGCGTGACGACAGCCGCCAGATCATACTGGCGCTGGAAAGCCGGTTGGCGGTCGAGACCGGCATCGCCATCCGCATCAAGTACAACAATGTGCTGGGCTATTTCATCGAGCTCTCCACCAAGCTGGCCGAACAGCTTCAGGCCCAGGACAGCCAGAAGCAGTTCATCCACCGCCAGAGCCTGGCCAACCAGGTGCGCTTCGTCACCTCCGAACTGGTCGATCTCGACGCCCGCATCCAGCGCGCCGCCTCTCAGGCGCTGGCGCTCGAAATGGAAATCTTCGAGGACTTGCGCGAACAGGTCCGCCAGCAGGCCGCCGAGGTCCAGGCCGCTCACGACGCGATTTGCGCTTTGGATGTCGCGGTCGCCAATGCCTGCTGGGCCGAGGACTTCGAAGCTGTCCGTCCCCGGGTCGACCAGTCGTCGCGGCTTGAGATTTCACGCGGCCGTCACCCGGTCGTTTGCGCAGTGCTAAAAAGCCAGGGCAAGCCGTTTACACCCAACGATGTCGATCTTGATGCCACGGGTGCGGCGGCGCCAAGGCTTAGCCTGGTCACCGGCCCGAACATGGCTGGTAAGTCGACCTACCTGCGCCAGAACGCGCTTTTGATTATCATGGCCCAGGCCGGACTATTCGTGCCCGCCAAGGCGATGCACCTGGGCGTCGTCGATCGCCTGTTCTCGCGCGTCGGCGCTGGCGATGACCTGGCGCAAGGCCGCTCGACCTTCATGATGGAAATGGTCGAAACCGCCGCCATCCTGGCCCAGGCGACGGCGCAGTCCTTCGTCATCCTAGACGAAATCGGCCGCGGCACCGCGACTTATGACGGCCTGGCGATCGCATGGTCATGCACCGAGCATCTGCACGACGCCATCCAGTGCCGGACGCTGTTCGCCACCCACTATCACGAACTGTCGACCCTTGATAAACGGCTGAAATTCGTCAGCAATATTAGCCTGACGGCGCGCGAGCACAATGGCGAGCTGATCTTCCTGCACGAAGCGCGACCGGGCGCCGCTGACCGCTCCTATGGCGTGCAGGTGGCGCGCCTGGCCGGCATGCCGGGCCACGTCGTCAATCGCGCCCGCGATATCCTGCAACGGCTGGAAGAAGACAACCAGACCAAGCTCAGGCTCGACGACCTGCCGCTGTTTTCGTTCGAACGCACGGCGCCCGAGCCCGTCAAATCGGCGCCATCGAAACTGGAAGCCCTTGTCAAGACGATCAATCCTGACGATCTAAGTCCCAAGGAAGCATTGGAAGTCATCTATAATTTACAGAAGATGCTTAAGGATTAGAGCCTAGAGTACGTTCATGGATGACGCGTCCCATATGCTGACAGCCACGCAAAGCCCTGCGCCGGCCTACCGGATCGATGGCGCGCGCCTGCGTCAGGCCCTGACCGAAACCTATGAAGACTCCAGCGGCGACAGTTCCGACCTGCGCCGCCGCGCCGTGAAAATCCTGAAAGAAGCGCTGACCCTGTCGCGCGCCGCCATCCTCGACAATATCGATCATAAGGGCGGACACGCCACCGCCCGCGCCCTGGCCCGCGCGACCGACGAAATCGTCAGCGCCCTGTGGGATTTTACGCTTACCCATGTCTATCGGGCCCGCAATCCGACCGAAGGCGAGCGCCTGTCGCTGCTGGCTGTTGGCGGCTATGGTCGCGGCGAACTGGCGCCCCATTCCGATCTCGACCTCCTGTTCCTGCGCGCCTGGAAGGAAACCTCGCACTCGGAATCGGTCATCGAGTTCATCCTCTATACCCTTTGGGATCTGGGCCTGAAGGTCGGCCATTCTTCGCGCACGGTGGATGAGGCCATCAAGTACGCGCGCGGCGACCACACCATCATGACGGCGCTTCTGGAGCACCGCCAGATCGCCGGCGACAAGGAACTGGTCGCATTGCTGGACCTCAAGCTGGCGACCGAAGGCCTGAAGACGAACCTGTTCGACTTCGTCGCGGCCAAGCTGGAAGAGCGCGATGTCCGCCACCACAAGGCCGGCACGACGCGCTTCGTCGTCGAGCCCAATGTCAAGGAAGGCAAGGGGGGCTTGCGCGACCTGCACACCCTGTTCTGGATCGCCAAGTACCGGGCCTCGGCCGAACCCAATCCTGGCGCCCAGATCATCGACGAGAGCGCGCCCAAGAAATCCAAGGATTCTTGGGGGGTCCTCGACCGCATCCTGACCGACCGCGAACGGCAGATCTTCATGCGTGCCTTCGACTTCCTGTGGAAGGTCCGCATTCTGATCCACGTCACCGCGGGCCGGGGCGAGGAGCGCCTGAGCTTTGACCTGCAACCGGAAATCGCCCGCCGCATGGGTTTTATCGACCGCCAGGGCGAACCCAATGTCGAACGCTTCATGCGCCGCTACTTCATCGTCTCAAAGGAGGTCGGCGCGCTGACGCGTACCTTCTGCACCCAGTTGGAGGCCCAGGACGCCAAGCCGTTGACGCGCCTGTCCAACATGATCCAGTCGGGCCTGATGAACCTGACCAAGGCCGACCATCCAGGTTTCGTCGTCACATCGGGGCGTCTGTCGGTCAATTCGCCCGACATCTTCCAGAAGTCGCCCGTCGCCATGTTCCTGCTGTTCAAGATGGCCGACCGGCTGGAGCTTGACCTGCATCCGGACGCCTTCACGGCGATCGCGCGCAACCTGACCCTGGTGACGCCATCCTTGCGCCGCGACCCGAAGGCAGCCCGACTGTTCCTCGACCTGCTGGTGCGCGGCCGCAATCCCTATAAGACGCTCAGCATGATGTCCGAGACCGGACTCTTAGGCCGCTACATCCCGGAATTCGGCCGTATCGTCGCCCAGACCCAGTTCAACATGTACCACGCGTATACGGTCGATGAGCATACCCTGCGCGCTATCGACATCATTCACGGCGTCGATACCGGCCGCTACAAGGCCGACCACCCGCTGGCCACCGCCATCATGCCGCAACTGGTCGACAAGGAAAGCCTCTATCTGGCCATGCTGCTGCACGACACCGGCAAGGGCGGCGAGGACGGGCAGGAGATCGGCGGTGAGCGCGCGGCGCGCAAGGCCTGCGAACGGCTGGGCCTCGAACCCTGGAAGATCGACCAGATCGCCTGGCTGGTGCGCCATCACCTAGTCCTTTCGGACTACGCCCAAAAGCGCGATGTCTCGGATCCGGAAACCGTCGCCAGCTTCGCCCGCATCGTCGAGACGCCCGAGCGCCTGCGCCTGCTGCTGATCCTCACGGTCGCCGATATTCGCGCCGTCGGACCCGGCGTGTGGAACGCCTGGAAGGGCCAACTGATGCGCGACCTGTTCGCCGCCACCGAAAGCGCCTTCCGTGGCGGGCGCGGCTCGGACGCGGTCGCCAGCGTCCGCGAAGGCCTCAACGAGCGCGCCGAAGCCCGCCGCGAGGAACTGAGCCAGGACAATGACGACATGGCGGCCTGGCTGGCGACCATGGACGAGAACTACCTGTTTTCGTTTACGCCCGAAGATATCCGCAGCCACGCCGACCTGGTCCTGTCGTCGTTCGACGCCGAAGCCGCCGTCCGCGCGCGGATCGACGAGAGCCGCAACGCCACCGCCTTTTCGATCTCGGCCAGCGACCGCCAGGGCCTGTTCGCCGATCTGGCCCGCACCTTCGCCAATCTCGGCGCCAATGTCGTCGGCGCGCAGGTCTTCACCTCATCCGAAGGCAATGCGCTCGATGTCTTTTATGTCCAGGACACGCAAGGGCTGCCGTTCGCGCACGACGATCCGCAACGCCTGAAACAGGCCGAAAAGCAGCTGGAACAGGCGGCCCTGGGTCAGTTGCCACCGGCGGTTACCTATAAATCCGCCATGGCGGCGCGGACGGCGGCCTTCGCCATCGCACCCACCGTGGCATTTGATGACACCGCCAATGCGGGTGCGACCATTCTGGAAGTGTCCGGCCGTGACCGTCCCGGGCTTTTGGCTGATCTCGTCGAGGCCCTGGCGCGCCTGCACATGGACATCGCCTCTGCGCATATCGACTGCTATGGCGAACGCGCCGTCGACGCCTTCTATGTCACCGACCACTTCAAGAAGTCGCAATTAACGGCCGGCCAGAAGCAGGCCGTGCGTAAGGCGCTGCTGACCGTGCTCGATCAGCCAACGGCGCAGAAGAACGTCACCCGCGCCCGCGCCAGTTTGGCAAGATAATTAAGCTGGCCGGTCTTCAGGCTCGTCGCGCAGGCGGTCCCACCAGCTGAATTTCAGTACCAACGTACACGCCACAGCCAGGCCCGCCGTCAGCCAGAACTTTTCCATCTCCTGGATAACCAGGAAAATGGCCGAAGCCGTCAGGGCCGTCTGCCAGACAATGCCGATCAGCACATTGACCATATCGATGGCGAAGTTGCGGTTGGGCTGGGCATTGGGCTCGTCTTCGCGCAGCGCTGCCAGCACCGGCCCCCAGAAACCCCAGGGACGGGTCTTCTTATAGAAGTCCTTCAGCGTCGCCATGTCGGTCGGCTTGGTAACCAGCGAACCAATAACCGCCACAGCCAGACAGGCCAGGAACAACCACGGGAAGGCGGCAAGCCCGTCGATGCCGGCACCTGTCACAGGATCCTTGTAGATCGCCATTCCCATGGCAGCGACGACGCCCAGCGCCATGCTGGCCGCATAGCCCGTTCCATTCAGCCGCCACCAGTACCATTTGACGACATTGGCGACGGTATAGCCGCCATAAAGGCCGGTCGTGATCCAGGTGATGACCTCGTTAATCGAATTGAGCTGCCAGCCGATGAAGGCGGCGATGACGGCGAACAGGAAGGAGGTCAGATAGCTCAGGCGGACCAGTGTCTTCTGGTCGGCGTCGGGCCGGAAATACTTGCGGTAAATGTCGTTGACGACATAGGCGGGCGCGGCGTTGAGCGAGGCCGAATAGGTCGCCATAAAGGCCGAGAGAAGCCCGGCCAGTGCAATACCCAAGAGACCGGGCGGCATGAATTCGTGCACCACCCACGGCAGTATGGCGTCGAAGTCGCCCGAGAAGGGCTTGCCGGCGGCCACAGCCTCTGCCTGGAGCTGCGTCCAGTAGGGTCCGATGAAGACGAGCGCCAGCACCGCCATGCCGGCGATCATCAGGTAGCGCGGAAACAGCAGGACCAGATTGACGAAGCCAGACACCTTGGCCGCTTCGGTCGGCGACTTGGCCGACAACAGGCGCTGCATGTCGTAATTGGGCGCGGGGCCAGCCATGGCCTTGAAGAAGCCCTGGAAGATCATCAGACCCATGAAGATGGCGAACAGGGAATGGCCTTCGTTTTCGATGGTCTTGATGGCCGAGGTCGCAACCACCTTGTTGTCGGGTTTGGCTGCGTCCGCGACGCCCTGCCAGTCAAGACCCAGCGTCCAGCCGAAGCCGATCTCGTTCCAGCTGGCCGGCACGGCAGCCTTGAGCATTTCCGGCGTGACCATGGTCATGGCCATCCAGGCGATGGCGACGCAGACGATCAGCTTGATGAAGAATTGCAGAATCTCGGTCATGACGACCGAGTACATGCCGCCCTTGACCGAATAGACGGTCGTCAGCGCCACGACGATCAGGCCGTAGATCTTATCGTTGATATGCGGATCGGCGGAAAAGCGCCACGGGCTGAACTCCGCCGCCAACTTGCCGATGCCCAAGAAGCCAAAGGCCAACATGCCGACGACCATAATGAGCGCGAAGATGACATTGATCAGGTGCGAAGCACGCGCGCCCAGGCCGTCGCCGAACCGGAACGTAATCCATTCCGCGCCGGTCAGCTTGCCGGAACGCCGCAGCCAAATAGCCAGGAAGACCATCAGGAATATCTGGTTGAACACAGGCCACAGCCACGGAATGAAGACAGACTTCAGGCCGTAGACCACGAGCAGGCCGACCATCCACATGGTCCCGCCGACATCGAACATACCCGACGCGTTGGACAGACCCAGCACCCACCACGGCAGCTTGTTGCCCGCCAGAAAGTAGTTACTGAGGTTGCCCGACGACAGCTTGGCAACCCAGAAGCCGAGCGCGATGGTCACGAGGATATAGCCGGCGACTATGGCCAGGTCGATCGGCGCCAAACCTACATGTATCTGGCCAATTGATGGCTGCGTCATGTGCGTTTCCCCTCGCCCGTTCTCGCGTCGGGCATTTATTTGTTAAGTCCGTATCCGGCTGAGGCGTTCGTCAAGCTCGATCATCGCCCGACCGTTGTGGTACGGGCACTTCCATTGCCCGGCCCTGACCTGAGGCGGGCGGCCTGCATCCTTTGCGTACCAGGTCCATTCGTTGCGCCCACCGGCGCCGAACTGGGTTTTCAGCACGCGCCACAGCTTTTCGGTGGCGTCGAGATAGACGCGATCGCGCGTCAATTCCCAGGCATTGACGAAGCCGATCATGGCTTCGGCCTGGCCCCACCATTCGCCGGCGGGGTCGAGCCGGCCGTTGAAATCCTGTTCATAGGCGATGCTGCCATCCAGCATGACGCCATGCCTCAACGTCGTTTCTGCCAAGCCAATGACCATGGGCTTAATCCTTGCTGTCAGCGCAGGTTCGCCCAGGATGCACGCGGCCTCCCACATCAGCCAGCTGGCTTCGATGTCGTGGCCGTAGCTGACGGCGTGGGTCAGGTCGGTCCAGTCGAGGTCATAGAACAGGCGCAGATGGCGGGTGTCCGCGTCGACAAAGCGGTCGGCAAAGATGTCGAGCGCGCGATAGAGCGCGGCGTGGCTCAGGTCCTCGCGCGCGACACGATGCAGGTGCGTATAGGCCTCGACGATATGGAGATGGGTGTTCATCGTCTTGGGCGCATCGACGTCCTT
>CBFGPQ010000142.1:0-9855 GCA_965650705.1 uncultured Asticcacaulis sp. | reverse complement strand
TCGCCGTACTGGAAGAGGAACAGCCCCCAAAGCGTAAAGGACAGGGTCAAAAGCCCGCAAAGCTTGGTCGTCACGCGCATCAGGCGCACGACCTCCGCATCGCTGAACGCCTTGTTGCGGTTTCTGATGAACCAGATGGCGCGCACGACGCAGACGGCGCATATGGCCAGCGGCACCCAGATCGCTATCCACGCCGGCGCCTGATGCGCGAAGGTGAAGATGCCGGACAGGGTATTGGTGACAAGGATAAAGTACAGCAGCGGAATTTGCCGCGAGAAGGCAGCATATTGCGCACGTACCAGCGTCATGTTCTCGGTGTCGACCTTGAACAAATTCCAAAAACGCTGGAAGGCAGTACGTAGCAAAGGGTTTTTCCGCGGGCTTTGAGCGAATTCTATCGCAGGCCCGTCAGGCTAACCTTTTCCTCTGAATTTTTAGTTTAAACCGCTTACTTTTCCGGGACGTGCGCCCAGAACTCGATTTCCACCGTGGCGCCGTATGCCAGGCCGCTGACGCCCAAGGCGGTGCGGACCGGCAGGCGGCTGGGGTGGAAATAGGGCTTGTAGAGGCGGTTGAACTCGCTCCACTTCGACGCGTCGGTCAGCATGACCGTGGCCTTGAAGACGTGCTCAAGACCCAGGCCGTAGCGCTTCAGGATTTCGGCCGTATTGGTCATGATGTACTTGACTTCGTTCTCGAAGCCTTCGGCCAGCTTGCCGTTTTCGTCGAGGCCGATCATGGCCGACAGGTAGAGGACATTGCCGACCTGCACCGCTTCGGAGAACGGCGAACGCGGATGCGGATGCAGGTAGTAGGTGATGCCTTCGGCCGGCATCGGCTTGATCTTGGGAAGGTCTTCGGTATTCGACATGGTCATAAGTCCGGAATGCGACGCGCGCTATGACGCCGCTAATAAACGGGTTTGCGGCAGACGGAAAGGCCTGCACGGAAATCTGATGGCACGAAATGCCTCAGCTTTCCGTTTCGACCTTTTTCGCCTGACCGGCGGCCCACATGTGCAGCCCGACAACAATCACCGTCGCCATGACAAAGGCAATGATCGTGCCCGCGTGCTCTTCGACCGCCGGCATGAAGGCCAGCGGCGCATCCTTCTGCGTTACGACAATCAGCAGGGCATGCATGACGTTGAACAGGCTTTCACCGACGATATAGCCCGACGCCACCAGGATACCGAGCCGCTTGGCCACCTCGCCCCACGACAGCTTGCCGACCGAACGGTCATAAAGCCACCCGGCAATAGCGCCGACGATGACCGGCGCCGTCACGGCCGACGGCAGGTAGATGGCGAGGCTGACACCCAGCGGCGGCAGGGTCAGCTTGCCCTTGCTGCCGCGCTTGATGATCATGTCGGCGATGATCAAACCGGCGCCGATCAGACCGCCGATCCCCAGAAGCTTCCAGTCGAGATCACCACCGATAACGCCCTTGGCCAGGGTCGCGATCAGCGTCGCCTGCGGGGCGTTCAGCGGCTGGTCAGTGATCGCCACGCGGTTCGGGTCGTCCGGGAAACCGTAGGCCTGGTTGAGCAGGTCCAGCACCGGCGGGATGACGATCGAGCCGGCCAGGACACCAACGACCAGCGCCACCTGCTGCTTCCACGGCGTGGCGCCAACCAGTTGGCCGGTTTTCAGGTCCTGCAGGTTGTCGTTCCCGACCACTGCTACAGCCATGACGATGGTCGTAACGAACAGGATAAAGGCGATCAGGGCCTGCTGCTCATTCGGGCCCGTCAGGCCGCGGCCGATGATACCGACCAGCAGGGAGGCCGACAGGACGGTCAGGATGCCAAGACCCGAAACGGGCGAGTTGGACGAGCCGATCAGGCCGGCCATGTAGCCACAGACCGCCGCGGCGATCAGGCCGGCGACCAGGACGAACAGGATGCCCGCGCCGACCAGCGGCAGGGTCAGGGCGCTCAGCACACCACCGACGGTGATGAAATGCGCCAGCAGCCAGCCGACCGGAACCATGCACAGCAGGATGACGATGCCGACGGTATTGACCGGCAAATCGCGGTCGGTGCGGGCGATCTCGCCCTCCCCGCGTTTGGCCGCCGCATTGGATTCCAGCGCCGACATCAGGCCCAGCCACACCGGCACGATCAGCTTGCCAAGCGTCCACAGCGCGGCGACGGCGATAGCGCCTGCCCCCAGCAAACGGACCTTTGAGCGGAAGACGGCGCCGGCGTGTTCGGCCACGGTGGCGTCCGGCATCGGCGTGATCGAGGTCAGGATCGGCAGGGCAATGCCGGACGAGATGAACAGGCCGACGGCCATGGCGATACCGACCGTAATGCCCATAAGGTGACCCGCGCCGACCAGGGCCAGCGAGCTGCCGCCAATAATGCTGGTGGCGCCGATCTGTCCATTGAGCGCCTTGACCTTGAAGAAGCCCGCGACCTCGCCCGGAATGACCTTGATCGCCGCCATCAGCGCCACGAATGCCGAGGCCAGCGTGCCCCAGATCACCGCCCACAGGCCCGCCTTGCCCTCCTTGGCGCCCTCGCGCGTCGAGGTCCCGACCTTCAGCACCTCAGCGGCGGCGACGCCTTCCGGATAAGGCAGGCTGGATTGCACGACCAGGGCGCGGCGCAGCGGCATGGTGTACATGACGCCCAGCGTGCCGCCAACCGCACAGGCGGCGAAGGTCAGCAGGAACGGCACATTCGACCACCAGCCGATAATGATCAGGCCCGGCAGGACGAAGATGACCGACGCCAGGGTCCCCGCCGCCGATGCGATGGTCTGGACGATATTGTTTTCCTGGATGGTCGCTGATTTGAACGCCTGGAGCAAAGCCATCGAGATCACGGCGGCCGGAATCGAGGTCGCGAAGGTCAGGCCGACCTTCAGGCCCAGATAGACCTGCGCGGCCGTGAAGATCACGGTGATGAGGATGCCGAGAACGATACCGCGTACGGTAAATTCGACAGGGTTGGCGCTTTTCATGGCGGCGTGGCTCCGGGGTACTTTTTCCCGCGCAGAACACAGCCGCGCGATTGTTAACGCGCATTACTGCCGCATTACGCCGCTTTGGCAAGAGGTCGATACAAATTCAACGAAAATTTCCGCGCACGTCAGCTTCCTGAGCGATATGCCAAAAAGCGTGCAGCGTTTTTGGCGAGAATATCGCGACGAAACAAAAAACGAGCGCATGAACACATCATGCTCTCGGCTGGGAAATGTCCTTCAGCGTGTCGCGCAGCTGGGCGTCGAGCGCCTTGGCCGTGTCCTGGCGGATGCGGCCATCGACGAAGATCTTTTCGACCACGTCCTTGTAATCGCGATAGTTGCGCAGCTCATAGGCCGCCGCCATCTTCGACGCCGTCTCGCTGTCGGAGCGGCTCAGCTGTTCCATGATGGCGTAGAAGCGCTTGTAGCGCTCATGGCGGTTGCGTTCGGCCTGAATCAGCACGAACCACACCGAGGCCCACGCAATGACGATCAGCGGCAGGACCAGAAGTCCCCAAGCCACCATGTCCTGCACCGTCTTCAGCATCCGCCTTGTCCTCCGCGCGTCCTGCGCCGTCTCAGGCCCCGCCCGCATCTTAGTTTACGCGGGCGAAGTCTGAAAACACAAGGCTTTCGCGCAAGGGGAGAACCAAATCGTGCGGTGCACGCCTATGGTTACCACCAACGGTCCGGACGGGCGGTGAAACCAGCGGCCTTTTCGAGCGCATAGCCGGCCTTGAGGACCGAACCTTCGTCCAGCGCCTTGCCGATGACCTGGAGCCCCAGCGGCAGGCCGGTCGAATCGAGCCCCGCCGGCACCGACATGCCGGGCAGGCCCGCCAGGTTGGTCGTGACGGTGAAGACGTCGTTCAGGTACATGGCGACCGGATCGGCGGCCTTTTGCGCGTCGCCCAGCTGGAAGGCTGCCGATGGCGTCGCCGGCGTCAGGATGACGTCGCAGCTGTTCCAGGCATTGGTGAAGTCCTCGGCAATACGGCGGCGGACCTTCAAAGCCTTGACGTAATAGGCGTCGTAGAAACCGGCCGACAGCACGTAGGTGCCGATCATGATGCGGCGCTTGACCTCCTTGCCGAAGCCTTCGGAGCGCGACAGCTCGTAGACGTCGGTCAGGGACTGCGCCTTGTCGGTCCGGTGGCCGAAACGCATGCCGTCATAGCGCGCCAGGTTCGAGGAGGCCTCGGCAGGCGCGATAATGTAGTAGCACGGCAGGGCGTACTTGGTGTGCGGCAGGCTGATGCGGACGATTTCGGCGCCGGCGTCCTTCAGCCAGGCAATCCCCTGCTCCCACAGGGCGTCGATCTCGGCAGGAATACCGTCGAGGCGGTATTCGTCCGGAATACCGACGCGCAGCCCCTTCAGCGACTGGCCGAGGAAGCTCGAGAAATCCGGCACGGGGATGTCGAGCGAGGTCGAGTCCTTTACGTCATGGCTGCACATGGATTGCAGCATGATGGCCGAATCCTCGACCGTTTTGGTGATCGGGCCGGCCTGGTCCAGCGACGAAGCAAAGGCGACCATGCCGTAGCGCGAGCAGCGGCCATAGGTCGGCTTAATACCGACCGTGCCGGTGAACGCCGCCGGCTGGCGGATCGAACCGCCGGTGTCGGACGCGGTGGCGGCCAGGCAGAGATCAGCGGACACCGCTGCTGCCGAACCGCCCGACGATCCGCCTGGCGTCAGCGGCGCATTGGAGCCGCGCGACTTCCACGGATTGGTGACAGGCCCCCAGTGCGAGGTTTCGTTGGACGAGCCCATGGCGAATTCGTCCATGTTCAGCTTGCCCAGCATAACCGCACCGTCGCGCCACAGATTGGCGGTGACGGTCGATTCATAAGTCGGCACGAAGTTGGCGAGAATTCCCGAGCACGCCGTGGTGCGCACGCCTTCGGTGCAATAGAGATCCTTGATGCCCAATGGCGCGCCTTCCAGCGCCCCGCCCTCGCCCTTGGCGAGCCTGGCGTCGGAGGCGGCGGCCTGTGCGCGCGCCTTGTCGAAGGTCGTCTCGACATAGGCGTTCAGGGCGGGATTGGCGGTTTCGATCGCGCCGATAAAAGCATCCGTCAGTTCGGCCGAGGAGAATTGTTTGCTCTTCAGGCCATCGACGGCGGCCTTGAGCGTCAATTTTGTGAGTTCACTCATTATTCCACCACCTTCGGCACGATGAAGAAGCCGTCGACCGACTTCGGCGCGTTGGCGGTAACGTCCTTGACCTTGTCACCATCGGTGACGACGTCATCGCGAAGCGGCGTGCCGGTTTCGACGGCGGTCGTCATGGGCTCGGCGCCCGAGACGTCGACCTCATTCAGCTGTTCGATCCAGCCCAGAATGCCGTTCAGTTCCCCGGCCAGCGCCTCCAGACGCTCGTCGCTCTCCCTGAGGCGCGACAGGCTCGCCACTTTTTTGACGGTCGCCACATCAATGGCCATCATCGAACTCCTTTATTCCGAAGGAGCCGGGTTAGCCGATTGCACGCGGCTTTGGCAAGTCCCGCCTGAGCGATAATGGTGCTGCGAGGCAAAGAAAAGGCCGCGCCGTCAGGACCGGCGCGGCAAGTTATTCCGGCGGAGGGAGGTGCCGGAGGATGATTTACCAGGTGCGTTGCCGCGCATCGGCGAGTTGCGCCGCCGCGCCAGTACGTTCGGCATGCAACTCGCTCAGACGCGCTTTCTTCAGGTCGGCCACAGCGCCATCAACAGCACGTGCCCGGCAGTAGGCGTTCTCTTCACGAACCTCGGCACTGTTGCCGGCGACGTCGCACACCTTGTGCGCCGCCTTTTCCAGCCGGGCGTAGAAGGTCTCTACGTCGGAGCCGTTGTTGAAATCGACGCCGTCCGTGCGGACATTGGTGACTTCACCGATCTCTTCCCATGGGGCGGCCAGGACCGGCGTGGCGGTGGCGGTAGCGGCGAGCAGAAGGCACAGGGCCGCGGATGCAAAAAGGCGTTGCATGATGGTCTCCTTGAACGGGCCACTCTCACAGGCCCTCAGATGTCGGGATAAAAGGTACTAGGCTACTCTACTCGAAGCATAAAAATGGGCCGCCCCGCAAATCCTCGCGCGCGGCCCACTTTCTTCCTCTGACAGGCTCTCCGGGTGTCAGCGGGAAGCTTCGGCCCAGGCGAGTTGCGTGCCGCGCTCACCGGTGGTCTTTTCGTGGTGCAGGCTGAGCTGTGGTTGATTGACCTGGCGAACGGCATCGCTGAGCGCCTCGGCCTGACAGATGTGCTCAGACTCGTCATTCATGCAGACGCGGACTGCCGCATAACGCAGCTTCTTGTAGAAAGCCTTCACTTCGGATGGCTTGTTGAAGTCGACATCCTGAGACTTGATGGTTTCCGATTTCCCCTCAGAGGTGAGCCAGTTGGACTGTGCCAGCGTCGGCGAAGCGACGACGGCGGCGGTGCAAACGATCAGAGCGGCAAGCTTGCGGAACATTGGAGAACTCCCTTTAGGAAAGCCCCTGCGGGGCGAAATTGGATGTGGTCAGGCACTGACGATTGAATACTCCAATGCGATTTCATTTTTAAGTTAAATCGACGTCATTTTATTACACTTACTTTAGACATTACATTTTGGTAATTTATGACATTTATGTAACCATAAGTAATGAAGGTGAAATTGATACGATTACACATGACACTTTATTGATGAATGCAATTGAAACCATCGCACGTTGACTTGCGCGCCGTCTGCGGCCATTGCATGGTCATGGCCATAGTCGACATCACAGAACTCAAGGGCGCCTTGCCGCCCCGTCACGGATTGCTGGGGCTGGACCTCGGTGAAAAAACCATCGGCGTGGCTGTGTCCGATATTTCCCTGATCCTGGCCTCGCCGCTTGAGTTGATCCGCAAGAGCAAGTTCACGCTTGAGGCCGAGCGCCTGTTCACACTGATGAAGCAGCGCGAAGCCGCCGGCATCGTCATCGGCCTGCCCTTCAATATGGACGGCACCGAAGGCCCACGCGCCCAGTCGTGCCGGGCCTTCGCGCGTAACCTGCTGCGGCTGCGCGACCTTCCCATCGCCTTCTGGGACGAGCGATGGTCGTCATCGGTGATGAACCGCTTCCTGATCGAGGAGGCAGACCTCAGCCGCGCCAAGCGCGCCGAGGCTATCGACAAAAACGCCGCCGCCTATATTCTTCAAGGCGCGCTCGACCGCATGCTTGACGCCAGTTTCGGGGACACAGGCGCAGGAGATGGCGGCCTTTGAGCTTCGACACCATTCTCAATGGCATTGTTCCGGTCTTCCTTTTGATCGCCCTGGGCTATAGCCTGAAGAAGTCCGGCTTCCTGCCCCTGCCCGTCTGGCCGCCGATCGAGAAGTTCGCCGTCTATGTCCTCTATCCGGGCTTTCTGATCCCTACCATCTGGCATGCCGATCTCACCGGCTTTTCCACCGGCCCGGTTTCGCTGGGCGTGCTCGGTTCGGTCGCAGTGGCCAGCGTGGTCGGCTTTGGGCTCAAACCGATACTGCGTCTGCCCGGCCCGACCTTCACCAGCGTCTTCCAGGGGCTGATGCGCTTCAATTCCTTTGTTTTCATTCCGGTGGCGGCGGGGATTTTCGGCGACAGCGCTATGACACTGGCCGCCATCGCGGTCAGCGCGCTCATTCCCGCCTCCAATATGATCTGCATCCTGGTGTTGGCGCGCTGGGGCGAGCCGGAAGGCGACGTCAAGCCCGATAAGTCGCCGCTCGGCATGGCAAAGACCCTGCTGACCAACCCCATCTTCGCCTCGTGCCTGATCGGCCTGACGTGCAATTTTTTTAAAGTGCCATCGATCCCATTCGCCGAGAAATCACTGCGCATGCTGGGCGAAGCGGCCATCCCGACCGGCCTGATTCTGGCTGGCGCGGGCCTGAGCTTCTCTTATATCTATCGCAAACCCATTCTGGTCAGCGCGGTATCGCTCTTTAAGGTGCTGGCCATGCCGATCCTGGCCTGGCTGATCTGCCGGGGTTTGGGCGGAGACCAGATGGCCCAGGGCGTGGCTCTGGCCTGCGGTGCCGCGCCGTGTGCGGCGGCGGCTTACGTCCAGGCGCGACACATGGGCGGAGACGCGCCGCTGATGGCCGGCATCGTCGCCATGACGACCTGTTTGAGCGCGATCTGCCTGCCGCTGCTGTTGTGGCTATTCCACCTGGTATGACTATCCAGAGCTTGGATGTGCCGATACGTCGCCTGGGTAAAAGCGCCTCCCATACCTGCAGCGCCTTTTCCGGCAATCCGCTTCGTTATTTGGCCGCGCCGGCTTTCAGCATCTGGTTAAGCTCACCACCGCTGACCAGATCGCCGACATAGCCGAAGCTCAGGTCCTTGGCGGCCTTGATGAAAGCCGTCATGGCCGCAGAGTGCAGCCAGTTGCCGACCGACACACGCCGCACACCCAAAGCGCCCAGTTCGCTGACCGACAAAGGCTTCGGGCCTATCCCGCCCAGCACATTGACCGGCCGGTCGACCTCGCGGCAGACGGCAGCGATATCCGCAACGGTCGACAGCCCCGGCGCATACAGCACGTCGGCGCCGGCCTCCTGATAGGCCTGTAGCCGCGCAATCGTATCCTTCAGGTCGCGGCGGCCCTGAAGGTAGTTTTCCGCCCGCCCGACCAGCATGAATTTGAAAGGCAAGGACTTGGCAGCCTCGGCCGCGGCGCGAATGCGGTCGGCGGCTTCGGCTATGTCGTAGATGACGCGATCATCGCCGGTGGCGTCCTCTATCGACCCGCCGACCAGTCCGGCCTCTGCGCCCAAACGAATCGTTTCGGCGCAATCCTCTGGCGCATGACCGAAACCATTCTCCAGATCGGCTGCCAGCGGTAAATCTGTTGCATCAGCCAGGTCGCGGACATGGGCCAGCACGTGGTCGCGCCCGGCATTGTAATCCGGCACGCCCAGTGAGCGTGCGTGGCCGGCGCTGGTGGTCGTCAGCGCCTTGAACCCCATCGCGGCAAGCATTCGCGCCGTGCCGCGGTCCCACGGATTGGGAATCACGAAACACCCGCTGTCGTGAAGCGCCGCAAATTCAGCCGCTTTTTCCGCCTGGGTTTTCATGAAAACGGTCCTTCCTGCTTGTGCTTTGCGGCGTTCTCCGCCACAAACCGGCCAAATCGTGTCAGCATGCACGCCTGTTTCAAGCTCTCCATGACCCTGATGACCTCCGACGTCAATGACCTGATCCGCACCCGCCTCCTGCCCTTCCCCAAGCGGCACTTCCTTGGCGCACAGGATCTCGATCCGCCCGATATCATGAACCTGCTGGACCTGGCCGACGTCTTCGTCGACCTGAACCGGCAGGCGACCAAGAAGCTGGACCTGCTGAAAGGCCGGACCCTGGTCAACATGTTCTTCGAGAACTCGACGCGCACGCAGTCGAGCTTCGAGCTGGCCGGCAAACGGCTGGGCGCCGACACCGTCAATATGAGCATGAAGACGTCGTCGGTCGCCAAGGGTGAGACCCTGATCGATACGGCCGTGACACTCAACGCCATGAAGCCTGACCTGCTGGTCGTGCGCCATCAGGCGTCGGGCGCGGCGGCGCTGCTGTCGCAAAAGGTCGGCTGTTCGGTCATCAATGCCGGCGACGGCCAGCACCAGCACCCGACCCAGGCCTTGCTCGACATGCTGTCGATCCGGCGGGCGTTTGGGCATGTCGATGGGCTGACCATTGCGATTTGTGGTGACGTTTCGCACTCCCGCGTGGCGCGGTCGAACGTCATCCTGCTCAATGCCATGGGCGCCAATGTCCGCCTGGTCGGACCGCCGACACTGATCCCGGGCGATGCCGACGAATGGGGCACCGAGGTCTACCATAATATGCGCGAAGGCATTGCCGGCGCCAATGTGGTCATGATGCTGCGCCTGC
>CBFGPQ010000141.1:0-9878 GCA_965650705.1 uncultured Asticcacaulis sp. | reverse complement strand
GCCTGTCGGGTGCGACCATCATCGTCCGTCCGAAGGTCTGGCACGAAGGCCAGGCTTTGGCCGGCAACACCATCCTGTACGGCGCGACCTCGGGGAAGCTGTTCGTCGCCGGTTCGGTGGGCGAGCGTTTCGCGGTCCGTAACTCGGGCGCGACGACCGTCATCGAAGGCGTCGGCGCGCACGGCTGCGAATACATGACCGGCGGTAAGGTCGTTATCCTCGGTAAGGTCGGCCAGAACTTCGGCGCCGGCATGACCGGCGGCGTCGCCTATGTCTACGATCCGGATGCGTGCCTGGCGTCGTGCGTCAATGGCGAAGGTATCACGCTGCGTTCGGTGCCGGACGCCCATGTGGCGGGGCTCAAGGGCCTGATTGCGGAGCACTACGAGAAGACCTTGTCGCCCAAGGCCAAGACCCTTCTGGACGACTGGGACAACAGCCTGAAGGCCTTTGTCGAGATCATGCCGAACGAGATTTTGGCGATCCAGCAGAAGCAGGCCAAGATCGCGTAGCCACCCGCCCTGATGGGCGCAAATCGCAATCTTGCTGCGATACGAGGCTCACGTACTCAAGTACGCTCCGCTTCGTTTCTTGCAAGCCTACGATTTTCGCCGCATCATGACGAACGGCGTTACGAAAAGCGGCTCATCGGAGCCGCTTTTTTGTTGCGGTTAAAAGCGTGATCGACTCACGACCGGAACCATATTGCTATCCCCGTGACGTCGCGTCATGATTACCAGGGAGGTGATCGATGGGGCATGCGCTCACGCAGGATCTGATCTACGAAGCCATTCTCGATGACGAGGCGTTCGCCGAACTGCCGCAGGCCCTGGCCTGTGCCGCCGGTGGCCGGTCGGCACTGCTGCACTGGCGGCATGCCCATGGTGGCGCCGAGGTTCTGGTCCACAGCCGCTACTTCACCGACGAAATCATGCGCGCCTATGCCGAGCATTATTCCGGCGACGATCTGTGGCTGAGCGCCGGGTTGGCCTCGGGCATCCGCAACCAGGCCGTCGCCATGAATACGCTGGTCGCGGATGACGTGTTTGTTCGAAGTGTCATGTACAATGAGTTCATCCGGCCCATGGACGACGATACCTTCCGTTGCATGGGGATCATCTTCGACACGCCATTTGGTATCGGCGCACTCGGTATTCAACGTGGGCGCCACCACGATGTGTTCGACCAGGACGCGGTAGCGCAAATAAACCAGTACAGCACGGCGCTCAAACGGATGATGGCGGTGCGCGGCGAACTGATGGCGGCGCGGACCGACCGCCATGCCGCACGCAGCAGTTTCGACAGCATGGAGCTGGCGATTTTTCAGGTCGATGAAAGCGGCAAGGTGCTGGATGGCAATGCGCAGGCCGACGAACTGTTGCGGGGGGGCTTGGGCCTGCGTCAGGTGCGGGGCTATCTGCGCGCCGGCGGCGAGGATGCCGAGGCCCTGAAGCGCTCTATAGCGCGGGCAACGGACGCGGCGCCTGAAGCGTCCCTGTTGTCGATCGGCGAGGCACGGCTGAGCGTCACCGTATCGCCACTTAGGATACCGGGAGCGAAACGGAGAGCACTGATCATGGTCAAGCGGCCGTTCGGGCGGCAGCGCGATCTCGACCGGCATCTGATGCAGTTGTTCGGCCTGTCCAAGGCTGAGGCGCGGATCAGCATCAGTCTGGCCGAAGGTCTGAGCCCGGCGGACATCGCGGAGCAGCGCCAGGTCGCCGAAGGAACCGTGCGGGTCCAGGTCAAGACGATTATGGCCAAGCTGGGTTGCCGCAGGCAGACGCAGATCGCAGCGGCGGTATTGTCGCTGCCGCCGTTGCGGCTGTCGTAAGTTATGGAGCCGCAGGCCCTGACCCCATAGTAAAGAAAAAGGCGGCCCCGGGAGAGACCGCCTTTCTTTCAGCCCGCTGCGTCGAAGTAACGCGCGGACCGAACCAGGAGGCTTTTTTCGTAACCGTTCGAGCGCCCACCGTCATATCCCAAATGGGATAAATGCCGCATTTTTTCACTGAAATCGCACCTTTCGCGCCCGATAATTCAATGTCACGCGGTAGTCCTTGAGAAACATGGCGCCCAAGGCCGCCTGAGACTTCAACGGCGACGTGCCGAAGGCTCCATACACAGCCGAAGGATTATTGCGCCGGATCTGCCCGACGACGACATCAGGCGCGGTTCCGACGCGGACTTGCTGCGCGCCGGCATAGCCGTAGCTGGTACGCGGCAGACCCGCCTCGGCATGGGCCTGCAAACCCGCCGCGCGGACGCCAGATGGTGTAATGAGCAGCTCATACATGCCGCCGCTGTCGATCAGGGCCGACATGCGCCGCCCGGCGATCGTCACCGGGACGGTCGGGATGTTGAAGTCCTCGCTCATAGGCAGATCGCAGCCGCAGGGCTCCAGGCGCGTGGTGAACCAGACGCGGTTTCGCGGATAGTCGATGACGATGACGCGGTCCTTCAGAAAGCTGTGGCCGAGTACACCCGCCAACGGCCGTCCATCCGGCCCCATCATCCCGTCGAGCCGGCTGGCGGCGAAGTCGATGCGCAGTGTGCTGTCACCCGCCGTCAGGTCGGCCCTTGTGTTGAAAAACTCCACCGGCTTGTGGCCAATGCCCGTGCCCCAACCGGCCGCCTTGTCGAGCCTAAGACCCAAGCTGCGCGCATAATCCAGGCTGATGGCCGACGGTGAAGTGCCGTTGTCGAGATTCATCCACACCGATTCGGCCCCGTTGACCGAAACCTTGAGATAAACAAGGCCGTCATGAAAAACAGCGGGCAGTTCGACGTCGGCTGCGCGGGCTGGGCTTAGCAGGAAAAGCGCGACGAGCAGGGCGGCAAAAGCGTGTTTCATGATGTGAGGCTAAGAGGCACGGCTGCAAAGGGACAATAGGGACGTTACATTGAACGCGCAGGCCAATGATCGCATCCTTATCGCGCGACGTACATGTTCACGCCACCCTATTTGGAGTGTTCCCATGAAGCCGCGCGATTTCGCCATTCCCGTTGCCCTGTTGTCTGTCGCCGCCGTGGCGGTGACCGCAAATATGGCCACCGCCATGCCGGTCGGCAATACATCCGTACCGCAACCGGCCAAGCCGGTCGAGCTTAAGTCATATCTCGGCAAGTGGTATGAGCTTGCCCGCTATGAGAACCGTTTCGAGAAGGGCTGTGACGGTGTCACTGCCGAATACAGTCTAGCGGAGGACGGACAGGTCAACATACTCAACACCTGCGGCCAGCGCGATGGCAAGCCGGGTAAGTCGTCCAAGGGGAAGGCCAAGATTGTCCCCGAGAGCAATAATGCCAAGCTGAAGGTGTCCTTCTTCGGCCCCTTCTATGTCGGCGATTACTGGGTGCTGGACCACGCCGAAGACTACACCTGGTCGATCGTTGGCGAACCATCTGGCAAGTATCTGTGGATCCTGAGCCGGAACGCCCATCCGTCGCAGGGCTTCCGCGACGACCTGATCAAGCGGGTCGCGGAGCTGGGCTACGACACCAAATTGATCCGTGAGACGAAGCACTAATCACGCAAAAATGGCCCCCGGCATCGCGCCGGGGGCTGTCAGTTTATGCGCCATCGACCCGGGGGAGAGCCGGCTGCGCTCGGGGAGAAAATTTAGCTGGTCGCGATGTTTAAGCGGAAA
The DNA here is from genome assembly GCA_965650705.1 of uncultured Asticcacaulis sp. GTDB lineage: Bacteria > Pseudomonadota > Alphaproteobacteria > Caulobacterales > Caulobacteraceae > Asticcacaulis. The sequence continues at coordinate 6,228 of CBFGPQ010000141.1, read as the reverse complement.
ACCGCTGACACCTTTCCGCACATCGCTACTTAGAAAAAGCCCAGCTTCTGCGGTGCGTAGGACACCAGCAGGTTCTTGGTCTGTTGGTAGTGGTCCAGCATCATCTTGTGGGTCTCGCGGCCGATACCCGATTGCTTGTAGCCTCCGAAAGCCGCGTGCGCCGGATAGGCGTGGTAGCAGTTGGTCCAGACGCGGCCGGCCTGAATACCGCGGCCGGCGCGATAGGCCAGGTTCATGTCGCGCGACCACACGCCGGCGCCCAGGCCATAGACCGTGTCATTGGCGATCTCGATGGCTTCTTCCACGGTCTTGAAGGTCGTCACGGACACGACCGGGCCGAAGATTTCCTCCTGGAAGACGCGCATCTTGTTGTGGCCTTCGAAGATGGTCGGCTGGATGTAGAAGCCATCATTCAGGTCGCCGCCCAGCCGGTTGGCGTCGCCGCCGGTCAGCACCCTGGCGCCTTCGCTGCGGCCGATTTCAAGATAGCGCAGGATCTTCTCGAACTGCTCCTGCGATGCCTGGGCGCCGACCATGGTCCCCATATCGAGCGGATTGCCTTGGGTGATGGCCTTTACGCGGGCCACGGCCTTTTCCATGAAGCGGTCATAGATCGATTCATGCACCAGGGCGCGCGACGGACAGGTGCAGACCTCGCCCTGGTTCAGCGCGAAGAAGGCAAAGCCTTCCAGGGCCTTGTCGAGGAAGGCGTCGTCCTCGGTCATGACGTCGGCGAAGAAGATGTTCGGCGACTTGCCGCCTAGTTCCAGAGTAATTTCCGTCAGGTTGTTGGCGGCGTAGCGCATGATTTCCTTGCCGACCGCCGTCGAGCCGGTAAAGGCGATCTTGGCGATACGTGGGCTTTGCGCCAACGGCTTGCCGGCCTCGATGCCGGTGCCGCTGACGATGTTGAGCACGCCGGCGGGCAAGAGGTCGTGGATCAGTTCGGTGACGACCAGGATCGAGGCCGGAGTCTGTTCGGCGGGCTTGAGCACAACGCAGTTGCCGGCGGCCAGCGCGGGCGCCAGCTTCCAGGCGGCCATCAGGATCGGGAAGTTCCACGGAATAATCTGGCCGACAACGCCCAGCGGCTCATGGAAGTGGTAGGCGACTGTGTCGTTGTCGATCTCGCCGATCGAGCCTTCCTGGGCGCGGATGCAGCCGGCGAAATAGCGGAAGTGGTCGATGGCCGGCGGAATGTCGGCGGCGGTGGTTTCGCGCAGCGGCTTGCCATTGTCCCAGGTCTCGGCCTCGGCGATCAGCGCCAGATTGGCTTCGATCCGGTCGGCGATCTTGAGCAGGATGTTGGAGCGTTCAGTGATCGACGTCCGGCCCCAGGCGTCTTTGGCGCGATGGGCGGCGTCCAGCGCCAGCTCGACATCCTCGGCGGATGAGCGCGGCACCTCGCACAACTTGCGGCCATCGACGGGCGAGGTGTTGTTCATGTAGCGGCCCTGGACGGGGGCTACCCAGTCGCCACCGATATAGTTGTCGTAACGCGTGCGGAACGGGGTTGCGGCTTCGATAAGTCTTTCAAACTTGGTCATCTCGGTTACCTCCTGCAGATCGATCGGCGGGGTTCAGCCCCGTCCCGGCTTGCCGCACAGGCTGCGCGCGACGGTTGGCGCAGGCAATCGGCACCGTATGCGAACAGGCCGGTTTGGGGCTGCTTTTCGCCAGGTTTTCGTCGTCGTGTCGCGGCCTGCGGCGACCATCGTTCGATTGTTGCAGAATGCGACAGGTCGGTTTCGTCGAAGATCAATCTTGTCGTGAGGCCTGCAAATGGACTTGCACCGTGCAGGAATTGGGCATTCAATCGCTTTCAAGCATAATAACCAGGGGAGGCGGGACTTGATCCCAGCCCATTCGTCTCAGATCGAAGCCGCCCGCAAGACGTTTTTCGCGGGCAAGGGCCTGCCTGTCGATCAGATCGGCCATGCCATCCTGCGTTCGTGGATACGCTGCGCGGACATGGGGCTGGATGAAGCCATCGCTCCGGATTTTGCCGCACCGACGCGCTCGGAAGTCAAAAGCCTCCAGGAGCGCCACGAAGCCCTGCGCCGCATCTGCCGCCCCGAATTGGATGCGCTTTACGGCGAAGCCCGAGACCTGTCCGGCATCGTCATCCTAACCAATGCCGCCGGGGAAATACTGGATGCCGTCGGTGATCCCAGCTTTGCCGACAAGGCGGCGCAGCTGGCCTTGCGGCCCGGCGCGCAGTGGAGCGAAGACGGCACGGGGACCAATGCCATCGGGACCGCCATCGCCGAACGCCGCGCCGTCGTCGTCAATGGCGCCGAACACTATTTCCGCGACCATCAGGGCCTGAGCTGTGCTGCCACGCCGATCATCGACCCGCGCGGCGCGCCCTTGGGCGTGCTCGACATATCGACGCCGTCGACCCTGCCGGCCGGACAGATGCTGGGCATGGTGCGACTGGCGGTCGAACAGATCGAGCACCGGCTCTTCCGCAGCGGCTTCGAAGGCTGCCAGACCTTGCGCTTTCAACCCGACCCGGCGCTGCTGGGAACCGCGCGCGAAGGCATCTTGGTGTTTCGTGACGGACTGGTCGTGGCGGCCAACCGGCGCGGCCTGTCGCTCGTCGGGCGCAACTGGGACGGCCTCGACAGCCTGCAGATCTATGACCTATTTGACGCCCATACCCTGGCCGGCGGCGCTTTACGCGGCCGCGACGGACGGGAATTCATCGCCCGCCTGAGCGATGACGATGGCCCACGGCCGGCGCCGCTTACGGTGACGCCGCCGTCGCTGGAGGACCTGGAACTGGCGACCATCCGCAATGCCCTGGCCGTGCACAATGGCAGCGTCAGCGCAGCGGCACGACAGCTTGGCATTCACCGCAGCACCATCTATCGCCGCATGGCTGGGCAGTGAGACGCTAAAATCGTTAGCATTAAAAAAGGCAGCCCGAAAAACGGGTCGCCCCTGCTTATTTAGCAAAATACGCTGTAATTTTCTTGTATAACCATCTAACTGCTGTTGCTGCCGGAATGATAACTGCAAGATAATTGGCAGCGTTAGCCATGAACTCATTCAGGCTTTAATCTCTGACAAAGGTTAGCCTTTGAGCAGAGGAGAGTATTGAACCATTTAAGGTCATCTCCTGTTAATTGTCCCACCGAATATGGAACAATTAACTAGTGCCTTGCCACTGTACAATAATCAATAATATTAAATCCCGTCGCCGCCGTAGATCGGGTTGTGGATGCCGCATTCGACTTTTTCGGTCCCGGCCCAACGGCCGGCGCGGGCGTCCTCGCCCTTTTCCACCGGCTTGGTGCAGGTGAAGCAGCCGATCGACGGAAAGCCCTGGTCGACCAGCGGATGCGGCGGCAGGTCGTGCTCCGCGAAATAGGCATCGAGATCAGCTTGCGTCCACTTGGCCAGCGGGTTGACCTTGAAATGGCGGCCGTCCCATTCGACGATGGGCAAATTGGCGCGCGTCTTCGACTGGTGGCGCTTGCGGCCTGAAATCCAGGCGCCGTACGTCTCCATGACCTTATTCAACGGCCGCACCTTGCGCAGATCGCAGCATTGGTCGGGGTTGGTCCGCCACAGCGTGCCCTTGCCATCCTCCTCGGCGGCTTCCTTTTCGTCAGCCTTGAGGTTGATGATGTTGGTCAGGCCCAGACGGCTTGCCAGCTCATCGCGGTATTGCAGCGTCTGGAAGAAGTGCCTGTCGGTATCGAGGAACAGCACCGGCAGGTTGGGATCGATTTCGGACACCATGTGCAGCAGTACAGCCGAGTCGGCGCCGAACGACGACGATAGGGTAATGTCGCCGAAGAACTGGTTGCGGATGGCGTCGCGCAAAATCTCTTGCGCCGTCATCTCTTCGTAGCGCGCGCTTAAGTCAGCAGCGCGCTGGCCGTTTTCCGACCTTTGCAGGTCGCGGGCAATGTCGATCAGGACCGTCATGGTCTTGTATCCTTAAACCCCGGCGTGACGTAAAGCCCAGGCCGGGCGGGCGGAATCGGCCGCCCCCTGATAGGTGGTTGAAAAGCGCTTGGCCGCCGAGGTGATGGCCTCGGTAGGGTCCTTGTCCTTGACCAGGAATTCGTCGAAGCCACAGCGCAGCATATAGAAAAGCTGGTCGCGAAGCACATCGCCGACCGCGCGCAGAACCTGGGTATAGCCCAGGTCTTCACGCAGGATGCGGGCGGTCGAATAGCCACGGCCGTCACGGAAGCCCGGGAAGGCGACCTCGATCAGGGTCAGCTTCTCGAGGAAGGGTTCCAGCAGGCGGACATCGTCGCCCGGATTGATGCGGACACCGTAGTGTCCGTTCAATCCGTCGAGCTCACGCAGGGCGCGGTCGAAGCCGAGCACGACCGGGCCGTCGACGCCATGGGTTTCGTCGTCTGCCAGCAGGCGCCAGCCATTGGGGATGACGTCGCCCTGGTTCGTGACCAGTTGCGCGTCGTAGGTGGAATTAGCCTTAGGCGTGCTCATGAAGGGCCCCTGCGAAGGCGTCGCGGCCAACGCGTTCCAAAGTGTCGATAAAGCGTTCGGTTTCGCTGGTGCGCAGGTCGAGGTACAGGCGCACGACGCGCTCGATGGCGGCGGGCACGGCTTCGGCCGACAGCCCCTTGCCGGTGATTTGGCCGAGCGCGGCCTTCTCGTCGGCTCGTCCGCCCAGCAGGATCTGGTAGAATTCCACGCCCTGCTTGTCGACGCCCAGGATGCCGATGTGGCCGACATGGTGGTGACCGCAGGCATTGATGCAGCCCGAAATCTTGATCTGCAAATCGCCGATCTGGTCGGTCAGTCTGGCGTCCTCGAAACGCTGCGAGATGTCCTGGGCCAGCGGGATCGAGCGGGCATTGGCCAGCGAGCAGTAGTCGAGCCCGGGGCAGGCGATCATGTCGGTGATCTTGCCGGCATTGGCGGTGCTGAGACCTGCGGCATCGAGCTTACCATAGAGTGCGTAGAGGTCGTTCCTGGCGACGTGCGGCAGGATGATGTTCTGCTCGTGGCTGACGCGGAGTTCGCCGTAACCATAGGCATCGGCGACGTCGGCCATGACGTCCATCTGCGCCGAAGACGCGTCGCCGGGCGGCAGGCCGGTGGGCTTCAGCGAGATCGTCACCGAGACGTGGTTGTCGCGCTTGTGCGGATTGGTGTTGTTCTTCACCCAGCGGGCAAAGCCGGCGTCGGCTGTCCTGGCGCGCTCAAAAGCCGCGCTGTCGAAGCCGTCAACGAAGGCGGGGTCGGGGAAGAAGCTCTTGATGCGGTTGACCTCGGCGGCCGGGGCATCGACCTTGGCCTTGTCGAGACGCGACCACTCTTCTTCGACCTGGCGGCCGTATTCTTCAGCGCCCAGCGCGGAAACGAGGATCTTGATCCGCGCCTTATAGATATTGTCGCGGCGGCCATAGCGGTTATAGACGCGCAGGCAGGCCTCAAGGTAGCTCAGCAGGTTTTCGGGGTTGAGGTCGCGCTTGATGACCGGCGCGACGTGCGGGGTGCGGCCCATGCCGCCGCCGACATAGACGTCGAAGCCTGACGGTTTCAGGTGCAGGCCGATGTCGTGGACGCGGATGGCGGCGCGGTCTTTCGTTGCGCCGGTGATGGCGATCTTGAATTTGCGCGGCAGGAAGGTGAATTCGGGGTGGTTGGACGACCACTGGCGGATCACTTCAGCCCACGGGCGCGGATCGGCGACTTCGTCCTTAGCCGCACCGGCGAACTGATCGGTCGTCGTGTTCCGGATGCAGTTACCCGAGGTCTGCAAGGCATGCATCTCGACTTCGGCCAGCTCTTCCAGGATCTTGGGTGCGTCAGCCAGCTTGATCCAGTTGAATTGCAGGTTCTGGCGCGTGGTGAAGTGGCCGAAATCGCGATCGTAGGTACGCGCGATATGGGCAAACTTGCGCATCTGCTTCGACGACAGGACGCCGTACGGCACGGCGATGCGCAGCATGTAGGCGTGCAGTTGCAGGTACAGGCCGTTCATCAGGCGCAAGGGCTTGAACTGGTCTTCGGTGATCTCACCGGCCAGACGGCGGGCGACCTGATCGGCGAATTCGGTGTTACGGTCGCGGACGAAGGCGTGGTCGAATTCGTCGTATTTGTACATAGTCGGGGAGGTCATGCCTTAGTCCTCAAAGATGGCGGCGCGGCCATGTTCTTTAGCCACCGCATCGGTGGTCTGGCCGATGGTCGGGCCGTTGGCGCGGACGAATTCGCGCACGTGTTCGCGTTGCA
>CBFGPQ010000140.1:0-9997 GCA_965650705.1 uncultured Asticcacaulis sp. | reverse complement strand
GCCTTGGTCACGACGCGGAATTCGTCGGGCACGACCTTGTTGAGGCCCAGCGCGTTACGGGTCGACTCGCACCCCGACAGGGCAAACCCTGCCAAAACCACCAAACCCGCGATCTTTACCGACTTCATCAATTCGCTCCAAATTCCCCTGTCCGGCGGACAGAGATGTGTACTGCGTTTGTCACCACCTGCCAAGCGCCCTTATTCAGGCGTCAGGACCGGAGGCCGGAGCCTTGGCATTGTCCTCGGACTTGAGGAAGTGCCAGGCCAGAAGGGCTACGCCGATGCAGATGGCGCTGTCGGCGACGTTGAACACCCATGGGAAGATGTTCGTCCCCGAAAAATCAAGGAAATCGACCACAAATCCGAACCGGATGCGGTCGATAACGTTCCCTATTGCGCCACCTGCGATCAGGCAAAGTGCAATGGCCGGAAGGCGCTGCACCTGCTTGAGCGTCAGGAAGCCCAAACCTATTCCGGCGGTAAGCTGGAACAGCGTCAAGAACCAGCGTCCGAACGCCGACCCGCCCAGCAGGCCGAAGCTCATGCCCGTGTTGTGGACGAGAGTGAAGGAAAAGAAGGGCAAAATCTTGACCGGACCGTTTTCCAGTCGCAATCCGTACAGCATCCACGCCTTTGTCGCTTGGTCTAGCACCACGACGACGATCCCGAAGCCAAGGCACCACAGGCCAAGGCGCGTTACCGGCGCGCGCCATTTTGTTTTAAGCGCCTGCAGTAACTCACCCATGCTGGGCGTCCCATTCGGCGACGGCTTCGGCGTCGCGCAACGACAGGTCCGGATAGCGCGGATCGCTGCCGACCTCCGGCAGGATGCGCCAGGAGCGCTGACACTTGTTGCCCTTGGCCAGGGCAAAGCCAACCGCGACCATATTGACACCGTCCAGGCGGAAGGCGTCTTCCGGCGCGGTTTCGTAGGTAAGCGTCGCTTGCGACGTGCGGAAGACCTCGGCGGCGTCGATGCCTTCGAACGCTTCAAGCAGGCTGTTGTCGGCGATGTAGACAGTGGGGGCGGCTTCCAGCGCAGAACCGATGACCTTGTCGCGGCGCTTGCCTTCGAGTGAGGCGGTCACCACCCCGAGGACCGTTTCAATCCGGTTCCAGCGATTGGCCTCGGCCGTGTTGATCCAGCCCTCTGGGGCGGCTTCCAGCACACGGAACAGGTTCTGTTGGCCGTCCGGATTGCGGCTGGCCCAGGCCTCCTCCATAGTGAAGGTCATGATCGGCCCCAGCCACAGTGTCAGGCGGTCGAACAGGATGTTCATCACGGTACGAGCGGCGCGGCGCTTCTTGTCCGAAGGCTTGTCGCAGTACAGGCAGTCCTTGCGGATATCAAAATAGAGCGCGGACAGGGTCTGCGAGCAGAAGTCGCTGACCGGACGGATGACATCGGCGAAATCATAGCGCGCATAGGCGTCGCGCACCTGGGTGTCTAGGCGGTGGACCTCATGCAGGATATAGCGCTCCAGCGACGGCATGTCCGAGTACTCGACGGCTTCGGCGTCCGTATAGCCATTCAGCGCACCCAGCAGGTAGCGCACGGTGTTGCGCAGCTTGCGATAGGCGTCGACGGTCGTCTGGATGATCTGCTTGCCGATGCGCAGGTCTTCGGAATAGTCCGACAGCGCGACCCACAGGCGCAGGATTTCCACGCCCGATTCCTTGGCGATGTCCTGCGGGGCAACGACATTGCCCTTGGACTTCGACATCTTCTCGCCTTGTTCGTCGAGGACGAAACCGTGGGTCAGGACCGCCTCATAGGGCGCGCGGCCGCGTGTGCCGCAGCTTTCCAGAAGCGACGACTGGAACCAGCCGCGGTGCTGGTCCGAGCCTTCAAGATAGAGGTCGGCCGGCCAGTGGCTGTCGGCGCGGCCTTCGATGGTGAAGGCGTGCGTACAGCCGGAATCGAACCAGACATCGAGGATGTCGGTGATCTTTTCGTAATTGGCCGGATCGTAGTCGTTGCCGAGGAAATCGGTGTCGGGCCGGGTGAACCAGGCATCGGCACCGCCTTCGCGGATGTATTCGATGATCCGGGCGTTGACCGCTTCGTCCTTGAGCGGCTGGCCGGTCGTCTTGTCGACGAACATGGCCAGGGGCGTGCCCCAGTTGCGCTGGCGGCTGATCAGCCAGTCCGGGCGGCTTTCGACCATGGACCCGATGCGGTTACGGCCCGAATCCGGGAAGAACTTTGTCAGGTTGATAGCGACGCTGGCCTTGTCACGCAGACCTGCTTCACCATCCATGCGGATAAACCACTGCGGCGTATTGCGGAAGATGACCGGGGCCTTGGAACGCCACGAATGCGGATACGAATGTTCGACCCGGCCGCGCGCCAGCAGGTTGCCGGCTTCGATCAGCTTAGTCATGACCGCGCCATTGGCCTCGCCGAACTTGCCGGCCTTCTTGCCTTCGGTTTCCAGCACCTTAAGCCCGCCAAACAGCGGCACATGCGGGTAATAGGCGCCATCGGGATCGACCGTGTCGGGAATGGTGTCGAGCGACCGTCCGGATGACAGCCAGACAATATAGTCGTCGGCGCCGTGACCCGGCGCCGTATGCACAAAGCCGGTACCGGCATCGTCGGTGACGTGGTCGCCAGCCAGCATCGGCACTTCGAAGCCGTAGCCGGCGTCAAGCGCGGCCAGCGGGTGCTTGAGTTCCAAACCGGCAAGCACGGTCGGCGGCAGGTCGATCAGCTTGTGCCAGGCAGTGGCATTGGCGGCCTTCAGCACGTCCTCGGCCAGCTTGTCGGCCAGGATCAGCTTGTCGCCGGGCCTGGCCCACGGCGCGAAGCCCAGTTCCTCCTCGGTCTTCATCGCCGTGATCTGCCAGACGGAATAGGCGACCTTGGGGTTGAAGGAGACGGCGCGGTTGGCGGGGATGGTCCACGGTGTGGTCGTCCAGATGACGACCGAGGTGTCGCTCATGATGGCGTTCAGCTCATCGGCCTCATCGGCCGAATCGCCGAGGACCGAAGAGGTCGTGGCGTTGGCGACGGGAAAGCGCACCCAGATGGTCGGTGAGACGTGGCTGTGATATTCGACCTCGGCATCGGCCAGGGCAGTGCGCTCGACCGGCGACCACATGACGGGCTTGGAACCGCGATAGAGCTGGTCCGACATCAGGAACTTGTGGAATTCGGCCGTCACCTTGGCTTCGGTGCCGTAGTCCATGGTGGCGTAGCGCTCCTGCCAGTCGCCTAGCACGCCCAGGCGCTTGAATTCTTCGCGCTGGATGTCGATCCATTGCGCGGCATATTCGCGGCAGGCTTTGCGGAACTCAGCGGCGGGGACCTCGTCCTTCTTGCGGCCCTTGGCGCGGAACTGTTCCTCGATCTTCCATTCGATCGGCAGGCCGTGGCAATCCCAGCCCGGCACGTAATCGACATCATAGCCCATCAGGAACTTCGAACGGACGACGAAGTCCTTAAGGATCTTGTTGAGCGCGTGGCCGATATGGATATTGCCATTGGCATAGGGCGGGCCGTCGTGCAGCACGAACAGGGGCGCATTCGCCGCCTGACGCGCCTTGCGCACGCTGTGGTACAACCTGGCCTCATCCCACTTTTTCAGCATTTCGGGCTCGGCCTTGGGCAGGCCAGCGCGCATGGGGAATTCGGTTTCGGGCAGGAAAACGGTTTCGCGATAGTCGCGGCCGGTAACGGTAAGGGAGGAAGAATCGGACATGATGACTTTGCGTCTGATAAAGAGATGTCAGGATCGGTGCGCGTCTTGGTGACCCGGCAGGGCGCACTCAGGCCCGTGCCGGGGCCATAATTCGTAATGTGGCGCCCGTTTTCGACATGGCCACGGCTTTATCAGAGCGTCCGTGTTGTGCCTAGTGTCCTGATTCTGAAATTCGCGCGCATTTGACATCGACCTCAGGCGAATTTCAGAATCAAAAGGACACTAGCAACTCCTAGATTCCAGTGTCGTTCTCGATTTCGAAGTTCGTTTCGGAGGGCGGATCAAAATCGTACGAACTTCGAAATCACGACACTGGAGCATGCTGCGAAAAAGTGGAAACCGGTTTTCGGGACAAGCATACGATCACCAACGCCAAACCTTCCATATTGCTTCAGACGGAAAACCTCCTGTAAGTCGTTTGACCAATTCACATCAGTATCGCGTTCGCCTGCCTTTTCCGCTGCAAAGGACCCGACCCATGCGCAAATTCAACCTGGCGTTCACCGCCGCCCTGTCTGTCCTGGCCATCGCCGCTTGCCAGCAGGCCCCTTCCGTCGCCGCTGATGGCGCGGCTACGCCGGTTAACTCTGAGGCCACCAAGACCTTGCCGTTTACGGTAACAGAGGTCGCTACCTTTGATTCGCCCTGGGCCATAACCTTCCTACCCGGCACTGGCTCGGCGCTCATCACCGAAAAAAGCGGCAAGCTGAAATGGCTGGACGACAAAGGTGCGGTTCGCGACGTCGCGGGTGCACCAACGGTGTCCGATGACGGGCAAGGCGGTTTGGCCGATGTCATCCCAGCGCCTGATTATGCAACGTCGAACGTCATCTATCTTAGCTGGTCCGAAGCGCAGGGTGACGTGTCGAGCGCGACGGTCGGCACGGCTAAGCTGGTCCTGGATGCGGCCAAGCCGCGCCTTGAAGGCCTTAAAGTCATTTGGCGCCAGACCAAGGGCTATGGTGCGGATGTCCACTATTCGCAGCGCCTGGTGATCTCTCCGGACAAAAAATATCTGTTCGTCGCGTCGGGAGAGCGCGGCCAGAAGACACCGGCTCAGGACATCAAGAGCAATGTCGGCAAAATCGTCCGCCTGAACCTGGATGGTACGCCGGCGGCCGGTAACCCGTTTGCCGGACAGGGAGGTGACGCCGATCAGGTATGGACGGCCGGCCATCGCAACATCCTTGGCATGGCCTTCGATGATAAGGGGCAGCTATGGGCACATGAGCATGGGCCCAAGGGCGGCGACGAGATCAATCTGATCGAGAAGGGCGTCAACTACGGCTGGGCGACGGTGTCGAACGGTGACGATTATGACGACACCCCCATCCCCGATCACCCGACGCGCCCCGAATTCCGCGCGCCGAATGTTTTCTGGAATCCGTCGATCGCGCCTTCAGGGATGATTATCTATTCGGGTGCCGGCTTCCCGCAATGGCAGGGTGACATGTTCATGGGGGCCTTGCGCGGCCAAGCCCTTTACCGCGTTGAACTGGACGGCGGTAAGGTCCAGGTTCGGGACCATTGGGACATGGGTACGCGCATCCGCGACGTCGAGCAGGGGCCGGATGGCAACATCTGGTTGCTGGAGGACGGGGGCGGCGATCCCGGCGGCCGTTTGTTGAAGCTCTCACCCAAGGGTTAAGCTCTTTTCAAATTGGCCGGGAGTTTCTATGCTCCCGGTCATGATCAAGTCCTTGCCGGAGTGGCTGCAGCGCGCCCTGCGCAACCGTGTTTTCCTATTGTCGCTGGCTTTGGCCGCGATGATCGTGGGACTGGCATGGTCGTATCTGCAGAACGATTTCCACCGCGGCCAGCTGGATCCGAAGATTCCGTTCCAAATCTACGTTCCGCCGGAAGTACCGGATTACCGCAAGGCGGATAGCTGGTTTCTCAATCCGGCCATTGCGAAGTATTCGGCGGATCCACGTAAGGTGGACGTCTTTTTCATCCATGCCACCAGCTATAACGGCGGCGGCGGCTGGCTTGGTCCCATAGACAAGGGCTCCGCAGTCCGCGAAGTCGAACAGGTGCAACTGCCCAACTATGCAGGACCGTTCGCCATCGGCGGAAACATCTATGCCCCCAAATACCGCCAGGCCAGCCTTTTCACGCAGTTGACGGGCCGCGAGGATGCGCGCCAGGCGCGCGAGTTCGCCTATACTGACATCGACGCCGCCTTCGAGCGTTTTCTCAAGACGCGCAAAGGCGGCAAGGGCTTCGTCATCGTCGGGCTGGAGCAGGGGGCATTGCTGGCACAGAAGCTGATACGCACGCGCATCGTCTCCGATCCCGACCTCAAGGCGCAGCTTGTTGCCGTCTACCTCCTCGAAAGCCTGGTGCCGGTGGAGATCAACGGCAAGTCCTATCTCGACCTGCCGGCCTGCGCGTCGCGGATGCAGACAGGGTGCGTCGTCGCCTATCAAACCGTCGCTTCCGAGGAGCCGGAAAGTCTGTTGCTGCTCCTGCGGCGTGGCGTTTACTGGAATGAGGCCGGATACCTTGAGGCGCTCGATAGCCGTCCAGCCATCTGTGTCAACCCGTTGACCGGTGCTGCCGGCGGTGGTGGCGTGGATGAAAAGGCGTCGATGGGCGCGACCAATGCCACGGGACTGGAATGGGGCACATTGCCGCCGCTGATCCCGCACAAGGTATCGGCGCGGTGCGTGCGCGGGCTTCTGACCGTGGATAAGCCGTCGTCGCCGGCTTTCAAACCTGCGGATACCTGGGAGGGCGCACGCAAAGTCAACAGCTACAACCTGTTCTATGGCGATCTCCAGGCCGACTTCCAGGTGCGTGTCGACCTGTTCCGCGCCGCACCAGAGAGAAATTGACTATAACAAATTGACTTGCTGGCGCGGCGCGGACTAGGTCGTAAACTCATAAATATATCCGTCATGGTGCCAGGGCATTTGTGCGGATACCAGGAGAAAAAACGAAGGAAATGCTTACATTTTCGAGATTTTTCGACGCCGTAGTCCGTGCAAATGGACGGCATCGTTCCGACGGCGAAATGGCCTCATCCTGCGGCGTCGACGCGCTTGGCCGTAGGTTGGCTACGGCCGGCGCCCATCTCCTGGCATTATTTCGCCATTTCCGCCGCCATGACGAATATATTTATGAGTTTACGACCTAGAGCATGATGCGTTCAGGTCGAACCGCCACCATGTGCTAGATTTTTGTTTTGACGCGATATTTTGCCAAAAACCGCTGCACACTTTTTGGCACATCGCTCTAACTGCCTGGAAGACAGGCGGCGAGGGAATATAATGGAACAGACAGATCAGACTCCCCGGGCCATTCCGGACAGCGTGACGATCTGCATTACCAGCTGCGGCCGCCTGGACCTGCTGGAAAAGACGCTTGAGAGTTTTCAGCGCTATAATATCGGCGGTAAGTACATCGTTTCGGAAGATTCGGCTGACGAAGGTGTCATCAAAGCCGTCAAGGCGCGCATGCCCTACGCCCTGGTGCTGACGGGCGAGGGGCGCACAGGCCTGATGACCTCGATCGACCGCATCTATTCGGCGGTCAAAACGCCGTATCTTTTCCACCTGGAAGACGATTGGGCTTTCGATGGTCCGGTCGATTGGGAAGGCGCGCTTGCGGCGTTCGACGCCAATCCCAGGATCACCAATGTTACCGTCCGGGCGTTCGATGAAATCAAGGGCAAGTACCGCCGGCGCTCGACACCTGAAACCTATGCCGGACGCGAATTCGCCCATATCAGCCCCAAGGCGCATCCGGAATGGTTTGGCTGGTCGCCCAATCCTGGCCTGTTCCGCACCGAAATCTATCACCGTTTCAAGCCGTTCAACCGCGTAACCCCGGACCGTATGTCCGCAATCATCAAGGAGGTCGGCACCCAGGCCTTCCTGCTCCCGGGCGTAGCGCGCCACATCGGCCACGGCCGCAATGTCTCGGACCCCGGCACGGCCCCGCGTCCCAAGACCAAGATCGGCAAATATATCCGCTTCTGGAAGTACCAGCTCTATTACGCCGGCATCCTCAAATCGCCTTTTTAACGGCATTTTCTGGTGAGTGGCCAGCGGCTCGGTGTTGGGAAATGCGACAAGGCAAACAACCGGTACTGCCGGATTTTGGTGGATAGCCGGTGCATTTTGAAGTCAGTTCAGACACGTTCAGGATGCGTCCATGTCCAAGATCGATTTCAAATCCGAATATAAGTCGCTCTATAGCGCCCCGTCGAAGGACTTTGTCCTGATCGATGTGCCCCCCCTGCCATACCTGATGTACGATGGCGCGGGCGATCCCAATACGGCGCCGGAATACAAGCACGCGGTCGAAGCCCTCTATTCCCTGTCCTACACGCTGAAATTCATGTCGAAGCGCGCCTTCGACCGCGATTATGTCGTGGGGCCGCTGGAAGGGCTGTGGTGGGCGGAGGATATGGGAACTTTCGTCACGCGGCAGAAGGCGAAATGGTCGTGGACCATGATGATCCTGCAACCTGACTGGATTACCGCCGATCACGTCCGGGCGGCCTTATCCGAAGTCATGATGAAGAAGGGGCTGCCGGGCGTGGAGAAGGCGCGGCTGGAAGTGTTGGATGAAGGCCTGTCCGCCCAGATTCTGCACATCGGTTCATACGATGAAGAAGGCCCGACGCTGAAGCGGCTGCACGAGGAGTGGCTGCCGGCCAATGGTCTGAAGGAAACCGGCAAGCACCACGAAATCTATCTTGGCGATCCGCGCAAAGTCGCGCCGGAAAAGCTCAGGACCCTGCTCAGGCAGCCGGTGAAGCGAATTCAATAAAGAATGCCCGCGCTTTTGCGGCATCGTCGGCGATAGCGATCTTTAACTCCTCGAACGAAGCGAACTTGGCTTCGGGACGGATGAAATCCAGCAGTTCGGTTTCGACGACCTGACCGTAGACCTCCTCGGCAAAGTCGAACAGGTAGGTTTCCAGCAGTTCGATGTCGCCGCCCACGGTCGGGCGGATGCCGATATTGCTGACGCCGTTGACCACCCGGCCGTCACCGAAGCGGGTGCGCGTCACATATATGCCGTAGCGGGGGCGTAAGTATGCGCCCAGCTTCAGGTTAATTGTCGGGAAGTCGATCGTCCGGCCCTGTTTGGCGCCGTGAATGATCTCGCCGAGGAAGGCCTGCGGACGGCCAAGAATCTGGGTTGCGCGCGAGATGTCTCCGGCCAGCAGGGCCTCGCGCACCGATGAGGACGACAACTTGTTGCCGGCGTCGTCCGTTTGGCAGGGCAGGATGTCGGTCGTGTAGCCAAAACGCCGGCCGAACTCGCTCAGGTCCTCGGCCTGCCCCTGGCCGCGCAGGCCGAAGCGGAAGTCGAAACCTGCCGAGACGTGGCTGAGGCGCAGTTGCTCGGCCAGAATCAGCCTGGCGAAGTCTTCGGCTGTCAGTTGCGACATGCGCCGGTCGAAGTCGAGCACGTAGACATAGTCGACGCCGAGCGCCGCAAAGGCTCGCAACTGCTGCGAAAGGTCCATCAGCCGGAAGGGCTTGCCTTCCGGATGGAACAGGCTCTGCGGATGGGGCTCGAAACAGATGACGGCGGACGGCTTGCCATTGGCCCTTGCCGCAGCTACCGCCGTGGCGATGACCTGCTGATGGCCCATGTGGACACCGTCGAAACTGCCGATCGCCGCAGACGCGCCGTCGGGCAGATCCGAAGCGCTGGGCTCGGCATCGTCCTGCACATAGCGTTGCGCGTCCAGGCCGAGGTAGTGGATCTGGATTCCAGCCGGACGCAGGGCAGGGGGCAGGTTGGGGAACATAGGAATTTGACTTAAGGGCGTTTCGGCGCGATGACAACGGCTGTACCGTCGACAAAGGTTTTGTTGCGTACCTTGACGACGGTCGACAGGGTGACGTGGCCCGACTTCAGGTCGATATCGGTGATGGTGAGGGTGACAGTGACTTCATCGCCCGGACGCACAGCGCGTTTAAAGTTCAGCGACTGCGAGACGTAGATGGCGCCTTGGCCGGGCAGGTCTCCGGCCAGCGTCGCGGAGATATAGGCGCCCATCAGCATGCCATGGGCGATACGCCCCTTGAATGGAGACGCCAGCGCGAAGGCTTCGTCGACATGGACCGGGTTATGATCGGTCGAGACATCAGCGAAGGCATTGATGGCCGCGTCATCGACCGTGAAGACACGCGACGCCGTCTGTTCCAGGCTGAGTTCGTCGAGGTAATAGGCTTTGCTCATAAGGCATCCCGCAAGATTTCTGTTCATCTAGAGCGATATGCCGAAAAGTGTAAGCGGTTTTCGGCAAAATATCGCGACAAACAA
>CBFGPQ010000139.1:0-10009 GCA_965650705.1 uncultured Asticcacaulis sp. | reverse complement strand
GGATTAGCGCCAACCGCCAGGAACTGCTGCAGATCGCAGAGGCCGTCGCGCGCGAGAAGTCGATCGACAAGACCGTGGTCATCGCCTCCATCGAGGAAGCGATACAGAAGGCCGCACGCAACCGCTATGGCGCCGACCACGACATCCGCGTTCATATCGACGCCCGTTCGGGTGAAATGACCATCACTCGGCACGTTACCGTCGTGAACGACGAAGAAGTCGAGAACGAGTACGCCCAGCGTTCGCTGAGTGAAGCGCTGCGTAGCGACAAAGAAGCTTTTGTCGGCAAGGAATATGTCGAGACGCTGCCGCCGTTCGAGCTGGGCCGCGTCCAGACCCAGATGGCCCGCCAGGTCGTGACCCACAAGGTGCGCGAAGCCGAGCGCGAGCGCCAGTACGACGAGTTCAAGGACCGCGTCGGCGAAATCGTCAATGGCACGGTGCGTCGCGTCGAATACGGGAACGTCATCGTCGATCTCGGCCGTGGTGAAGGCATCATGCGCCGTGACCAGTCGATCCCGCGCGAAGCCTTCCAGGTCAATGACCGCATCCGCGCCTATATCTATGACGTCCGCCGCGAGACCAAGGGTCCGCAGATCATGCTGAGCCGTGCACACGGTGGCTTCATGGCCAAGCTGTTTGCGCAGGAAGTACCGGAAATCTACGACGGCGTCATCGAAATCAAGTCGGTCGCCCGTGACCCGGGGTCCCGCGCCAAGATGGCCGTTCTCTCCAACGACAGCTCGATCGATCCGGTCGGCGCCTGCGTCGGTATGCGCGGTTCGCGCGTTCAGGCCGTCGTCGCTGAAATGCAGGGCGAAAAGATCGACATCATCCAGTGGTCGCCTGACGAAGCCACCTTCATCGTCAACGCCCTGGCCCCGGCCGAAGTGTCGAAGGTGGTGCTGGACGAAGAAGAAGACCGCGTCGAAGTCGTGGTGCCGGACGAACAACTGTCGCTGGCCATCGGCCGCCGTGGCCAGAACGTCCGCCTGGCGTCGCAGCTGACCGGCTGGCAGGTCGACATCATCACCGAGTCGCAGGATTCCGAGCGCCGCCAGAAGGAATTCGCCGAACGCACCGCCCTGTTCCAGGAAGCGCTCGATGTCGACGAGGTTATCGCCCAGCTGCTGGTTACCGAAGGCTTCACCTCGGTCGAGGACCTGGCCTATGTCGACGAGAACGAAATCGCGGCCATCGAAGGTTTCGACGAGGACACCGCCCAGGAGCTTCAGGCCCGTGCGCGCGACTTCCTCGAAAGGGAAGCTGCCGAGCAGGACGCCAAGCGCCGCGAGCTGGGCGTCGAAGACGATGTCCTGAGCCTGCCGGGCCTGACGCTCGCCATGGCCGTCGCTTTCGGCGAAGCCGGCGTGAAGTCGGTCGAAGATGTGGCCGATCTCGCTACCGACGAAGTTCGCGGCGGCTTCGAACAGAAGGATGGCGAACGCGTCCGTGTTCCGGGCGCGCTCGAAAGCTTCAACCTGTCGGTCCAGGACGCCGAAAACCTGATCCTCAACGCCCGCATCGCGCTGGGCTGGATCGAAGCGCCGGCTGCCGAAGAAGACGAGGCGGCGGAAGGTGATTTTGCTGAGGAGGGCGCCGATGTCGCCACAGCAGAACAATGAGGCCGCAGCGCTAACCGAAACTGACGCCATCTCCGCTTCTGACGAAGCGGAGACCGGTATCCTGTGTGAAACGCCGTCGGGCCGGCTGCCGGTCCAGCGGCGCGATGCTGTGTCCGGCGAAAGCATTGACACAGACGGCATGATCCGTTTTGTCGTCTCGCCGGACGGCATTGTGGTGCCCGATGTGGCGCATAAACTCCCGGGTCGCGGAATCTGGGTACGCGCCGATCGCTCAGCCCTTGAAACCGCGATCCGCAAGAACATATTTGCGAGAGCGGCAAAGCGTCAGGTGAAGACGGATCCCGGCCTGGTCGATCAGGTGCATGGTCTGTTGCGCCGCCGCTGCCTGGATCTGCTGGGGCTGGCGCGCCGCGAAGGCCTCCTAATCAGCGGATATGAAAAAATTCTCGGCAATGTGAAGGCGAAAAAGCTCGCCTGGCTGATCGAGGCTACGGATGGCTCGGCCGATGGCCGCAATCGCATCCTGGCCGCCAATCGCGCGGCACAAGGACAGGCAAAAATCTGCGGTTGTTTCGACAACTCGGATTTAAGTTTGGCTTTGGGGCTGGAAAATGCCATACACATTGCTCTCCTGCCGGGGAGGCGCAACGAGCGCTGGTCCTCGGAGATGAAACGGTTGTCCGGCTTTGAGCCTCTTGTCCCCGCTGCGTGGGACGGGCCTGGCGGACCGGACGGGTGACGGCGTCCAGTTAAATGTCATTTTCAAGGTCCGGCTTAGACCGGCCAGCGAAGAATCTACGAATTATTTGTCAAATCGGAAAGTTCGCATCTGGCGGACTTCGCAAGGGTTAAGTAAAGCAAGCCGCATGAGCGACACTAAAGACGACAAGACCAACGACCAGAACCGCGAGGGCCGCACCCCCCTCACGCTGAAGCCGCGCGTGGGCGGCAATGTTTCGACAGGCACCGTGAAGCAGAGCTTCAGCCATGGCCGGTCGAAAACGGTGGTGGTCGAAACCAAGCGCCGCATTGGCACGCCGCCGGCAGGTGCACCGGGTGCTCCCGCCCGTCCGTCACATGACACCAATCTGGCGCGACCCACCCAGTCCGCGCCGAATGCACCGCGTCAGCAATCGTCCGCGCCGCAACAACAACGCTCCTCGGGTCCCGGCGGTTTGCGCCAGGAAGAGCAGGACGCCCGGCAGCGCGCCATCCAGGCGGCGCTGGCCGAACAACAACGCCGCGACGCCGAAGCGAAGGCCGCTGCCGCCCGTGCAGCGTCACAAGCTGCCGCTGCTCAGGCGGCTGCCCGCCCCGAGCCTGTGGCCGAAGCGCCCAAGCCGGTCGTCGAAACCGCGCCTGCGGCCTCTCAACCCGCCGCGCAACCGGCGCCCCAGCCGCCCGCGCCCGCACCTCAGGCGCGCGAAGCCGCGCCGCAACGCGACAACCCGCCGCAATTCCGCAATGAACGCGCCCCGCGTTACGATCAACGCGCGCCGCGCGAAGGTCATCAGGCGCGTGATGGCCAGCGCGATGGTCAAAGGGACGGCCAGCGTCCGTCCTATCCTCCGCGCGACGGCCAACGCGATGGCCAACGCTCTGATTTCCGTCCACGCGATGGTCAGCCACCTCGCGACGGCCAGCGCAGCGACGGTCGCCCGCCCTATCCGCCCCGCGATGCCAATCGCGACGGCCCCCGCGATGGTCAACGTAGCGACAGTCGTCCGCCGCGCGACCCGAACCGTCCCTATACGCCGCGCGACCCGAACGCACCGCGTCCGCCACGTGATCCGAACCGTCCGTACACGCCGCGCGACCCAAATGCGCCGCGTCCGCCGCGCGAGGGCGGCGAGCGGGGTGAAACCGTTCGCTACAGCGCCAACTCCCCACGTCCACCGCGTCTGGGTGGTGGTGTTTCCGCCAACGCGCCGGCAACGCCCGAAGTCGACCGTATCCGCTCGAGCCGGGGCACGACGGGTCCAGTCAAGACGACGCGCGACGACGACGACCGTGGCGGCGTCAAGCGCGGTAAGGCCGGTGCACCGGTCAAGGCCGTGTCGCAGACCCGTGGTGAGCCGAAGCGCCGCGAAGGCCGCCTGACCCTGCAGGCCGTTGTCGGAGACGACGAGGGCGCAGCCGATCGTATGCGTTCGCTGGCCTCGGTTCGCCGGGCGCGCGAACGTGAACGCGAAAAGCGCAAGGGTTCGCAGGTCGAACAGGCCCGCGTCTCGCGCGAAGTCATCATTCCCGACGTTATTACGGTCCAGGAACTGTCAAACCGTATGGCCGTCCGAGCTGTCGACATCATCAAGATGCTGATGAAGCAAGGTATGATGCTGAAGATTAACGACGTGATCGACACCGACACCGCTGAACTGGTGGCTTCGGAATTCGGCCACACGGTCAAGCGCGTGTCGGAGTCCGACGTCGAAGAAGGCTTCATCTCGGCCGCCGACGATGAAGGCGATACCATGCCGCGTCCGCCGGTCGTGGCCGTCATGGGTCACGTCGACCACGGCAAGACCTCGCTGCTCGATGCCCTGCGCAAGACCGATACCGCCGGCGGTGAAGCCGGTGGCATCACTCAGCATATCGGTGCCTATCAGGTCCGCCTGCCATCGGGCGAAAAGGTCACCTTCCTCGATACGCCGGGTCACGCCGCCTTCTCGGCCATGCGCGCCCGCGGTGCGAATGTGACTGACCTGGTCGTGCTCGTCGTCGCTGCCGATGACGGCGTCATGCCGCAGACCATCGAAGCTATCAACCATGCCCGCGCCGCCAACACGCCGATCATTGTTGCGGTCAACAAGATCGACAAGCCCGGCGCCAAGCCGCAGAATATCATCAACGAACTTCTGCAGCATGAAATCGTTGTCGAATCCCTGGGTGGTGAAACCCAGGTTGTCGAAGTCTCGGCCAAGACGGGCCAGGGCCTGGACAGCCTGATCGAAGCCATCCTGCTGCAAGCTGAAGTCCTTGACCTGCGCGCCAATCCGGACCGTACGGCCGAAGGCGTTGTCATCGAAGCCAAGCTCGACAAGGGCCGTGGTCCGGTGGCGACCGTCCTGGTCAAGCGTGGTACGCTGAAGCGCGGCGACATCATCGTTGCCGGTTCCAGCTTCGGCCGCGTCCGTGCCCTGATCAACGAGCGCAACGAGCAGCTGCCGGAAGCCGGTCCTTCGGAGCCGGTCGAAGTCCTGGGCCTCGACGAAGCGCCGAGCCCCGGCGACGCCTTCGCCGTGGTCGAGAACGAAGCCCGCGCCCGCGAAATCACCGATTACCGCGAACGTCTGCGTCGCGAAAAGACCCTGGCACCGGTTGGCGCCGTGTCTTTGACCGACATGATGTCGAAGCTGGCCGACAAGAAGGTCAAGGAGCTTCAGCTCATCATCAAGGCGGACGTTCAGGGGTCGGCCGAAGCCATCATCGGCTCGCTGGAGAAGGTTGGCAACGAAGAAGTCCGTGCACGGATCATTCATTCGGGCGCCGGTGCCATTACTGAGTCCGACGTGCAACTGGCCAAGGGCTCCAACTCGCCGATCATCGGCTTCAACGTCCGCGCTTCCAAGCAGGCGCGCGACCTGGCCGAGCGTGAAGGCGTGGAAATCCGCTACTACGCGATCATCTATGACCTGATCGACGACATCAAGGGTGTGCTCTCGGGCATGCTCGCGCCGATCCAGCGCGAAACCTTCCTCGGCAAC
This sequence comes from uncultured Asticcacaulis sp., assembly GCA_965650705.1. Classification (GTDB taxonomy): domain Bacteria; phylum Pseudomonadota; class Alphaproteobacteria; order Caulobacterales; family Caulobacteraceae; genus Asticcacaulis. Next base: position 4,719 of record CBFGPQ010000139.1, on the reverse strand, counting down.
GCGGAAGTGCTGGAAGTCTTCGACATCACCAAGGTCGGCAAGGTCGCCGGCTGCCGTGTCACCGAAGGCCGCGTGGAAAAGGGCGCCCGCGTCCGTATCCTGCGCGACAATGTGGTCATCCAGGAAATGGGCGTTCTGTCGACGCTCAAGCGCTTCAAGGACGAAGTCAACTCGGTCGTCGTGGGCCAGGAATGCGGTATGGCATTCAATGGCTTCCAGGACCTCAAGGCCGGCGACTTCATCGAATGCTTCACGGTCGAAGAGATCAAGCGCACGCTCTGATCTCCTTAAAACCAAGGTTCATGGCCCGCCCTCACCGGCGGGCCATTTTCGTTTCAGCCTAAACCTTCACAAATCTTTGGAATTTGATGCTATAGCCAGCGGCCCATTGTTTGCAGGCTTGCCGTCCTATGCTCGACTCGACCCAATTCGACCCTTCGCACCACGTCCTGATCATCAAATGCCCGGATACGCGCGGTATCGTCGCGGCTGTGTCGGGCTATCTGAACGACAACGACATTTCGATCGTCGAATCGAACCAGTTCAACGACGCGCAGGGCGATATCTTCTACGTCCGTGTCGTCTTCCGTCAGGCCGGCCCCAAGATGCCGCCGATGGCAACCCTGCGCGATGGCTTCAAGCCGATCGCCCACCGTTTCGCCATGGACTGGGACATCTTCAACCTGTCACGTAAGCCGAAAGTGCTGATTGCGGTCTCGAAGTTCGGCCACTGCCTGTACGAACTGCTGCACCGCTGGCGTTCGGGCCTGCTGCCGGTCGATATTGCCTGCGTCATGTCGAACCACGAAGACATGCGCTCCTTCGTTGAATGGAACGGAGTGCCTTACGTGCACCTGCCGGTCGGCAAGGACAACAAGGCCGAGCAGGAGGCGCAGTTTCTGGGCTTGATCGACCAGTATCAGGCCGATCTCGTCGTGCTGGCGCGCTACATGCAGATCCTGTCGGATGATTTGGCGCGCAAGCTGGAAGGCCGCTGCATTAACATCCACCACTCTTTCCTGCCGAGCTTCAAGGGCGCCAAACCCTATCACCAGGCGCACCAGCGCGGCGTGAAGATCATCGGGGCGACAGCGCACTATGTGACATCAGATCTCGATGAAGGCCCGATCATCGAGCAGGACGTCCAGCGCGTTCACCACGGCCATACGCCTGAGCAACTGGTCGCCATCGGCCAGGACATCGAAGCGCGCGTTCTGGCGCGTGCGGTCACGTGGCATGCGGAGCGCCGCGTGATCATCAATGGCGGCAAGACGATCGTTTTTAACTAAGCGCTTTCCGAAAAGTGCAACGCGGTTTTCGGATAAAAAGCGCGCCAAAAATGACCCGTGAGGTTGGGCTGCAAACCGCACCCGTCTGCGCTTCCGGTGCTCACGTACTCAAGTACGCTCCGCTCCGGGTCTCGACGGGCACGATTTTCGCCGCAACCTGACGGGATTTGCCGTCAGGAGTCAGCCTGTTTCTTTGCGAACGGCACGTTCACCGTTAGATACGTCGCGGCGCGCCACAGCCATTCGACCGGGCCATAGACAAAGCCCTTGAACCACAGGTGTGCGAAGACGACCTGTGCAGCGAACGCTCCCAGGCCAATCAGCACGGCTTCGCTCTGCGTCATCGTGGCGTGCAGGCCCAGTCCGAAGCTGTAGAAGACCGGCACGAAGATCAACGACTGGAGCAGGTAGAGGGTCAGGGTCATGCGGCCGGCGGGTGCCAGCACGTTCAGTGCCTTGCCGGCAAAGCTGTAATAGAGCGCGGTAAAGCCAAAGAAGAGGCTGAACATGACGCTGAGATCGAACCAGCCAGACACCATTGCTCCCCAAAGCGAGCGTGGCATGAAGACAGCGTCCGACGTCGGCATCAGGTTGGTCAGCATGTCCTTCGTGTGCCAAAGGCCAAGGGCGGCGGCGAGCGCGACAACAAACCCGATTATGCGCGTCTTGCCGAACTTTTCCGGCGCCCCGAAGAAGTTGACGCGGCCCAGCACCATGCCGATCAGCGACAGGCCGAGGATCTGGCTAAGCCGGCCGGATTCGTACATAAAGGCCCATTTGAACGGGTGGCCATCAACCCAGTTCATGCGGATGGTTTCCATCAGGCTCTTGCCGGTCAGATAGGCTTCAGGGACCTTGCTGCTCCAGAAGCTCATCGGCTTGTTGGCCCATTCGGCGCCACCCAGCGCGCTGAAGATCTGGAAAATCATGATCGGCTGGAGAAGAAACAACACGCCCAGGGCCATCACCAGCGTGTTGGACTTCAGGCGGTAGAAGGGCACAAGGAACAGACCCATAACCGCGAGTACTTCCAGGATATCGCCGCGATACCACAGGCCGTGGATCAGGCCGATAATGCCGAGCACCGCCAGCCGCCAGATGAAGCGGCCGGTAAAGTCCTTACCTTTCTGCGCAGAGCGGTTCATAATGATGAAGAAGGACACGCCGAAGCACAGGGCCAGAAGCGCAAAAGCCTTGCCGCCGAAGACCGTGAAGACGGCATCGTGCCACAGGAGCTGAACCGGGTCGGTGACCGGGTGCGCCCAGTAAAGCTCGAACAGTTCCGGCATGTGCACGATGAACAATCCGAAGAGCGCGAAGCCACGCAGAGCATCAAGCCCTTCCATGCGCGGCACGAAGTCGATTTTTTGAGCAGCCATAGCAGCCCCCTCCCAAATATGTTGCAGCTATCTTGCGCAAAACCGCAGCGCTGCTTGTTGTATTTTCCTATGCATAACCCGACGCTGGCATTTTGCGATAGAAAAATCGCCGAAAAAGCCTATATGAGCGGGATGAAACGCAACTCCTACAACGATAAGTCCCAGAAGCGCGCCGGCGACCGGATGCACGGCCGCACGTCCGGCGAACTGGGTCCCAGCCAGCGTCAGCTGCGCGCTGGCGAACTGGTGCGCCATGCCCTGGTCGAAATCCTGCGCGAAGAAGAAGTCCACGACGAAGCCCTGCACAATATCTCGATTACGGTGACTGAAGTGCGCTGTTCGCCCGACCTGCGCCACGCGACTGTGTTCGTCGAGCCTCTGGGTGCCGGCCTTGGCGGCGTCAGCATCAAGCCGGAACAGATCGGCCCTGCGATCGCGGCGCTCAACGCGCACTCCAAGTTCTTCCGCGGTATTCTCGGCCGCCGGATCGACATGAAGTTCACGCCGGACCTGCGCTTCCTTCACGACGAAAGCTTCAACGAGGCGGCTCGGATCGATGCTCTGTTCCTACGTCCGGAAATCGCGCGCGATCTGCGTCATAATGACGATGAGGATGAGGATTAAGTAAGAGGCCCCACCACCACGCCGTTTCACGGCGCGGTCCCCCTCCCCATCGCTCCGCGACAGGGAGGAGTGATCGTGCTCCGTTTCTCCTCCCTGTGCCGAAGGCATGGGGAGGGGGACCATCGAGCAAAGCGAAGATGGTGGTGGGGGTTCTTTCTTTCCAACAACGGACACTCCAATGGCCCGAAAGAAAAAAGGCGACCCGGTGCACGGCTGGGTCTGTCTCGACAAACCCTATGAGATGACCTCGACCGCCGCCGTGTCGAAGATCCGCTGGCTGTTCCAGGCCCAGAAGGCGGGCCATGCCGGCACGCTCGACCCTTTAGCGACCGGTATCCTGCCGATTGCGCTGGGCGAAGCGACCAAGACCGTGCCGTACCTGATGGAGGCGGATAAGGTCTACAGCTTCACCATCACCTTCGGCACGACGACGGACTCCTATGATGCCGAAGGGACAGTGACGGCGCAGTCCGATGACCGTCCGACGCGCGAAGCTCTGGAAGCCATCCTACCGAACTATGTCGGCGTGATTGAACAGGTGCCGCCGGCCTTTTCCGCTATCAAGGTCGACGGCAAGCGCGCCTATGACCTGGCGCGCCAGGGTGTCGTGGTCGAACTCAAGGCTCGCGAAATCGAGATATTCGACCTGACGCTCGATGCGTTCGACACCGAAACGGCAACGCTGACGCTTCACTGCGGCAAGGGCACCTATGTCCGTTCCGTTGCCCGCGACCTGTGTGCGGACCTGGGCGTTTGCGGCCACGTTTCGATGCTCCGGCGCGAGGCGGTAGGCGCATTTGCAACAAAGAACGCAATAACACTGGAAAAGCTGACCGATTTAGTGCATAGAGGCGCCGCTTTTGACGCTTTGCTTGGCGTAGAGACAGCGCTGGACGACATCCCGGCCCTGCCTGTGACGCAAGACGAGGCCCAGAAGCTGAAGCAAGGCCGCGATCTTGCCCTTTTGCCCCGTCAGTTAGCGACTGTCACCGAGGCCCTTGAAGCCCGCCGCGAGGCCGGTTTTGAAGCGTTCTCCGACACGGTCCAGGCGGTTCAGGATGGTCAGGTCATCGCGCTTTGCGAATTGCGCGGCGGGAAAATCTTCCCGACTCGCATTTTGAACCTTTAATTCCTATGTAGGAGATTACCCGATGTCGATTACTGCTGATCGCAAGACAGAAGTCATCAAGACCCACGCCCGTTCCGAAGGCGACACCGGCGGCCCGGAAGTGCAGATCGCTATCCTCAGCGAGCGCATTGCCAACCTGACCGAGCACTTCAAGGAGCACAAGAAGGACAACCACAGCCGCCGCGGCCTCCTGAAAATGGTTTCGCAGCGCCGTCGTCTCCTCGACTACCTGAAGGGCCGTGACAACGACCGTTATCAGGCCATCATCCAAACGCTCGGCATCCGCCGCTAAGTTTGA
>CBFGPQ010000138.1:0-10028 GCA_965650705.1 uncultured Asticcacaulis sp. | reverse complement strand
CTGCTGCTGGCGGGCGGATCGATCCGCGCCGCCGGCCAGGTGCGGGCGCGCGGCGAAAACCGCCGGACACGCTCGGACTGGATGAAGATAGAACGCGAACGCGGCATCTCGGTGTCGTCGTCTGTCATGACGTTTGAATATGGCGACCTGCTGTTCAACCTGCTCGATACACCCGGCCACGAAGACTTTTCGGAAGACACCTATCGCACCCTGACCGCCGCCGACGCTGCCGTCATGGTGCTCGACGCCGCCAAGGGCATCGAGCCGCAGACCCTGAAGCTGTTCGAAGTCTGCCGCCTGCGCGACATCCCGATCCTGACCTTCATCAACAAGTTCGACCGCGAGGCCGAGGACCCCATGGCCTTGCTGGACGAGGTGGCGGCCAAGCTGCAACTCGATCCTTCGCCGCTCTACTGGCCAGCCGGTTCGGGCAACCGTTTCCGCGGTATGGTCGAGCTAAAGAGCGGTCTCTTCTATCCCTTCACCAAGCGCGAGTCTGGGGCCGAATACGACCAGGGCCACGAAGATCCGGCCCCGCTCGGCGAAGCAGTGGCCAGGGGGTGGCTCAGCCAGGACGAGTTCGATGAGCTCAGCGAGACCGCCGAACTGATCGAAGGCGGCTTCAAGGCGTTCGACAAGGAGGCCTTCCTGGAAGGCCACATGACGCCGGTCATCTTCGGCTCGGCGCTGCGCCATTATGGTGTGAACCAACTGTTGAGCGCGCTCGGAGCCTATGCGCCTCCGCCCAAGAAGGTCAAGGCAGAGAAGGCCGGCGTCGACATGCAGGTCGATCCGGCGGACAAGGAAGTCACCGGCTTCATCTTCAAGGTCCAGGCCAACATGGACCCGAACCACCGCGACCGCATCGCCATGCTCAAGCTGACGTCGGGCAAGTTCGAGCGCGGCATGAAGCTTAAGGTCCAGAACACCGGCAAGCAGTTGTCGGTTAACGCGCCGATCATGTTCTTCGCCTCGGACCGTGAACTGGCCGAAGAAGCCTTTGGCGGCGACGTCATCGGCATTCCAAACCACGGCGTCCTGCGGGTTGGGGACTCATTGTCGGAAAGCGGCACGGTGCGTTTCCAGGGGCTGCCCAACTTCGCGCCGGAAATCCTGCAGCGCGTGCGCGTCAAGGACCCGCTCAAGGCCAAGCATCTGAAAAAGGCGCTGGAATCGCTGGCGGAAGAAGGCGTGACCCAGCTGTTCCGGCCGGCGATCGGGGCGGACTTTATCGTCGGCGCCGTCGGCCAGCTCCAATTCGAAGTCATGGCCGACCGTCTGGCCAACGAATACGGCCTGGAATGCATTTTCGAACCGTCGGCATTCTCAGAAGCACGCTGGCTGGCTGGCGATCCGGCCAAGATCGAGGATTTCGCCGGCAAGTATCGCTCGGCCATGGGTACGGACCTCGACGAAGCACCGGTTTTCCTCGGCAAGTCGGCATGGGAAATCAACTACGTCTCGGAGCGGTTTCCGGATGTCAGTTTCCAAAGGACGAAAGAGCGGGGCTGATCGTAAATGGCAAGTCGTAGGAAAAGGGCTTAAGCGCCTTTGGCTTGAAGACTCTCGAGCGGCTTTTTCGCGGCCAGTTGAGCGTCGGCGAACTTCCCCGCGACACCGCTGGTAACGGCCACGCCACCGGCCTTGGGCCAGATCTTCCACTCGGTCGTCTTCGGGCCGCGCGGGTAAAACTTGATTTCGTATTCGGGGGAGTCGTTTTGCATGACGCGTCTCCTATCAGCATTTGTATAAATTCCAAACCGGACATTCTGGCCCGGTGGTACGATACCAACACTTTATTGGATACCTATCGCGTTATGGCGAAGGATTATTGCTGGCCCACCTCTCCCCGCTTGCGGGGAGAGGACGAGAGGCGAGCGTTAGCGAAGCCGATCGGGTGAGGGGCTATCTGCCGCATAGCAAACGCGTCTAGCATTTGTGGAAGTAGTGTTTGCCCCTCATCCGGTCCTTCGGACCACCTTCTCCCCGTTTTACGGGGAGAAGGAAAATCCCAATCCCGCCCGTACAATCATCACGCCCAGCGCCACCCACGACAGCACAAAGATCGTAAAGCGCAGCATGACGACATTTAAGGTCGAATGGACGATTGAGTGGACGTAACGCAGTCCGACATATGCCCAGGCGCTCCATAGGTGCACCAGATCCGCCTTGCCCAGCACGGCGATGACGATCGCCACGGCATAGAATACCGTCGGCGCCTCGGCGAGATGGTTGTAATTGTCCGCCACATTGCGCGCCCAGGCCGGCAGGCTTTCGCGGCCGCCGGGCTTCGCCAGCCTGTTGGCACTCATCTTCATGGCGATCATGGCCGGGATGCGCGTGGCGTAAAGCGCGATGCTCATGATCAGGTGCAAGAAGGCCAGCGCGATGACGCTGGCCAGTATTCCCGTTACCGGCGTCAAGCTTTACGCCTTTGCCTTGGTGTTACAGACGGCCAGTTCGGCTTCGCTCAACACCCGGCCGCGCCAGCTGAAAGCGCTGACCGCGCCCGTCACCGCTACCACGCGCTTGCAACTGCGCAGCGCTGGCATGTCGTCGACAAAGCCCGAACGGCAGGTGGCGCCGTCACAGTTCCAGCGCGCGCCATCGATAATGTATTCGTTTTGCGCGGCGGGTTGCTGTAACGTCAACTCGGCCGACTCCGTTCGGGCAGTGGCTGTCAGCGGTGTGAACGCAACGGCTGCGGCAAGCGTCAGAGCGGCAAGGCGGGAAGTGGTCATCGGATCACCCTCATATTGTGTTTTGTACTCATCGGTACAAAATAAATGCGGGGAAGGGGTGCGTGTCAAGAGATTTTGTGCAATATGGTACAAAAAGAAGAAAGTGATGTGACAATGCCAGCTTCCGCTGCCCCGAAACTGCGTGGCCGGCCCAAGGCCTACGATCGCGACGCGGCGTTGAAAGCCATGCGCCAGGTATTCTGGGCCAAGGGGTTTTCCGCGACGTCGCTCGACGACATGAGCGCGGCGACCGGCATGAACCGCCCAAGCCTCTATGCGGCGTTCGGTGACAAGACCGAGGCCTTCCGCGCCGTGCTCAAGGATTATATCGACGATGCGCGCCCGCTTTATGTGGAGGCGTTCCGGACGCCGGCGCCTTTGCGCGAAAGCCTTATGAAGGTCTATGAGACGTCGATCGCCATCTATCATAACCCTCAGGCACAGGGCATGGGGTGCTTCATGATCGGCGCGGCCCTGACCGACGTGAAGCGCGATCCGGAAGTCGGCGAAATGATCCTGGGCGCGCTCAAGGATATGGAGGCGGGCTTCATCCGCCGCTTCGAAAAGGCCAAGGAGACGGGGGAACTGCCGGCCGATGCTGACGTCAAGGCGCTGGCACGGATTGCTTCGTCGGGGCACAATACGATCTCCGTGCGCATGCGTGCCGGCGAAAGTATCGAAGATATCCGTCAGTACCTGACCCAGATGGTCGACGTTATGGTGCGATAATATCTGAACAGCGTTATGATTTATCTATGATTTTGGAGGGCACCCTGCGCCTTCCGGCTTTGTAATTAAAAGTATTTTGTCAACCGGATCGGACTTGTATTCGGCTTGTCCGGCTGCATATTTTATGATTACAGTCCGCGCCGGGGGCGTGTCCGCGTCACGTTTAGAGCGGGTTTCGATAAAGGTATCAATTGGTTAAGGGAAGAGTAACCATAAAATCCCTGGCCAGATTCCGGGTGGAATGCGCCTCGCAGGCTTTTTTGAGCCGTCTCGCTGCCATGAAAGGATGAGTATGAGTATTTCTCTGCAAAAGAACGCGTCGGTCAGCCTCAAGAAGGAAGGCGGCGAGGGACTTACCAACATCACCCTGGGGGTCGGCTGGGACGTGGCGTCCGGCGGCATTCTGGGCGGCCTGTTCGGCGGCGGTGGCAATAGCATCGACCTTGACGCCTCGTGCATCGCCTTTGACGGCAATCGCCAGGTCGTGGACACCGTCTGGTTCCAGCAGTTGCTGAGCCGCGACGGCTCGATCCGCCACAGCGGCGACAACCTGACGGGTGAAGGTGACGGCGACGATGAAACCATCGCCATCGACCTGACGCGCCTGCCGTCGAACATTGAGACCCTGGTCTTTACTGTCAACAGCTTCCGTGGCCAGACCTTCGACAAGGTCAAGAACGCCTTTTCGCGCGTCGTCGACAGCCGCGCCCGCAAGGAACTGGCGCGCTACGACATCTCCGAAAGCGGCCCGCATACTGGTGTCGTCCTGGCCATCGTCAAGCGCGACGGCGGTGAGTGGACCTTCAAGGCGATCGGCGAGCGCACGACCGCACGCACGGTGAAGGACATCACCACACTGGCGGCCCAACTCATCTGATTATCAAAAGGAGAGCCCTGCGTGGCTCTTCGTCATATCACAGGATAATGCATGCAATTGCAGCAAGGCGAGAAGCGTAGCCTGGCCGATTTCGGGCTGGGCACGCGATGCAAGGTCAAGGTCGATTTCGGTCTCGACGGCGCGGATATCGCCGCCTTCGGCCTCAACAAGGACCGCAAGATCGGTGACGACCGCTATGTCGTCCTGTTCTCCAATACGCGTTCTCCTGAAGGGGCGATCACGCTTTCGCCATCGGCTGGCAGCGCCGTCTTTGAGCTGGAGCTCGACAGGCTGCCCGACAGCATCGACCGGATCGTCTTCACCGCGACCCACGACAGCCGCCCGATCGGCGAGTCGAAGCCGTTGCTCGTCACGCTCGGGGACAGCCTGGCCTCGTTCGACGTCGCTAAATCCTTAAGCAATGAAAAGGCCGTCATGCTGGCCGAGGTCTATCGGCATAGCTCAGGGTGGCGCATCGGCACCATCGCGGCAGGGTTTGCCGGCGGCCTGGCCAGCCTGATCGCGCATTTCGGCGGTGAAGTCGAGGATCTGCCGGCAGCAGCGCCGCCTGCGCCACCCCCTCCACCGCCTCCTCCTGCTGCCGCACCGATCAGCCTGAAGAAGGTGACGCTGGAGAAGAGCAGCCCGCGCGTCAGCCTGCAAAAGGGTGCGGCCGGCTTTGGCGAAATCATCCTCAATCTCAACTGGAGCCGTCAGGAGCAGAAGACGGGCTTGTTTGGGGGCGGGAGCAAGAATATCGACCTCGACCTCGGCGTCCTGTTCGAGCTCCACGACGGCTATAAGGGCTGCATCCAGGCACTGGGCGGCAACTTTGGGTCGTTTGATCATGAGCCCTTCATCCAGTTGTCGGGCGACGACCGCACGGGGGCCGTGTCGACCGGTGAGACCATTCGCGTCAACGGCCGCCACTTCGACAAGATCCGCCGCATTGGCGTCTTTGCGCTGATTTACGACGGCGTGCCCAACTGGCAGCAGACCGATGGCGTCGTCCGCATCACCATGCCAGGCCAGCCGGAAATCGAGGTCCGCCTCGAAGAAGGCCGCAACAATACGCGGCTGTGCGGCATTGCCGTCATCAACAATGTGAATGGCAATATCCAGGTGGATCGCCATATCCAGTATTATCGCGACCAGAAGGGCTTTGCCGACGACATCGGCATCATCCTTCAGTGGGTTGCCGGCCGAAAAAATTAAAGGCGAAAGAAATAAACACGTATGAAAAACTTTTACGGATCGATCGTCTTCAGCGTCGTTTCGCTGATCCTGGCGGGATGGCTGGGCTATTCCCAAGGTGGCATCGACACAGCCTTGCAGCTGGTCTTCCTGGCCTGTGTGCTGGGCGTCATGGAAACCTCGCTCAGCCTCGACAATGCCGTCGTCAACGCTTCGATCCTCAAGGACATGGATCCGGTATGGCAACGCCGCTTCCTGACCTGGGGCATCATCATCGCTGTCTTCGGCATGCGGATCATCTTCCCGATCCTGATCGTGTCGATTTCGGCCATGGTGACGCCCTGGGAAGCCACGCGCATCGCTATCATGGACCACGAACGCTATGAGGCTATCGTCACCAGCGCCCATATCGGCATTTCCGGCTTCGGCGGGGCCTTCCTGATGCTGGTCGGCCTGAACTTCTTCTTCGACGACGACCGCGAACACCACTGGCTGGGCTTTATTGAGCGGCCCCTGGCCGCGCTGTCGAAGATTCCGTTCGCGGCCTATATTGTCACGGCCCTGCTGATCGGCGGCCTGTCCTTCCTGTTGCAAGGCGAAGAACAGAAGACCTTCCTGATCGCCGGCCTGTCGGGCGTCGGCACCTTCTGGGCGGTCCAGGCCTTCGGCGACTGGATCGGCGGCGAAAAGGATGCCACCGGCACGGTGGTGCGTACCGGCGCCGGCGCCTTTATCTATCTCGAATTCCTCGATGCCTCCTTCTCGTTCGACGGTGTCATCGGGGCCTTCGCCATCACCAACGACATCATTCTGATCGCCCTGGGTCTCGGCATCGGCGCCATGTTCGTCCGCTCCATGACCATAGCCCTTGTGCGCGGTGGCCACCTGGCCGAGTTCCGCTTCCTGGAAGCCGGCGCCTTCTACGCCATCATCGCTCTGGCTACGATCATGCTGCTCAGCATCGAACTGCACATTCCGGAGATTGTGACCGGGCTAATTGGTGCCATCATTATCGCTGTCTCGCTGTGGGTGTCGATTGACCACAAGAAGCGCTTCCCCGAGGAATATGCCGAGGACGGTGACGCGCAGATCATCCTGCCGACCGGCGACGTCATTCCCAACCAGCATACTCGGCCTGTTCCTGAAGACCAGGCAGTCGAAGAGGCCAGAAAGCCTGACTAAAATTAGCGTAACGTATGGAACACCCCGGCGGAGGGCGCACCATCCCGATCGACCTCCGCCAAAAGATGAAAAGGACTATTCAACATGGCAATTTCGCTTTCCAAAGGTGGCAATGTCAGCCTGAGCAAGGAAGATCCTTCGCTCGACGAAATCATCGTCGGCCTGGGCTGGGACGTCCGCGCCACCGACGGCACAGACTTCGATCTTGACGCCTCCGCCTTCCTTTTGAAGACCGACGGCAAGGTGCGCAGCGACGGTGACTTCGTCTTCTACAACAACAAAGCCGTGCCGGGCGTCGAACACCTGGGTGACAACCGCACCGGCGCCGGCGAGGGCGACGACGAACAGGTGAAGGTCACGCTGAGCAAGGTGCCAGCCGATGTCGACAAGGTGTCGATCGTCGTCACCATCCATGACGGCGAAGCGCGCCGCCAGAGCTTCGGCCAGGTCGCCAACGCCTTCATCCGTCTGGTCAATCAAAAGACCAATGTGGAAATCGTCCGCTACGACCTGTCCGAGGACGCTTCGGTCGAGACGGCCATGATCCTGGGCGAAGTCTACCGCCACAACACCGAATGGAAGTTCCGCGCCGTCGGCCAGGGCTTCAAGGGTGGCCTGGGACCGCTGGCGACCCATTTCGGCGTCAATGTGGGCTGATCAGGCAGGGACCAGATAAATGGCAGTATCTCTCGTTAAGGGCGGCAATGTCTCGCTGTCCAAGGACGCTCCGGGCCTGACCTCCGTCACGGTCGGCCTCGGCTGGGACGTGCGCAAGACCGATGGCGCGGCCTTCGACCTCGACGCTTCGGCCTTTGTCGTCGACGAAGGTGGCAAGGTCCTGAGCGACGGCCACTTCGTCTTCTACAACAACAAGACCTCGCCCGAAGGCGCGGTCATCTATGGCGGTGACAACCGGACCGGTGACGGCGCTGGCGACGATGAAACGATCAAGGTCGACTTCTCCAAGCTGCCGGCCAATGCGAAGAAGGTGACGGTCGCCGTCACCATCTACGAAGGCCAGCAGCGGCGCCAGAATTTCGGTTCAGTGCAGAACGCCTATGCCCGCGTGATCAACCAGGCGGACGGCAAGGAACTGGCGCGTTACGACCTGTCGGAAGACAGCAGCACCAATGCCGCCATGGTCTTTGTCGAGCTGTATCGCGGCCCCCAGGGCGACATCAAGGTCAAGGCCATCGGTGAAGGCTGGGAAAGCGGCCTGGCCGGCCTGGCTTCGGCCATGGGCGTCAACCTGGCCTGATGATGCGTATCTGGTTCAATCGCGGGTTTTCCCTGGCCAGCATTTCTCAGGCCATGATGTCTGCGGAACCGGGGCTCGAAATCTATGCCAGCGTCGCCAAGGGCAAGCCGCAACACGCCGGCCCGGTGGAAACCTGGGTGGAACCGGAAACGGATCCTGCCGGCTATCTGAAATGGGTTCAGGACAAGGTGGCGGACAAGGCCATCGATGTCCTGATCCCGACCCACTACCGCAATACCTTGCGCGCAGCGGCCCTGCCGTGCCGCGTCGAGTTTCCGGGCAGCCAGGAGGTCCTGAAACTGCTCGAAGACAAGTTCCGCTTCGCCGAGGATTTGTGCGAAGCCGATTTCCATTTACAAACGGAACTGGTGACGTCAACGGCGCAGCTGGAGACGGCGATTGCGACGTTTCGGGATCGCTTCGGCGGCGACGCCGTTCCATGCGTCAAGCCGCGCAATGGCGTCAATGGCTTCGGCTTCTGGAAGCTGATCCCTGACAGGCCAATGGCGCATTTGGAGAACCCGGATGCCCGCGAAATCAAGGCCGACCTCTACCTGGCCGCGCTGCGCCAGCAGGAGGAGAGTAGGCCGTTTCGCGACATGGTCCTGATGGAATACCTGCCGGGGCCCGAGGTTTCGTTTGACATCCTGGCCCATCACGGGCGCATGCTGCGTTATGCCGCCCGCACCAAGCTGGCGACCGGCAAGCAGCGTATCCAGACCGATCATCCTTTGAGCGCCTATGCCGGGCAGCTGGTCGAGCGCTATGCGCTGAACGGCGTGGTCAATATCCAGTTTCGCAAGCATATGGACGGAAGCTGGAAGGTGCTTGAGATCAATGCGCGTCCGGCCGGGGGTGTCGTCTATGCCGAAGCGGTGGGCGCGGGTATTCTGGCCGGCTGGGCGGGCCTTTTGACAGGACGCCTGAGTGCGAACGACGTGGAGGGGACGAAGATTGACACCGAAATCAGCTTTGAAACCGCCGTCCAGCGGCTGGCATCCTGAGGTCATATGTTGACGCCGTCACCTGGTCAGCGGCTCCAGATCTCCAAAGACGGGGACTGGGCCGTCAGCATCCACGGCAGTGACGCCGATCGCGTCGTTGTTTGCGCCGTTGGCAGCGATGGCGAGATTATCCCTTTCCGTAAAGAGGATAACAGGCGCTGGGTGGCGCCGTCGCCGCTGATCCGCGACACACCGCTGGAAATCATCGCTTACATTACCGACGACCGCAGTGGCGGCTTCGTCAACGCCGCCTATCCGATCCATGTCGAGATTGCCGGGCAGGCCCACAGCTTCCCGGAGCCTAACGGGCAACTCGCCGCCGTCATCCTGGCCGAAATCTACGCCAAGGACGGCGTCTGGCGGGCCAAGGTCGCCAATGAGGGCTTTACGTTTGGCATCGACGCCTATGCCCGCGCCCGCAACCTGCGCAATACCGACTTCCCGCAGCGGCCGCGCAGCGAAGGCGCGCCACCGCGTCCGCCACGTGGCGCCACCGCGTCGGGCAGCGGCGTCCTGATCGCGCCGGGCCTGGTCGTCACCAATGCCCACGTTATCGAGGACGGCACGGCGCTGGAGCTCGGCCGCAGCCGCAACAAGCTGCGCCCTGTCGCCGCCGATCTTATCCACGACCTGGCCTTGCTGGAAGGTGAAGTGGAAGGTGAACCCATGGCGCTTCGCCACGGCGCGCCGCTTTGGCTGGGCGAAAGCGTTCTTGCCGCGGGCTTTCCGCTGATGGATGTGCTGGGTACCGATCTCAAGGTCACCACGGGCAATATCTCGGGACTCACGGGAAGCAGCGGCGATGTTTCGCGCTTTCAGTTCACGGCGCCGATCGGCTCGGGCTCGTCCGGCGGTGCGGTCATCGATGAGTTCGGCAACCTGGTTGGCATCGTCTCGGCATCCCTGGCCCACGGCAATATGCGCGAACGCGGCTCGATCTCGGAGAATGTCAATTTTGCTATCCGAGCCGGCATGGTCTACGAGATGGTCGCGGCCGCGGGTTTCCCGATCCCGGAAGCCAAGCCTTCGCTGAATTCCGACCG
>CBFGPQ010000137.1:0-10076 GCA_965650705.1 uncultured Asticcacaulis sp. | reverse complement strand
TCGGCCAGGCGGCCCGACTTCTGAACGGCAATACGGAGTCTCGGTTCACTCATTTGGGGTCTTTCATTCGGTCCAGCACCAGCCGGTATCCTTGATGTGGCATTTCGCGCAGGAACCTGGCGACGCGCGTCACGGTCGTGGTCGAAGCGCCGGTGCGTTCGGAGATTTCGCGATAGCTGAGCTGACCTTCGTCGAGCAGCCGCGCCACCTTGAACCGCTCAGCGAACGCACGGATTTCGGCCGGCGTGCACAGGTCATCGAGAAAGGCGCGAACCTCCCCGGCGTCCTTGAGCATCAGTATGGCTTTTGCCACCGCATCTTTGTCTTCGGCACTGTCGCGCATCTGTGTCAACGTGTTAGTGTGTTAGCGTGCTGATACAGATGTGAGGGCGATTTTGCAAGCGGTTTTTCAAGAAAATCTTTGCTTTGCGGCTAGGCCCAGCCCGCTGGCGACGCTGGAGAAGCGGTCGCCATAGTGCACGCGAGCATTGGGGAAGGCGGCGCGCATGGCGGCTTCGAAGCCGGGCAGGGCGGTTGAGCCGCCGGTCATGAACAGGGTCTCGATCGCGCCGGCGTTCAGACCCGCACGCGAGGTGACGGTCTCAAGCGCCGCGCCGACGACCTTTTCGACATCGGCGAAGGTCGCGCCCAGGAGCGCGCTGCGTCCGATGATGTGCGTCCAGCCCTTGTCGACCGCATTGAGATCGACCGTGGTCATTTCCGCGTCCGACAGGG
Organism: uncultured Asticcacaulis sp.; assembly: GCA_965650705.1. Taxonomy (GTDB): domain Bacteria; phylum Pseudomonadota; class Alphaproteobacteria; order Caulobacterales; family Caulobacteraceae; genus Asticcacaulis. Next base: position 9,341 of record CBFGPQ010000137.1, on the reverse strand, counting down.
CGATCTTGGCCAGTTCGATGCGGTTGGCGATCTCATGCCCGGCATGGTTGTCCAGAACCTTCATCAGGCGTTCTGTCATCGAGCGGTCAATCGCTTGATGGTGCAGTTGCCGGACGCCTAGCATGGTCTTCTGCGTATAGAGGAAGTTGATCAGGTGCCAGGTCGACAGCTGATGGTAATAGAGGCCGGGCATTTCCAGGCCGCCCTTGAGTTGGCTGCGATAGCCGAGATCGCGCATCAGGGTGGCGAGGCTCAGGCGCGTGTCAAAGTCCGTGCCACCGATATGGACGCCGCCATTGGCCAGGATGTCGGAACTGTCGGGTGCGAGTTTGAGCACGGAAAAGTCCGACGTGCCGCCGCCGATGTCCGTGACCAGGACGGTCTCGGTGCCGGCGAGGCGTGACTGGTAATCACGCGCGGCCGCCAAAGGCTCGTATTCGAAGGCGATGTCGCGGAAGCCTTGCGCCTCGGCAATGCCGCGCAGTTCGGATTCGGCGCGGGTGTCGGCGACGTCATCATTGTCGACAAAGCGCACCGGCCGGCCCAGCACGACCTGATCGATGCTGTGGCCGGCAAAGCGTTCGGCACGCGTCTTCAGTTCAGCGATGTAGAGGCCGATAATGGCGCGAAAATCCTTGCGGCGATTGCCGACCTGGGTGGTTTCGCCGATCAGGCTGGAGCCCAGGATCGACTTTAAAGCCCGCATCAACCGGCCGTCATAGTGGTCGAGATATTCGGCCACCGCCTGGCGGCCAAAGCGCGTTTCGCCTGTCTCGAAATTGAAGAACAGGGCCGACGGCAGGGTGACCGCATCGCCTTCGATCGGCACCAGTTGCACGGTGTCGCCAAGGCCGGCGCAGACAGCGGAATTGGACGTACCGAAATCGATACCGCAATAAGGACGGGACATAAGAGGCAACGCGAGACAGGAGAGGGGCGCGGTGTTTAGCCTTCTCTCTGCTGAAAAGCGAGAGGGAAACTTAGGTAGGAAGCATGTCCACAGATTACACAGATGCGTGCTAACGCGCGCCACACAGATTATCCGAGCGTGTCATGTGGGTTGAGGACTTGAACCGATAGTTCAGACATCGCTCTGCGCTGTCATTATCCCGATGGAGGCCCCCACTTTCCACGTGTGCAGTCCCTCTGTGCAGGCGCGCCTTAGCGCGCCAATCTGTGGACACCCTTAACACCAGATGCCCGAAGCACTCAGCCAGCCGTCAAATCTCGATCAGCACGTCGGGCAGTTCATTGGGATTGTCAGGGTCGGGCGGGAAATGCGTCGCAAGCGCCAGTCCACAGGCTGTGACGGCTTCGACGAAACCATTCGTCAGGTCGCCCGCTTTGATGTTTTTCAGCAGCACGGCGACGGTGTCATTCCACAGCGTCTTGTCGACCTTCGAATAGATGCCTTCGTCAGCGATGACATCGACAAAGTGTTCTTCCAGGGCGCAGAAGATCATCACGCCGGTGCGTCCGGCGGTCAGGTGCAGGCCGCGCGAATAGAACTGCTCCATCGCCTTTTCGTGGGCCTTTTTCAGGCGCGTTGCCTTGGGCGTGAGCCAAAGTTTCAGTGGCGTGAAATTGATAAGCGTCCATGTGGCGGCAAAGACGACGATTTGCAGGGCGGTGAGGCCCAGCGCCATTTCCCACGTCGCGTACTGGCCGCTGACGCCGATGCTGTGCCAGCCGAGCACGCGGCTTAGGAGGGGCTCAAGCCAGGCGTGCGGCATCAGGCCCATGCCGGCCGTGACCAGCGGCGCCAGAAGTGTCAGGGCTGCCGCCCAGCCGATCGGCGTAGCGCTGTAGTCCAGCGCCTTGGCGCGGAGGACGCAGGTGATTTCGCCGGAAGTCGTGGCTTCCGCCTGGGCGATGGCCGCATTGACGCGGGCGTGGTCGATTTTCAGCTGTGACATGTCCGCTTCCCCTACCAGCTACCCGACGATCCGCCGCCGCCGAAGGACCCTCCGCCGCCGGAGAAGCCTCCACCGAAGCCGCCACCACCGCCACCGCCGCTCCAGCCGCCGCCTCTGCCACCGCCGAGGATGTTGCCCAGCAGGAACCACGGCAGCCAGCCGCGCGAGAACAGGATGAAGATGATAATGATGAAGATGATGACGCCGATAGGCAGTCCGCCTTCGCCCTTCTGAGGCTGAGCGCTGGCAGCGGCCTGCGCCTTTTGTATGGCGACGTTGCGGTCGATCGACAACTGCTGGATGATGGCGTCAGCACCGGCTTCGACACCGCCGTCATAGTCACCCGACTTGAACTTGGGCAGGATGTCGCCCTGGATGATCATGTGCGACATGGCATCGGTCATGACCGGTTCTAGGCCGTAGCCGACCTCGATCCGAACCTTGCGCTCGTTGGGCGCGACGAGCAGGATCAGGCCGTTGTCCTTGTAGGTCTCGCCCGTCGAAGCCTTGACCTTGCCGCTTTGGCCCACACCCCAGTGGCGTCCAAGCTTGTAGCCGTATTCCTCGATCTCGTAGCCCTGCAGGCTGTCGACCGTGACCACCAGCACCTGGTCGGTGGTGGTGTCCTCAAGGCCTTTGAGCTTGAGTTCCAGGTCCTGTTCGGTCGCATCGGACAGGATGTTGGCCTGGTCGACGACACGCTTGCCGCCATGATCGGGGAATTTGGGATCGGCCAGCGCTGCCGTGGCGATCCACGCCAGCGCGAAGACGATCAAGGCCACCCAAGCCTTACCTAAAGCGGGAAGGCGGGTCGTATGCGGGGAAAACGCCGTCATGGCTGAGTGGCCTTGTTACGATCGTTATTGGGCCGAAGCGGGAGCCGGAGCCGCCGGCTGGGCCGGTTGCGCGCCGATATCGGAGAAGTCGACGGTCGGGGCGTTGGCGGCGGCCGGCGCGGCGGCGAAATATTCCATCGGCTTCGACGACCCATACATGGTCTTGGCCCAGATGATGGTCGGGAAGGTACGTAAGGACGTGTTGTAGTCCTGGGCAGCGGCATTGTAATCGCGGCGCGCGATGGCAATGCGGTTTTCCGTGCCTTCCAGCTGGCTTTGCAGGCTCATGAAGGCGGCGTTCGACTTCAGGTCGGGATAGCGCTCCTGAATGACCATCAGGCGGCCGAGTGCCGACGACAGGCCGTCCTGGGCGGCCTGGTATTCCTTGAACTTGGCGGGATCGCTGACGGTCGAGGCATCGACCTGGGCGGTGATCTGCGTCGCCTTGGCGCGCGCTTCGACCACGGCCGTCAGCGTCGTGCGCTCTTGCGCGGCGGCGCCCTTGACGGTCGCGACCAGTTGCGGCACCAGATCGGCGCGGCGCTGATACTGGTTCTGCACTTCGCCCCAGGCTGCCTTGCCGGCTTCTTCCTTGGTCGGGATGGTATTCATGCCGCATCCGGCCAGACCGAATGCCAGGGCAGCCCCGGCGGCCAGGCCGGCGACGAGACGGACAACGCGCTTCGAAATCATTTAGGACTCCCTCTGTGACCCATTTTGACAGGGAGCATGTGATACGCCCCCCGCATCAGTCTGATATGGTGGGTCATACCCCATTTTGTAAAGTCTAGGAAGGGGAATGGTTAACCGCCTGGTCTCAGCCTTCAGGACGTGGCCCGATGCCGCGGGCTGGGGGCTGTGCGCGGCCGTCTCCGCCGTAACTCTGGCAGGGATCGCTGTCATGGCGGGCCTCACGGGTCTCGTTCGCTGGCAGCCGGATTTTGCCGGCTGGCCGCTGCGGCTGGTCATGATCCTGCTGGTGCCGGCGCTCAGCGAAGAATTGGTCTTTCGCGGGCTGTTGACGCCGACGCGCGGGAAGGGCGCCCATGACCGGTTGTGGCTCGTTGGCGGCGTGACCGCCTTCGTTCTGTGGCACGTGGTCGAAGCGCTGACCTTCCTGCCCGGCGCGGCCCATCTGTTCCTGAGACCGGACTTCCTGGTTTGCGCCGCGATGCTGGGAACGGCCTGCGCCGCCATGCGCTATCGCACCGGCTCGCTGTGGCCGGCGGTCCTGCTGCATGGGCTGGTGGTCTTTGTCTGGCAGGTCGCCTTGGGCGGGCCGGGTTTTGCCCGCCTGATGACAGCCTAGATCGCCTTCTGCATGACGATGTCAGTGAAGTCGTAGGGCCCCATCGTCACGGGTACCTCAGCCTCGACCTGGAAGCCCGAGCGTAAGTAATAGTTGATCGCCGGGGTATTATCGCGGTTGACGTACAGCGCCATGTCCTGGATCGCCTGGGACTGGAAGTGCGCCAGCGCGGCCTCGATCAGCGCCTTGCCGAGGCCTAAGCCCCGGTGATCGTCGCGGACATACAGCTTCTTGAGCCACAGCCGCTCACCGGCGCGATAGGCGGATGCGTAGCCGACGTCGGTATCGCCATAGCGCACGACCCAGAAGACGTGGCCCTGTTCCAGCATTTCGCGCTCAAGCGCTTCGGTGTCATAGAGCACGGCCAGCATGGCATCGACGCGGTCGGGACCGATGATGTTGCGGTAGCATTTCGGCCAGATGACCAAGGCCAGTTCGCGTACGATTTCCAGTTCGTCGACGCCAATTCTGCGGACGCTCGATGTCGTCATGTCCGGATCCCTGTGTCTTGTTCTATGGGGCTCGTTTTTTTCACTATGGGGACAAAAGAGCCAATTTCCAAGACGTAAGGGCGGTTTTTGCGCAAATATCAGGCCGCCGAGGGAAGGTTTAGCGCTTCGGCGACCGCCTTATAGGTAATCTGGCCGCCCGAAACGTTCAGGCCGGCGCGCAGGTGCGGATCGGCGGCCAGCGCCGCTGACACGCCCATCTGGGCCATCTTCACGACGAAGGGCAGGGTGGCGTTGTTGAGCGCCAGCGTCGAGGTCCGCGCGACGGCGCCCGGCATATTGGCGACGCAGTAGTGGACGATATCATCGACGATGAAGATCGGGTCCTGATGTGTCGTCGGATGCGAGGTCTCGAAACAGCCGCCCTGATCGATGGCGATGTCGACCAATACGGCGCCGGGCTTCATGGTTTTCAGCATGGCGCGGCTGATCAGCTTAGGTGCGGCAGCACCGGGGATCAGGACGGCGCCGATGACCAGGTCGGCTTCGGTGACAGCCTGGCCTAAGGCAGCGCGTGACGAATAGGCGGTTTTGACCCGGCCGCCGAACATACGGTCGATTTCAACGAGTTTGTGAGTGTCGAGGTCGAAGATGGTGACGTCGGCGTGCATACCAACGGCCATCTGAGCGGCGTTGACGCCGGAGACACCGCCGCCGATAATGACGACCTTGGCGGGGGCAACGCCCGGCACGCCGCCGATCAGCACGCCGCGGCCACCGAAGGCCTTATGCAAATAGGTCGCGCCGACGTGGACAGAAATGCGGCCAGCGACTTCGGACATGGGGCGCAGCAGGGGCAGGCCGCCTTGCGGCTCGGTGACCGTTTCGTAGGCGATGCAGGTCGCGCCCGAAGCCATCAGCGCCTCGGCCTGGGGTTTGTCGGCGGCGAGATGTAGGTAGGTGAACAGTGTCTGGTGCGGTTTCAGCCGGGCGCATTCGGGCAGCTGCGGTTCCTTGACCTTGACGATCAGGTCGCCGGCCGCAAAAGTTTCCTCCGCCGTGGGGCAAATGTGCGCGCCCGCAGCGACATAGTCAGCGTCGGAAAAGCCGATGGCGGCGCCGGCATCGCGTTCGACAAACACTGTGCGGCCAAGGCGTGTCAGTTCGGCGACAGAGTTGGGAACCAGTCCGACCCGGTACTCGTGAGTCTTGATTTCCTTCGGTACGCTGATCTTCATGACGGCTGCTCCAAACCGGTTGAAAACGAAATTATAATCCGGTTCTGGTGGCAAATTTTCGAAACTTAATGATTTGCCACGGCGGCGGCTTGGAGATATTCTCAATTTCATGGCAGGTAGTGATAAATTTTCCGATCTGGATTCCTTCGACCGCGAGCTGATCAAGGTCTTGCGCAGCGATGCCCGCGCCACCTCGGCCGACCTCGGCGAAGCGGTTGGCCTGTCGCCGTCGGCTGCCCATCGCCGCGTCAAGATTCTCGAGCAGAAGGGCGTCATCACAGGCTATCGCGCCGTCATCGCCGAGAATGTCCAGGGCAAGCAGGGGACCGTCTTCGTACATGTCACCTTGCAGGATCAGCGCCGCGAGACGTTCGAGAAGTTCGAAAAGGCGGCGGTCGCCTGCGCGGCCATCGAGGAATGTCACCTGATGTCTGGCGAGGCAGACTATCTGCTCAAGATCGTCCTGCGCGAAAGCCTGTCCTATGAGGACGTCCACCGCGACGTACTGTCGACCATGCCGGGCGTGTCCAAGCTGGTGTCGCAGTTCTCGATCCGCACCGTGAAGATGGCCTAAGCGTTTCATTGACAATGAAAAACCCCCGAAAGCCCAGCCTTCGGGGGTTTTCGAAGCCCCGGTCTCCACCCTGCAGGCGGTCGTCCGGGCCTTGATTGTGCTAATAGAGCGTCACTGGAGCATGGGCTCTACGACTTCCTGTCGCATGAGTGACTTGATCCGTTCGATTTCTTCCTTCAGCTTGAGCTTCTTTCTCTTAAGCTCACCAAGGTATAAGGAGTCCACGGAGGGCGAACGCTCTTCGCGGGCTATGATGGATTTGAGGGATTGATGACGTTGGTCGAGTTCGCGCACTCTCGCTTCAATGGTCATTAGGTTATCCTTCGCTTCGCGCCGGACACCGCGTCCGGCATGCGTATGGAACACCCGTAAGCGGGGAATGTGGAATCACTTTGAGTTACATTAGCATCACGGAAACGAGAGAAACTTGGTTGTCCAAAGCTTAAATGCGGAATGTCCGTGACCGGTGTAAAAATCATGACAGAAAATAAGGTAACACAAAGACTTACTGTTGCAATTAGTGGCGCTTCTGGAGCCGTTTACGGCATCCGCGCACTGAAGATGCTGAGACTCTCAGGAGTTGAATCGCACCTGATTGTCTCGAAGGCTGCGGGCCTCTCGCTGACGGCCGAAACCGACCTTTCCCTGGCCGAAGTTCATGCCATGGCGGACGTGGTTCACAAGCCCGCAGATATTGGCGCGTCGATCGCTTCGGGCTCTTTCCGGACGCTGGGCATGCTGATCGCACCGTGCTCGATCCGCTCGATGAGCGAGATCGCCACCGGTGTCACCTCGTCGCTGATCAGCCGCGCCGCTGATGTCTGCCTGAAGGAGCGCCGGCGCCTGGTGCTGATGGTGCGCGAAAGCCCGCTGCACCTCGGCCACCTGCGCACCATGGCGGCGGTGACCGAAATGGGCGCGATCGTCGCTCCGCCAATGCCAGCCTTCTATACCCGTCCACAAAGCCTCGACGAGGTCGTAGACCAGAGCGTCGCACGCGCGCTTGACCTGTTCGGCATCGAGACCGGCATGAAGCGCTGGGGCGAGGACATCAGCCTTGACGACTGACTTCTGGGACTGGGCGGTCGATATCTATGGCCGAGAGGGCGTAGCCGAGGCCTGCCTGGCGTTGCAGGACGACCACGATCAGTGCGTGCCGCTGCTGCTGTGGGCGGCGTGGCGGGCGCATGAAGGGCGCAGCATTGATGAGGCGGAGGCTGCGAAGGCGGCGAGAATCGCCCGTGTCTGGGCGGGCGAAGTCGTCGCTCCCCTTCGGCAGGTGCGCCGCCGCCTGAAAAGTCCGCTGGAAGACGGCGATGAGGCCGTGCGTTTGCCGTTGCGCGAAAAAATAAAAGGGTTGGAGCTTGAGGCGGAACGTGTGCTCATGCGCCGGCTGAGCGACATGTCTCACGAAAAAAATGATGTAAAACAAGGTATTGGTGAGGCGCTTGTGGTTGTCGCGCAAGGATGGGCGGCAAATACACCAAAAGAGGGGCTCAACCGTCTCGCCGAGGCTCTTACCAAGGCGTGATTTTTGCGTTATGATGGCGCAGTTCCGGGCGCGACCAAGCGCCCATTATGTCCTTATACGTCAACCCCTTAGGGCAGAGAGGAGTCGTCTTTCTCATGCACGACGACAGCAACATCCGCAGCTTGCGCGCAGGTGACGGCCTGCATCTGGTCAAGACCGAAGGGGATGTGGGCAAGGGCGATGTGGAAAGACGTGTGGTGCAACGCCGTGACGGCGAGCCGGTCCTGGGCCTGGTGCCGAATATTGAACTGGCCCAGCCCGATGATATGGACCCGACTGTGCGCGAGCTGCCGATCAGCGCCGAGACCGTGGCCCTGCGGAGCCAGATGGCGCTCCTGAAGCAGGAACATAAGGATCTCGACGAATCGATCCTGGCGCTGGAAGCCGTGCCGCAGCCGGACCAGATCCTGATCGCCCGCCTGAAGCGCAAGAAGCTGGCCGTGCGCGACAAGATCTCGACGATCGAAGACAAGATCAATCCGGATATTATTGCCTAGGCGTGCATTCAGGTGCGTTGTCGCTAACGGCCCCCTACCACCACATCTCATTCGCTACGCTCACTCGTGTGGTCCCCCTCCCCAGCAAGCTGGGGAGGTATAGGTGATGCTACGCGTCATGAAGCGGCGTGGAGGTAGGCCTTTTAAGCAGCCAGGGCCTCATCCACGCTGGCGCCAATAAAAGTGCCCTGGATCGCCAGATCCTTGTCCAGCCAGACGATGTCAGCGCGCTGGCCGACAACTAAGCTGCCGCGCGCGGCGCCAAGGCCCAGGAACTCCGCCGGCGCCGTCGCGGCCATGATCGCCGCGTCGACGATCGAAGCGCCGGCAAGCTGCACGGCGTTGCGCATGGCTGTGACCATGTCGAGGTCGGAGCCCGCCAGCGTCCCGTCAGGTCCGACACAGACACCGTTTTCGACGTGAATGGTCTGGCCGTTGAGCACGAAGGTCTTGGTCGTTGATCCGACGGTCGGCATGGCGTCGGTCACCAGCATGAAGCGGTTGGCCGGACGGGTGCGCAAGGCGACCTTCAGCACCGGCCAATCGACATGGTGGCCGTCCATGATGAGCCCCGAGAAGTTGTCGAGGTTCTCCAGCGCCGCGCCAACGACGCCGGGGGCACGGTGCAGCATCGGCGACATTGCGTTGAACAGGTGTGTAAAGCCGGTGACGCCGGCATTCAGCGCTTCGACCGTTTGGGCGTAGGTCGCATTGGTGTGGCCCGCCGCGATGATGACGCCGGCGGCGCGCAGTTCGGCGATATCCTCGGGCGCACAACGTTCGGGCGCAAGCGTCACCATGGTCTTGCCGCGCCTCAGGCTCTTCAGCAGGGCCTTCGACTCGGCGTCCAGCGTCCGGAAGAGATCGGGATTGTGGATGCCCTTGCGTTCCTTGGAAATAAACGGCCCTTCGATGTGGATACCGAGCACGCCCGGCACGCCCTGTTCGACGGCGGCTTCGACGGCGCGCATGGCGCGGTCGATGACGCTCA
>CBFGPQ010000136.1:0-10111 GCA_965650705.1 uncultured Asticcacaulis sp. | reverse complement strand
GCTGACCTCTTCAATGCCATTGAAGCGCTCTACCAACTGAGCTAAAGCCCCATCTGATCGATGGCCGGATCAGGTGCCCCCGTCCGAGGCGGCGACTACTATTTCAAGGCCGCACGGCACGCAAGTTCTTTTTCAAAGATTTTTCGCTTTTTTTTCGTGTGGCATTCTTCCCCGATTTGTCAGGCCCGAGATGCGCCCAGGCAACACTGTTATTTTTACCGTCGGGGATTCATACATTCCTTATCGAATCTTGATATTGTGAACCACTAGAAACGATCTGCCGCCGATGGGTGTGCAGACACAACGGTAGCCATGGTGATGGTGATGAAAAAAGTAGATGGTTTGAACTGGATTTCCGCGGCTCGTTCCGTGTCTCCGGCGATTTACGTGCCGTATCAGGCCCGCAGTGCGACCCTGGCGCCGCGCCCGCGCTTCGCCGCACGTCCGGCCTCTACCGACCATATGGCGGCCGGCTAAGCCTTCCGCCCGGACAAAGGCATTCCGATTTTATGCGTGAGGGCCTATCTCTCCCATCCAAGGAGAGTATCCAATGTCCGACACTATGACTGATCCGATCACCGACAATGTCGACGATAAGCGTTACGAGCTGCTCGTCGATGGTAAGACCGTTTTCGCCGACTATTCTTTAAGCGGCGATACCCTGCACATTCATTATGTCGAAGCGCCCCCGGAACTGCGCGGCACCGGAGCCGCCGGCCGCCTGATGGAAGGCGTGGCACGGCTCGCCAAGGACAATGGCTGGCGTATCGTGCCGATCTGCGGCTATGCCGCCGCCTGGCTGCGCCGCCACAAGGAATATCATTCCCTGTTGCGCTAACACGAGTTACATCTGAGGGATGATCACCACCCTCGCCATTTCCGGCTACCGCTCATTGCGCGACGTCGTTGTCGCGCTTGAGCCGCTGAACGTGGTGACGGGTGCCAACGGCGCTGGCAAATCGAGCCTTTATCGCGCTTTGCGGCTACTGGCCGATATTGCCCAGGGTCGTATCATCCGTGCCCTGGCAAGCGAGGGCGGCCTTACCTACACCCTATGGGCTGGACCAGAAAGATTTTCACGGGAGATGAAGGCCGGCACACAGCGCGTCGAAGGCCTGGTACGCAAACATCCTGTGTCATTGAAGCTAGGATTTTCAACGGACGATTATGGCTACGCAATCGATCTGGGCTTGCCCGTGCCTGGTGGATCGATGTTCAGTGCCGATCCACAGATCAAGGTGGAAAGCCTATGGGTCGGACAGGTTTTGCGGCCACGCAACGAGATCGCCAACCGCAAAGGTCCGGGTGTCAGCCTTCGCGGCAAAGATGGTGGTTGGTCGCAGGCCTTTACCGACCTGTCGCCGTTCGACAGCATGATGACCCACGCTGCCGATCCGGGTGAGGCCGTCGAACTGCTGCGCCTGCGCGAAACAATGCGCAACTGGCGGTTCTACGATCACTTCCGCACCGATCGCGACGCGCCGGCCCGCCACCCGCAGATCGGCACCTATACGCCTGTCCTGGCCAGTGACGGGAGCGACCTGGCTGCTGCCATCCAGACCATCGTCGAGGTCGGCTTTGTCGAAGACCTGTCGAACGCCGTTGACGACGCTTTTCCTGGGTCGGAAATTTACGTTTCGGGTGACAACGGCTATTTTGAGCTGGAGATGCAGCAGAAAGGACTGCTGCGGCCTCTGAAGGCATCCGAACTGTCGGATGGCACGCTGCGCTACCTCCTGCTGATGGCGGCCCTGCTATCGCCTCGCCCACCGGCCTTCATGGTGCTGAACGAACCGGAGATGAGCCTGCACCCGGACCTTCTGCCGGCGCTGGGGCGTCTGATCGCCAAAGCGTCGGAACGCAGCCAGATCCTGGTCGTGTCGCATTCGCACGAACTGGTTGACGCCCTGACGGCGGCGAAACCCACGCACCGTGTCGTGCTTGAAAAGGTGCTTGGCGAAACCGAAATCGCCGATCATGACCCGCCGCCCTGGGAGTGGCCGTCGCGATGACCGAACATGAGCTCGAGCGCGTATGGAACGAACTGGCCGGACGGTTGCATCTCGGACTGGAAATCTGGTCCAGGATCGTGGCGGCCTATGGTGAGCCGCAGCGGCATTACCACACGCTCGGTCATATCGCCGCCGTGGTTACGGATTTTCTACCGTTGCGGAGGCGGTTCGAAGACGCCGATGCCGCGCTGCTGGCGCTGTTCTTCCACGACATCGTTTATGACCCGGCGCGCTCCGACAATGAAGAGCGCAGCGCGGAAAGCTTACGTGCCCTGCTGACGGGCGACACGGCCGATCGCGCCTGCGCGCATATCCTGGCGACGAAAAAACACGAAGCGAATACGCCCGATGCCGCGCTGGTCGTAGACATCGACATGGCGATCCTGGCCGCGCCGTGGCCGGACTATCTGCGCTACGCCGAGGATGTGGCGCGCGAATACCTGCCGGTCTACGGCGCCGAAGCCTATGCGGCCGGTCGCTGTGAGATGTTCCTCAAACCCGGCCAGCACCGCCGCATCTTCCTGACAGACGTCTTCGCGCCGCGTGAGGACGCCGCCCAGCGCAATATCCGCGATGAACTAGCCCTATGGACGTCGGGCGGCTTGCCGGGGCTTTGAAACCAACCATATAAGAGCGATATGCCAAAAAGTGTGAAGCGGTTTTTGGCTAAATATCGCGATAAAACAAAAGCCTACGTATGATGGCGGGTTAACTTGAACGCATCATGCTGTAGTCGCCACGACGGAGGATCACATGGGCCAGATGATTACGCTTACACGTCCCGACGGCGGCCAGATCGCTGCCTATTCCGCAGGTCAGGATCCCGCGCGACCGGGCGTCATCGTCCTGCAGGAATGGTGGGGGCTGAACGACCATATCAAGGCCATTGCTGACCGTTTCGAGGGTGAGGGGTTCAACGCGCTGGCGCCTGATCTTTACCATGGCCGAATTACTAAGGATGCCGATGAGGCGTCGCACATGATGAACGGGCTCGATTTTCCCGGTGCGGTGCACGAGGATATCGCTGCTGCCAAGGACTGGCTGCGCGAATGTTCAGCGTCGGTCGCCGTCATGGGCTTTTGTATGGGTGGGGCTTTGACCATTGCCTCGGCCGCGCGTCTGCCCGGTTTCTCTGCAGCAGTCTGCTTCTATGGCGTGCCGCCTAAGTCCTTTGCTGATCCGAAGGACATCACCATACCCTTACAGGGTCATTTCGGCACGAAGGATGATTGGGTGACACCGACCGTGGTTGCCGATATGGAGACAGCCATGGTGGCCGAAGGTAACAAACCCGAATTCTATTCCTACGAGGCCGATCACGCCTTTTTCAATAAGACCCGCCCGGAAGTCTATGACGCCGAAGCCGCCGAAGAGGCTTGGCGGCGGACGATCCGGTTCCTGAAGGCGCACGGTTAAGCGATGCGCCAAAAGTGTGACGCGGTTTTTGGCCCAAGCATCGCGTCACGACAAAGGCTCGCGTCATTGACCTTTTAACCATTTGGGCTTAGGCGGTTACGCTTCTTAATGACCATCGCATAAGGCGTATCCCGTGACCGTATTCTACCACGAAGGCGACCTGCCTGACGGCCTCGATCTTGGCGCCACTGTCGCCATTGATTCTGAGACCATGGGCCTGCGTTTCCGCCGTGACGGCCTGTGTGTCGTTCAGCTGTCGGGCGGCGACGGCAATGCTCACGTCGTGCGCCTTGACCGCCAAACCTATGACTGCCCGAACCTGAAGCGTCTGTTGACGGACGGCAACGTCCTGAAGCTGTTCCATTACGGTCGCTTCGACATCGGCATGTTCCTGCTGCATCTCGATGTCGTCACGGCGCCAGTCTACTGCACAAAGATCGCGTCGAAACTGGCGCGGACCTATACCGATCGCCACGGTCTCAAGGACCTGGTGCGCGAACTGTTGAACGTCGATATGTCCAAGCAGCAGCAAAGCTCGGACTGGGGTAACGAGACGCTTAGCCCTGAACAGCTGGCCTATGCCGCGTCGGACGTGCTGCACCTGCACGCACTGCGCGACCGCCTGAATGTCATGCTGGCGCGCGAAGGCAGGACAGAACTGGCCCAGGGCTGCTTCGATTTTTTACCGCACCGCGTCAAACTGGATTTGGCAGGATGGGAAGATTGCGATATTTTCGCGCATAGCTGGGCATAGGGCCCGGAGCATTTTCCGGCGAAGTGCCAAAGTACGTTTCTGGCGGTTCGACGTTAGGAAATGCGACAAAACAAAAACCAGAGAATTGTTCTGCTTCGTTTGAAGCTTAACAATTCTCGGCGGGAACGCAATTTCATGGCCACGCAACTGACGGACATTACTGCGCGCTTCGAGCCGGCCGTCGACGCCGAGACCGAAGCCGCCCAGCGCAGGACACACCTGGCCCAGCAGGTCGCGGCGGTCCGCCGCCGGTCGCGCCGCATAAAGACGCTGCGGACCGCGCTCCCCGCCCTGATCATCGGTATCGGTCTGCTGAACGTTGGCTGGATTGCTGTGACCAGCATCCTTGGTTCACTCAACGCCTATAATCCGCAAGGCCGGGAAATCCGCGCCATCAATCCGCGCTATTCGGGCCTGAGCGGCTCAGGCTCGCCATTCACCATCAGCGGTCTTGAGGCCATCCAGCAGGGCAATGATCTGACGCGGGTCAACCTCAAGGGGCCGGCGATCGACTTTAAGGGCGATGGCGACAAGTCGACCCATATTTCGTCGGCCAATGGGGTCTACGACGCCAACAGGGGCCTATTTCATCTTACGGGCAATGTCGTCATGCGTGCGGGTGGCTCGGATATGACCTTCCGCACCGAGGCGGCTGTCATCAACCTTAAGGACTTGACGATCTCCGGCGACAAACGCATTGAAGGAACCGGAAGCATGGGCCATATTGTAGGCGAGTCCTTCATGATTTCGAAAAACGGCGCCGATGTCGTTTTCCGGGGACGGGGCGACAGCAAGGTCTGGACGACGCTCAACAGGAAATAGGCGCTTAAAGGCATGAGGAACGGACGGACGATGAAAATTCGCATGGCGACGGCCCTGGCGGTTCTGGCTTTGACCGGGGGCGCCGCGACCGCACAGGTTTCGGGGCAGGGCGGACCGGTTCAGGTCGGCGCCGATTCTCAACGCATCGAACAGCAGGCCAATACCATGTACCTGGATGGCCGGGTCGAGATCCTGCAGGACAAGGCGCGTCTGCGCACCGACCATGCCACCATCACCTATGCCGAGGCGGGTGGCGACATCAATCGTATCGAGGCAACGGGCAATATCTTCTATGTCACGGTCGATGCCCAGGGCCAGCAGACCATCATGAAGGGTGACAACGCCGTCTATACCAAGGCGGACGACACCATGGTCGTGACCGGCAATGTCATCCTGCAGCAGGGTCAGAACATTTCGACCGGTAATCGACTGGTCTCTCAGGTGTCCAAGGGCATCACGACCTTCACAGCAGATCCGGGTGGCCAGACGAAGGGCCGGGTGCGCAGTGTCCTTTATCCCAATAACAGGCCCGCGCAGTAAGTGGAGATATATCCCAAGTGAGCGCGGACGCATTTTCAGCCTCTTCGAAGGCGACGGCCGACCGGGTCGCCGGCGACGGCATCGTGGTCGAAGGCATCGGCAAGACCTACAAGGACCGCGCCGTCGTCAAGAGCGTCTCGCTCAAGCTGGGGCGCGGCGAAGTCGTGGGTCTACTGGGTCCCAATGGTGCCGGCAAGACGACCTGCTTCTACATGATCACCGGCCTGGTCGAGGCCGACTATGGCTCGATCATGCTCGACGGCCAGGACATCACGCACCAGCCGATGTACCAGCGCGCGCGCTTAGGGATAGGCTACCTGCCGCAGGAAGCGTCGATCTTTCGCGGCATGAATGTCGAGCAGAACATTACCTCGGTGCTGGAGCTGCGCGAGAAGAACCCGGCTAAGGTCAAGGACGACTGTGTCCGCCTGCTCGAAGACCTGCACATTACTCATATCCGCAACTCACCGGCCTCGGCCCTGTCGGGCGGTGAACGCCGCCGCGTCGAAATCGCTCGCGCGCTGGCCGGCAAGCCCTCCTTCATGCTGCTCGACGAGCCCTTCGCCGGTATCGACCCGCTGGCCATCAGCGATATCCGTGATGTCATCGGTTACCTGAAGAGCCGTGGCATCGGTATCCTGATTACAGACCACAACGTCCGCGAGACGCTGGAGATCGTCGATCGCGCCTCGATCATCCATTCGGGCGAGGTGCTGTTCGAAGGCTCCGCCGAGGCCATTACCCACGACCCGGAAGTGCGCCGCGTCTATCTGGGCGAATCGTTCCACTAAGGCGTCGTTTAGGCCCCACCGAACCGCATCGCTTTCGCTCAGTTGTACGGTCCCCTTGTGTCTTCGAGCCTAACGCCCACGCAACCATCCGAAGAATTAAATACAAAGGTGACCCAGCTCCCAAACAGCCCATGAAGCTCAGGGAAAACGGTCCAGCCTTCAGATGGATTGAGGCGGTGCAACGCCTCAATCCATCAAAACTCTAGCACCGCTCTGACAAACAGGGGGGACCATGAGCGAGCGAGTGGTGGTCGGGGCATTCAGACCTCAGTAAACATTCCACATTATCAATCCGCTTGCATTTCCGGCAGCGGTCGTGTTCGATCGCCACCTGATTTTTTAGGGGAATTGAACCGTTGGCTCGCCGTCTTGTCCTGATTACCGGAGCCTCCGCAGGGATTGGTACGGCATTTGCGCGCACCTATGCATCGCATGGCTGGGATGTTGCCCTGACCGCCCGCCGCCAGGACCGGCTGGACACGCTGGCCGAGGAAATCCGCCTCCGTTTCGGCGTCGAAACCCATGCCCTGCCGGGCGACCTGTCCGATCCCGCCACGCCCGAAGCCTTGCAGCAAAGCGTGCTGGCCCTGGGCCGCAGCGTCGATGGTCTGGTCAACAATGCCGGCTATGGCCAGCCGGGCGGTTTCCTCGGCACCACCTTGGAGCAGCAACGCGCCTTCATGCAGGTCATGTGGCTGGCGCCGATCGAGCTGACACACCGCTTCTTGCCGGGCATGATCGAGCGCAAGTTCGGCCGGATCATAAATGTCGCCTCACTGGCCGGTTACTTGCCCGCCTCACCCGGCGACACACTTTACGGACCGGTCAAGACGGGCCTGACACGGTTTTCGCAAAGCCTGCACCTCGAAGTCCGCGACCACGGCGTCCACGTGACCTCGCTGTGCCCGGGCTGGACCTATTCCGAATTCCACGACGTTGTCGGCACGCGCTCCAAGCTGTCGAGGGCCATTCCCGAATGGTGGTGGATGGGCGCCGACGAGGTCGCGCGCGAGGGCTTTGTCGCGGCTGAGGCCAATCGCGCCTGCTGCGTGCCGGGTGCACCGAACAAGACGGTGGCGGCTCTGTTGAAGGTGCTGCCCGATGACTGGGTGATGGAATTGGCGTCCGGCCAGTTGAGAAAGATCCATCGCTAACTTATGGGGTGAAGGGGCCTGAGGCCCCTTCGTCTACTTAACGGCTGTGCCCTGTATTCTCATATGGATGCGCGGCGCTGGGCAGGATGATGTCCTGCGTAATCGCGCCGATCGACGAAATGATGATCTGCACCGACAAGGCGCACAGGATCAGCCCCAGCACCCGCACCACGACGACCATCCCGACCCGGCCGAAAATCCGTGAAATGGTGTTCGACAGCAAGAGCGACACCAGGATTGCCACCGCCGTCGTCAGGATGGCCAGCACGCCGATAACCACCCCCAAAGGTCCCAGATCCTGCGCGACGCCGGCCTGGATAATCACCGTCGAAATCGTCCCAGGACCGACCATCAGCGGAAACGCGAACGGCACCACCAGCTTCTCGAAGCTCTTCTTGGCGGTTTCGCGATGCCCTAGCGGTTGGACGCCTGTTGTCGGGTCGCCCCCGCTTTTGACCTCTTCGGCATGGGCGAAGGTTTCCATGAAATCGCCCTGCGCCATCTGAAGGCCCATCAGGAACAGCAACAGCCCGCCGGCGATGCGGAAGGCGTCCATCGAAATCCCGAAGAACTGCAAGATGCTCAGGCCGGCAAAATAGAAGATCGACAGGATCACGGCCGTAAAGACGGAGATATAGACGCTCAGCCACCGCCGCGCCTTGGGCGATTGGGTCTGAGTCGCCGCCGCATAGATGGGCACGTTACCGATCGGATCGATCAGCGCGAACAAGGTGATGAAGAAGTTGATGTAGAACGGCAGCAGCTTCGTCAGGTTGAGATCGTCGAACATGTCCGCATACCCCGTGATTCGCGGATCATGACCGACTTGTGCAGGCATGGCAAATCGCGTAATCGCCGCTCACTCACACAAGGACAATCGCCATGACCGAGCTTTACAAGGCCGACGACCGTATGATCCTGGCTCTGGACGAGCCCGATCTCGACAGTGCCCGCGCCCTGGTCAAGACGCTCGGCGACAGCGTCTCCTATTACAAGATCGGTCTGACCCTTCTGGCCCAGGGCGGGCTGGACCTGGCGCGCGAACTGAAGGACCAGGGGAAGCTGATCTTCCAGGACTGGAAGCTGCACGACATCGGCGCCCAAGTCGAAGGCGCGGCGAAAGCGGCCTGTGCCGGCGCTTGCGATCTGCTAACTGTCCATGCTGAGCCCCAGGTCATGCGCGCCGCAGTCAAGGGCCGTGGGAATGGTTCTACCAAGATCATCGGCGTGACGGTGATGACCTCGCTCAGTCAATCCGATCTCGATGAAATGGGCTACGGCACGGCTCTGGCGGAACTGGTCATGCTGCGCGTCGACCAGGCGGTCGAGTGTGGCCTGGACGGCGTCGTCGCCAGTCCGCACGAAGCGGCCATGATCCGCGCCCGCGTGCCGGCCGACTTTTTGATTGTGACGCCGGGCGTGCGGCCGGAAGGGTCCGACGTCAACGACCAGCAGCGCATCGCGACGCCGCAGGACGCCTTCCTGAATGGCGCCTCGCATGTGGTCATCGGACGTCCGATCACCCGCGTTGCCGATCCGGTCGCGGCTGCCCAAAGCATCCTGGCCGCGATCCATAACGTCTAAAAGAGACCCCAGCAACACATCTCGTTCGCCATTGCTTACGCAATGTCTCGCTCGTGCGGTCTCCCCCCAAATCTATTGGGATTTGGGGAGGGGACCGCGTCCGCTGGGCGTGGTGGCGGGGCCTCTTCCTTAAAAATCGACCGCAATACCCTTGCGTTCCCAGTCGCCATAGCGCGTCGGTTCGGGACCCTTTGGCCCGCCATCCTCTTCAGCCATTATCTGCGCCTCGGCTTCCGCCAGTGCCCGGCGTTCGGCGGCTTCCGCCAAGGCGCGCTGCGCTTCGGGCGTCAGCACCTTTTGCATGACCTGGCTCAGGTCGGCGGGCTTTTCGGTTTCAGATGACATTTTCGTAAGGCCCTTGGAGATGCAAGGTTATTTTCCCATATCTAGTCCTCAACCTGCAACAACTCAAGGAACCGATATCATTATGAACCCGTTGAAGACCTGGATTTTGCTGGCTGGCCTGACCGGATTGTTCGGCGCCATCGGCTTTGCCCTGGCCGGCCCCACGGGTATGCTCATCGCGCTCGGCTTAGGCATCGCGATGAACCTGTTCACCTACTGGAACTCGGACAAGATGGTGCTGCGCATGTACCGCGCCGAGCCCGTCGATCCCAACACCACGCATCCCTTGCTGCGCACCTATTACCGCGACATCGAGGAACTGAGTAGCCGCGCCCAGTTGCCGATGCCCAGGGTCTACATCATGCACAGCGACCAGCCGAACGCTTTCGCCACCGGCCGCAATCCGCAGAACGCCGCCGTCTGTGCGACGACGGGCTTGCTGGAAATGCTCGACCGCAGCGAAATCCGCGGCGTCATGGCGCACGAACTGGCGCACGTCAAAAACCGCGACACCCTGGTCATGACCATCACGGCTTCGATCGCTGGCGCCATCTCGTCGATCGCCAACTTCGCCATGTTCTTCGGTGGATCGAACAATGACGAGGAAGGCAACAACAACATCTTCGCCTCTCTGGCCTTGATGATCCTGGCGCCGATCGCCGCCATGCTGGTCCAGATGGCCATCTCGCGGAC
>CBFGPQ010000135.1:0-10166 GCA_965650705.1 uncultured Asticcacaulis sp. | reverse complement strand
TTCGGTATCGGCATGAACACCGACCACACGCTCGAAGAAGTCGGCCAGCAGTTCTCGGTGACGCGCGAACGCATCCGCCAGATCGAAGCCAAGGCGCTGCGCAAGCTGAAGCACCCCTCGCGGTCGCGGAAGCTGCGGTCGTTCCTCGACTCGTAATGGTTATGGGGTGTGGGGTCCGTGACCCCACATCTTCTGAATACCAAAAAGAAAAGCCTGGCCTTTTGGGGCCAGGCTTTTCTTTTTGGTTTAAAGGTCGCGGGGCCACAGGCCCCACACCCCATAAGTTTAGGGCCGGGACTGGCCCGCCATCGTTCGCAATGCTAGACAGATTCCGCTAGGGCATCCTGAAAGGTCAAGACATGAAAACGGCTTTGCGTCTGGGTATTGCGTCCGTATTCGCTTCCATCCTCGCTGCAGGTGCGGCCTGTGCCGCCGAACCGGCCATTCCGGAAATCGCTGCCAAGCCGTTCAAAGTCGGCGATCTGGAACTGGTTTCGCTGCACGACACACAGTTTGTCATGCCCAACGATGCCCAGGTCTTCGGTCTCGATGCCGGTGTCGACGCCGTCACGACCGTTCTCAAGGAGGCCGGGGCGCCCACCGATAAAATCACGCTCAGTGTCGATGCGCTCCTAGTCAAGGACGGCAGCCGCCTGATCCTGATCGATACCGGCGTCGGTCCCAAGGGCGGCAAGCTGATCGCCAGCCTGAAGCAGGCCGGTGTCACGCATGACCAGATCACCGATGTCCTGATTTCGCACGGCCACGGCGATCATATCGGCGGGCTGGTCAATGCCGATGGCACGCCTGCCTTTCCGAACGCCAAGGTGCGTCTGACGGCCGCCGAATGGGATTCGATCAAGGGCAGCGGCCAGGCCGACGCCATCGTCGTCGCGGTCACGCCTCAGGTCGAAACTTTTGCGCCGGGTGCGCAGATATCGCCGTCCATAAAGTCGGTCGAGGTCAAGGGCCATACGCCTGGCCACTCGGCCTATGAGATCACCTCGGGCAAGGACAGCCTGCTGGCCATCGGCGACAGCGCGCATTCGTCGATCATCTCGCTGGCCAAGCCAGAGTGGTTCATCCAGTTCGACGGCGACAAGCCTGTCGCGCGCGACAGCCGCAAGGAACTGCTTAGCAACCTGGCCAAGAGCGGCCAACTGGTCTTCTCGCCGCACTTCCCATATCCCGGCGTCGGCACAGTAAAGGCCAAGGGCACGGGTTTTATCTGGGAACCGGCCCTGAAGCCCTAGGCAAAAAGCTATATGTCTCTTGTGCTCACTTTCCCCATCGCCCTTGCGGCTATAGGACTGTGCTACATTGGCTGGGCTTGGGCGTCGCTGTATAGCGGGCGTATTCGTACCCTGCCCAAGACCTATGTGGAGAAAGCGCGCCTTCCCTTTACCTACTGGCTGTTGTTGATCGGATACTGGATCTTTGGTCTTGCCGCGGTAGCTTTTGCCGTGAGTGTCGGAGCGAAACTCATGCAATCGGCCTAATAGAGCGCTCAGGGGTTAAGGCAAATTTGCCGCAGCGGCGCGATTTGCGTTACCGCAATAGGTGCATATGCTTGCCGCCCCATCATCTTTCGGTTAACCCTAGTTAACACGGTGGATGGTGGGGGCTTTTCATGATTTCGGTTTTGCGGCGCCATGTTTTGCGAAAGATGGGGCCGGTCAGTCTTCTGGCTTTGGGATTGTGCCTGTCCGCCGTACCTGCTCAAGCCGACACGGCGACGATCGCACCAGCAACCGCACCCGCCGCAAGTCCCAATACCGCGCTCAATATCATGCAGGCGACAGCCGCCCTACAGGCTGGCAAGTGCGACGAGGCTCTACCGATCCTCGCGCAGCTGTGGGATGACGCCGAACTGCTGAAAGGCGACCCGGACCTGGCGGAACAGTTCCGCATTCAGCGCATTATCTGCACCCTTTCGCTGAATGGCGTGCCGGCGGCTTTGGCCCTATCCGAGGACAGCCTGAAACACCCGGGTGTCACGGTCGTCAGCTACGACCTGCGCATCTTTCTGCTCCTGAGTTCCAAACAGCCGGACATGGCGGCCGATGTCCTGGCCGAGGCCGTGACGCGCTTTTCCGCGACGGCTTATAAGCTGACCGACATGACGGTCATGGGCACGCTGCTGACCGTCAAGCAGGAGCGCCGCCGCGAGCTTCTGGCCGGACTGCAACGCGCCGGCTGGCAGCTTCGCGATCCGTCGGGGCGGCTGGTCATCGACTTCCTGCGCCTGGACGGCCTGCGCACGGCAGTCAAGGCTGGTGACAAGGTCCTGGCCGATCTCTTCCGCGCCGATATCGCCGACAACGCGCTCATCTATCCGATCAGCCAGGGCGACGGCGTCCTCAGCGATGCGAACGTTCCGGCGGCCTATGTGATGCCGGTGCTGCGCCAGCAGATCCAAGACGTCCAGACCTATATCGCCAATACGCCGACCGACCTGCCGGGGCTGCGCTACCTGATCCTGCTGCAGCGGACGGCCGATGAGCAGCAACTCGCCCTGGTCCAACTGAACGGCGTCCTGCAGTTGATCCGCGTCAATGGCCTGGAAAAATTCAAGGCGCCGAACACCTATCCCAACCTGATCCGGGACAAGGCGCTCCTGCTGGCCGAACTCGGCAAGACGGAAGAAGCCCTGACCCTTTACAGGGACGGCGCCAAGGTCATGAAGGGCGCCGGGACCTTCAATTTCATGATCGCCTATATGGATTTCCTGATCAGCCTTGGCCGCGACCAGGAGGCCTTGGCACTCGAGTCCAATATCGACTTAACGCAACTGGATGACAGCCAGAAGCGCCGTCTGGCGGCGGTACAGGGCTGCGCCTACGCCTACCTGAAGGACACGATGCGCTATGACGTATCGCGCACCATGGCGACCTCGCCTTCGGGTCTGGTCGATCCTAAGCTCTATCTGTGTGCCGGCGACAGCGAAGGCGCGGCGACGGCGTTGATTGCCCTCATCAACACGCCTGCTGCCCGGGACGACGCTATTCTGATTATGCAGAACCCCAAGCCGCCGATCGCCTATTCGGAACGCAGCAAGGCGATCAATGCTGCCTTCGCCGCGCTGAAGAAGCGTCCCGATGTCATTGCGGCGGCCAAGGCGCAGAACATCGTGGTCCGCGATTGGCCGATCCGGTTCTGACCGTTCGTTACTTTAGATCGCAATGAATGGCGACGGGCTTGGCTTGTGCGCTTTCGACATAGTCCTGGAAGACGTCGCAGCCGATCAGACCGTCCTTCTTCCCGCCCTTGGTCGAATAGATATTGATCAGGACCAGCGGCTTCTGGCCGGTGATGTGCTGGAGGTTTTCGGTCTGCGCACCCGCGCCGGTCATGTGAATTGTCTGGTCCTCGGCTTCCACCTGCAGGGTGTCGGTATTGAGATGGATCGTGCCGTCCTTGGGATCGGCCAGCTGTACGGTCGACGGCCGGGCATTGCCGTAATAGAGGGCTGAAATTTCCATCTGGCTGCCGCGCGCCTTGATCTTTTCGATCGCCGCCGGTGTGAAGCTGAGCGCGATGTCGTAGCTGTAGTCGACGGCGGCCGGCACAGCCGAAGCCGAAGCGGCGGGCGCATCGGCCTTGGGCGAACATTGGACAAGCGCCAGTGCGGCTAGTCCGGCACTAAACATCAATATTGATTTTGTCATGGCGCGCGCTCCCTCATTTGTTTGTTAGCACGCACCTTACACCGATCACACCAAACCCGCACCGCTGATTTTCAGCGCCGGTATGAAGCTGGGGCGCGCCTCGGGCAGCTTGACCGCCAGCCCGTCCATGCCAAGTTCAAAACGCAACGGCTCGCCGTGACCCAGCAGCTCGACGCGTTCGATTGTGCCCTTGCGCTGTGCAGAGCCTTCGGCCATCGAGCGAATGTTGAGGAAGCCGCTTTCGGGCCACTCCATGGCGATGGCGTAGAGCGCACCACCTTTCGTCGTGAAGCGAATATCCTCGTGTGTGAAGGGGTTCGCGGCGCCTTCCTGCATGTGGCCTTCGGCGGGTTTCACGGGGCCTTCGCCATAGATGTCCCACGGCCGGGTGGCGAAGATGGCGTCGCCATTGATATCCAGCCAGGCCTTCATGCCATTGAGGATGGCCACTTCCTTCTCGTCGATCTCGCCATTGCCGCGCACGGGCACGCTCAGCAGCATGTTTCCGTTCTTGGCGACGATGTCGGTGAGGCGCTGGATGACCTGCTTGGCGGGCTTGTAGCCGTCGCGTTCATAGAGGCCGCGATCGTAATGCCAGTTGCCGATGCAGGTGCAGGTCTGCCACGGGATGGGCCGCAGCCGGTCGGAGAAGCCGCGCTCGATATCCTCGGTGATGGCGCGGCGCTGCAGGTCGTTGAGCTGCTTGCCGGTGGCGACGACCTGGTTGTCACCGTGCCATTTCCGGCTCTGGTTATAGTAGTAGCTGGCGGCGTCGAGGCCATACTGCTCCAGCGGCAGGGCGGTATCGTCGAAATAGACTAGGTCGGGCTTGTAGCGGTCGACCATGTCGTTCTGCCGCAAAAGCCATTTCTTCGCGTAGTACTGGCCGTTGGGCGGCACGGTTTCCAGCCACTGGCCCGATGTCTTGTTGATATGGTCCTGCATGGCGGCAATGGAGGTAATGCCGTCCTTGGGCGGCATATCGCCGAACGGGCCGGTATAGAGCTCCTGAGGGTCGTAGCCCTCCCACCACTTGCCCTTGCCGTCGGCCTTGGTCAGGCGGGAGGCATCGTAGCGCAGCCCCCTCACAGGACCTTCGGCATCATAGCCATAGGCTGTCTGCCACCAATGCCAGGCGTGGGCGGCATGGTTTGACAGGCCGAACTTCAGGCCGTGCTTGCGCGCGGCTTTTTCGAAGTCGCCGCAAATGTCGCGCTTGGGGCCGAGATTGACAGAATTCCAGCTCTGGTACTTGGAATTATAGAGGTCGAAATTGTCGTGGTGGTTGGCCATGGCGACAAAGTACTTTGCGCCGACCGATTTATAGAGGCCGACCAGGCCGTCGGGATCGAACTTTTCGGCCTTCCAGTCCTTGAGGAACTCCATGAAGCCGAACTGTGCCGGGTGGCCATAGATCTTGACGTGGTAGTTGTAATAGTCATTGCCCTGGATATACATCTGGCGGCCATACCAGTCGCCACGTTCCGGTATGCATTGCGGGCCCCAGTGCGCCCAAAGGCCCAGCTTGGCGTCGCGGAACCATTCGGGCGTGCGATAGCCGGCCGCAAGCGAATCCCAGTTGGCCTTGAATGGTGCGGGTGCGGCCTCGGCACTCGTGGCAGGAATCGCGCCCAAGGCGGCTGCGGAACCAATAAGCTGGCGGCGGGAAGGGCGCATGTCGGGGTCCTTAGGCGGTATCAAAGGATCGGGGGAGGGGAGCAGGGCCGGAGTAAGTTCCAGGCCCTGCGCTGCATCATTTCACATCCAGTTGGAACGGCCCGGCGGGCAGGTCGTCGGCGCTGTAGAGGTTAACGTAGGGCGCATCGGCCCAGGCGTAGCGCACAGAGGTCGCATCGGCTGCACCTGACAGGACAATCGTGTCGCCCTGGGGTTTGGCCGTAACGTAGCGGCAGGCGCCATCCTTGCAGGCTTCGAAGCCGATGGCGGTGTCGGAGCTGTAGGTGCGCAAGCCGCCATTGGTGTTGCGGAAATTGACGATCAGGTCGCTGCCGGAACGTGTCACGCCGGTCGCATCCGGACCGCCGTTGGAGACGCTTTCACCGTAGGCGACGGCGCGGGCATTGCGCGCCAGGCGTTGGCCGACCACGACCTTTTGCGTCGGGTGGATGTCGGTGCGGTCGCCGACGTCGACGGTGACGGCCAGACCCGCGCGCGGATCGGCGTTGACCGCCAGGCGTTGCGCTTCGCGCAGTTCCGCCCAACTCGACTGGACAGGCTTGGTGGCGACGTCGCCGAAGGCCGACAACTGGGCGACGAAAAAGGGCATCTGCGGATCGTCGAAGGTCTTGCGCCAGTCACTGATCAGCAGCGGCAGCAGGGTGCGGTATTCGGCCGCCTCGCCGGCATTGGCCTCGCCCTGGTACCAGGCTGCCAGCTTGACTCTATATCCGGCGAGCGGAGCGATCATTGCGTTGTGCAGGGTCGACAGGCTGACCGGCACCGACCATGGCGCCGCCGGAACGCTTAAGCCCTTGGCGGGCATGCCAATTTTGTACTTCCACGTCGCCGTTATCGGGATGTTTTGGCCATCGCTTGTCCTGATGGCTCGGTAAGCGGCCCGGCCGCTCAGGCCCCCGCCGCCGAGCGCGCGGATGACGATGGTGTTGGCGCCGGCCTTGAAAACGCCAGAGGGCACCTGGTAGTCGCGCCACACCCACGAAATGCCGGTGCTGCCGATCCAGGTGCCATTGACCCAGGTCGAATCGTAGGTGTCGATCGGCCCCAGCAGCAACTGGTTGGCGGTCTTCGCCTGCGCCTCTGTCAAGGTGACGGTGGTGCGCAGCCAGGTAACGCCGTCGAAGTTTTTCAGCTCGGCGATGCCGGCGTCCTTCCAGCCGCTGTCGGCATTGAGCGTCGGCCATTTGCTGTCGTCATAGTTGGCTGCGATGAAGGCGCGATTTGCTTTGTTGGACTTGTCGTGGGCATCCCACCAGGCCTCGTCCGCCTTGACCTGCTGCGCCTTGGCCTTGGCGGGATCGCTGGCCATCAGGGCCAGGGTGTCGAGACCGGCCGTATATTTCGGCAGGGTGCGTAAGGATGTGGGGCTGATCCAGCTCTGAATCGTCGTGCCGCCCCAGAAGGAGTTGATCATGCCGATCGGAACATTGTGTTCCTTCTGGAGCGCCTTGGCCATGTGGTAGCAAACGGCCGACGCCTCGCCTACCGTGTCGGGACCAACCACCTGCCACTTGGTCGGCTTGCCGATATCGGCCAACGGCGCGGGTTGCGTATCTGTCTCGACGATCATGAAGCGGAGATTGTTGTTGGCCGAGCCGCCAATATCGCCCCAGGCTCCGGTCGACAGGCGCTCGGGAAACTGCATGTTCGACTGGCCGCCACACAGCAGGACGTCGCCGATCAGGATATCGTTGAGCGTCTTGGCGCCGCTGCTATCTGTCGCCGTGAGTGCATAGGTTTCGCCACTGGGCAGGGCCGAAAGGGTCGCGGTCCACCTGCCATCGGCGCCAGCGGTAGCGTCGGCGGTGCGGGTCGTGCCGTTATTGCCGGTCAGTGCGACTTTCACGGCCTGGGACGGCGCGGCCCGGCCCCAGATTTTCAAAGGCACATCGCGCTGCAGGACGGCGTGGTCGCTGAATGCCTTGGCGAACTCAGGTGCAGCTTGCGCGGCGCCCGCGGCCGTCAAAGCTGTCACTGCGCAAAGCCACCCTTTGAATCCAAGCCGTTCCATTTCCGCCTCCGTTGTTGTTTACGCGCTGATATCGGCCAACCCCTCGGGATTTGGCAAGCGCTTTGTGAGGTTGTTTCATACAGCCACAGGCCTGGCATTTTTGCCAATTAAAAGATTTTTGCGGGCGAACTTCGCGCGAACAAGCTATGAATTTGCCAATTGTAACGGAGCAGTTTATGGATGTTCCCCTTGAATCATAAGGGGCCGGACGATGCTACCGGACCATCTCGACAAAAAGGGACTTGAGCTTGGCGCGTAAGGTCGGCCGCCGCGGTGGCAATATCGTGACAATCCATGATGTCGCGCGGCATGTCGGCGTATCGCCCATGACGGTATCGCGCGTCATAAACGGTGAAAAGAACGTGCGCGAGGAAACGCGCGCCAAGGTTATGGCCAGTGTCGAGGCGCTTAACTACTCCCCTAACCTGGCCGCGCGCTCTTTGGCGACCCAGGATGCGGCGCGTGTCGGCCTGCTCTATTCCAACCCGTCCGTGGCCTTCTTGAGCGAGTTCCTGCTGGGGATTCTGGGCGAAAGCTCGCAGGCCGGTACGCAGCTTTTGATCGAGTCCTGCGACGGCCCCGAAGGGGCCGCGGCGGCGCTTGAAAAGCTCAAGAACAATGGTTGCGATGGCGTCATCCTGTCGCCACCACTCTCCGACTCGACGCGCGTCGCCAAGACGCTGCAGGACATGAACCTGCCCTTCGTCGGCGTGGCGGCGGCGCGTCCGGCAACCGATATCTGCGCGGTGTCGATCGACGACCAAAAGGCGGCGTTCGCCATGACGCGCCGGCTGATCGAACTGGGGCACCGCGACATAGGTTTCATCAAGGGCCATCCCAACGCCTATGCCAGCCAGCTTCGCTTCGACGGCTTCCTGGCCGCCATGGCTAAGGCCGGACTGACGGTGGAGCCGCAACTGATCGCTCAGGGCTACTTCACCTACCGTTCGGGTTTCGACGCCGCTGAACGAATCTTGAGCCATAAGCAGCGCCCGACCGCCATTTTTGCCAGCAATGACGACATGGCCGCCGGCGCCGTGGCGACCGCCCATCGTATGGGCCTGGATGTGCCGGATCAGTTGACGATCGTCGGATTCGACGATACCGCCATGGCATCGTCGGTCTGGCCGGAGTTGACGACCGTGCGCCAGCCGATCGCCGACATGGCGGCCGCCAGCGTCCGTCTGCTGCTGGAACAGATCCGTTCGCGCCGCCTGGGCCGCGACTTCGCGCCGGTGCGTGAAATCCGTGACTTTGCCCTCATTGAGCGGCAGTCCTCGACCTTCACCAGCACGGGCGGTCCGGTGTCGGACAGTTAAGTCTAGAATTTGTGTTTCAATTTTCGTATTAGCTTGACATCATCCTCGTGCTGCGTGATTTGGTAGCGCTAACAAAATAAGGGTTTAGGGGTAGGTAACGCTAACTTCCGTGGATGGCCGCAACGGCGTGGCAATTTCCTACGGCTACTCAAACAACCATCCTTCAGGTTTTCGGTGCGCCAGTCGGCGCGGAGATTATTGTTATGACGGGCTTTTTACCTCAGGACTGGCAGTCGGCGACCTTGATCGGGCGCCTGCAAACGGAGGTCGGTCCGACCCCCATCCTGATCCAAAATGGCGAAGTGTTTGACATGACGCCGGTTGCGCCAACCGTGTCGCAACTGCTGAAGGCCTGGCCGGAAACCGGCGCGCCGTCGGGCGGCAAGTCGCTGGGTAAGCTCGAGGATTTCGATTTCGGCAAGGCTTGGGAAGGCGGCCGCAAGGGCGATCAGTTGCTGTCGCCGATCGACCTGCAATGCGTCAAGGCCGCCGGCGTGACCTTCGCCGTCTCGGCCGTTGAGCGCGTGATCGAAGAACGCGCCCGTGGCGACTCGAACAAGGCGCAGGACATCCGCAATGCCCTGGCCGAACGCGTCGGCTCCGACATCCGTTCCGTGAAGCCCGGTTCGGCAGAATCGGCCAAGCTGAAGGAGGCCCTGATCGCCGACGGCCTGTGGTCGCAATATCTCGAAGTCGCCATTGGCCCTGACGCCGAGGTCTTCACCAAGTCACCCGTCCTGTCGAGTGTCGGCTGGGGCGAGGATGTCGGCGTCCGCTCCGACTCGACCTGGAACAACCCCGAACCCGAAGTCGTCATGGTCGTGACGCCCAAGGGCCGTGCTGTCGGCGCGACGCTCGGCAACGACGTCAACCTGCGCTGCTTCGAAGGCCGTTCGGCCCTGCTGCTCGGCAAGGCCAAGGACAACAACGCATCGTGCGCTTTGGGGCCCTTCATCCGCATGTTCGACGACGGCTTCACGATCGAGGATGTCCGCACCGCCGAACTTGATCTCAAGATCGATGGACCTGAAGGCTATGAACTGGTCGGCCGCTCGACCATGACCCAGATCAGCCGCGATCCGCTGGAACTAATCCGCCAGGCGATGAGCGAGCACCACTATCCCGATGGCTTCGTGCTGATGCTGGGCACTCTGTTCGCACCCACCCAGGACCGCGACGTTCCGGGCCGTGGTTTCACCCACAAGGTCGGCGACGTCGTCAAGGTGTCGTCGCCAAAGCTCGGCTGCCTGGAAAACCGCGTCGTTTATTCGAAAGATGCTCGTGAGTGGACCTTCGGTATCGCCGACCTGATGCAAAACCTCGCTCAGCGCGGACTTTTAAACACAAAAAACACCACTCACGCGCAAGCCTTGGCGTCGTAAAACAAAAACAGCATAAACCAGGGCGAAAACCTTAGGGAAGAGTATAAGTCTATGTCATCTGCCATCTATCCGAGCCTCAAGGGACGCA
>CBFGPQ010000134.1:0-10209 GCA_965650705.1 uncultured Asticcacaulis sp. | reverse complement strand
AGGACCCTCCCCATGAAGTTCTGCCGTTTTGGCCCCAAGGGCCAGGAAAAGCCCGGTGTCGTCGACAGCGACGGCCGTATCCGTGACCTGTCAGGCGTCGTGTCCGATCTGACACCCGATACAGTGCGCCTGTCGCAGTTGGCCAAGCTGACCGCCACCGACGTCAATGCCCTGCCCGTCGTCGAAGGCCAGCCGCGTTATGGCGTACCGGTCAAGAACATCGGCAAGATCATCGCCGTCGGTCTGAACTATGCCGACCACGCCGCCGAATCGAACCTGCCCGTCCCGCCTGAGCCGATCTTCTTCACCAAGGCCATTACTTCGCTGACCGGCCCGAACGACGAGGTCATGAAGCCGCGCGACGCCACCAAGATGGACTGGGAAGTGGAACTCGGCCTGATCATCGGCAAGACCTGCCGCTATGTCGAAGAGTCCGAAGCCCTCAGCCATGTCGCCGGTTACGTCCTGGTCAACGACGTGTCGGAACGCGCCTTCCAGAAGGAACGCGGCACGCAGTGGGTCAAGGGCAAGGGCTGCGACACCTTCTGCCCGACAGGCCCTTGGCTGGTGACGCCGGATGAAGTCGGCGACGTCCATAACCTCGACATGTTCCTGGACGTTAACGGCCAACGCATGCAGACCGGCAACACCAAGACGCTGATCTTCAACGTCGCCCACTGCATCAGCTACATTTCGCGCTTCATCACCCTGCAACCCGGCGACCTCGTCATCACCGGCACGCCTCCTGGCGTCGGCGAAGGCAAGAAGCCCACCCCCATCTACCTCAACGCCGGCGATACCATGCACCTGGGCATCGCCAAGCTGGGTGAACAGCGCCAGACCGTTGTGCCATTCAGCCTCGAAGGCCAGGAGATTATTGGCTGATGACCTTTGCGGGCCGTTTTGATAATCGTTGCGCCGTTATTACCGGCGGCGCCGGTGGCTTGGGCAAGGCCGCCGCTGTGCGGATCATCGCCGAAGGCGGCAAGGTCATCCTGTGGGACCTGAACGCCGAGGCGCTGGAAGCCATTGCCAAGGAAATCGGTGCCGCCGGTTTCGTCGCGCTGGATGTTTCCAAGCTCGAAGAGGTCTCCGCCGCCGCCAAGCGCTCAGCCGAGATCCTCGGCAAGATCGACATCCTGATCGCTTCGGCGGGCATCACCGGCGCTACCGTGCCGGTGTGGGAATTCCCGGTCGATTCGTGGCTGAAGGTAATGGACATCAATCTCAACGGCCTGTTCTACTGCAACCGCGAAATCATTCCCTTCATGCTGGAAAACGGCTACGGCCGGATCGTGAATGTCGCTTCGGTCGCCGGCAAGGAAGGCAATCCGAATGCTTCGGCCTACTCGGCATCGAAAGCGGGCGTGATCGGTTTCACCAAGTCCCTCGGTAAGGAGTTGGCGACCAAAGGCGTGATCGTCAATGCCCTGACGCCAGCGACGTTTGAATCGCCCATCCTGGCGCAGCTACCGCAAAGCCAGGTCGATTATATGCGCTCCAAGATCCCCATGGGCCGTCTGGGCGTTGTCGATGAATCGGCGGCCATGGTCACCTTCATGGCGTCGGAAGAGTGCTCGTTCACGACCGCCTCTGTGTTCGACACGTCCGGCGGGCGAACGACTTATTAGTCGTCCGCGCCGGACGTCTTTTGTTTGCCCTATCGCTTCGCTGCTTGAGGGCAATCGGCGGCCGCACGACCTACTGAGCAAATTCCCTCTTCCCGCCTCGGCGACAGCCGAAACGGGGAGAGGGTGGCCCATCGGGCCGGGTGAGGGGCAAAAACACGTCACCCAAACGCCGATCCCACTCTACAGGGAAGAAGAGGACACCCCATGGCAATCCAGCGCTTTGTCGATGCCCACATCCACCTGTGGCAACTGAACCGCCTGTCCTATGCCTGGCTGACCCCGCCCTTTTCCGACGATGGCCCCAACGGCAGCGTCGAGCCGATTGCCAAGGACTATGTCCTCTCGGACTATTTCGCCGACGCCAAAGGATTCAAAGTCGATAAGGTCGTCCATATCGATGCTGGCGCGGCCGCTTCCGACGCGCCCAATGAAACCCGCTGGCTACAATCTTTAGCCGATGAAACGGGCTTCCCCAACGCCATCGTCGCCTTTGCCGCGCTGAATGACGCCGACGTCGAGCCCCTGCTGGCCCAGCACGTCGAAAGCCGCAATGTCCGCGGCATCCGCCACATCATCAACTGGCACGAAAACCCGAAGCGCACCTATACGCCGCGCAACCTGCTGGAAGACGCAGGGTTCGCACGCGGATACAGCCTGCTGTCGCGCTACAAGCTGTCCTTCGATCTGCAGATCTATCCCAGCCAGATGGTCCAGGCCTATGAACTGGCCAAACAGCATCCGGATACGCCCGTCATCCTAAACCACATGGGCATGCCGGTCGACGCCGACCTGACGCAGTGGCGCCAGGGCATGTCAAAGCTTGCCGAACTCCCGCACGCCGCTGTCAAGATTTCAGGTCTGGGCTTTGTCGATCGCGGCTGGACGGCGCAGTCGATGCGCGGCCTGGTGCTGGAAACCATCGACCGTTTCGGCCCCGAGCGCTGCGCCTTTGCCAGCGACTTCCCGACCGATAAGCTGTTCAACTCCTATTCCTACGCCTTGCGCGCCTACGACGACATCACGTCGGCCTTCAGCGCGTCCGAGCGCGACGCCCTCTTCGCCGCCACCGCCGAACGCGTCTACCGGATCTGAAAGTATCTTTCGTGAAACAGGCCGCGCCCCATCGCACCATTTTAATATAACCATATAAAGATATCTTTATATCTTTATTGACTCCCAAAGTCTTCGGGGTTAGCAATCGGCCATTCACACCATTGCCTGAGGAACCGCCGTGTCACACTCCGCCCCCGCCCTCCCCGTCGCCACACTGGGCACGCCCCGCATCGGCCTGCGCCGCGAACTGAAAACAGCGCTGGAAAGCTTTTGGGCCGGCAAGTCCGATGAGGCCGCTCTGCTGCAAGCCGCCCGCAATCTTCGCGCCCTCAACTGGGGCCGGCAGGAAGCGCGTGGCGTCACCGTCATCCCATCCGACGATTTTTCGCTGTATGACCACGTGCTCGATACATCAGTCATGGTCGGCGCCGTTCCTGCGCGTTACGGCTGGCAAGGCGGGGCGCTCGGGCTTGAGACTTATTTCGCCATGGCGCGCGGGTCGAATGGCCATGCCGAAGGCTGCGGTCCCAACTGCACGGTCCGCCACGGGGGCGGCACCCCGGCGCTGGAAATGACCAAGTGGTTCGACACCAACTATCACTACATGGTGCCGGAATTCACGGCCGACCAAGCTTTCGTCCTGACCTCTCAAAAGCCGGTCGATGAGTTCCTGGAAGCGAAAGCTTTGGGCTATCATACCCGCCCGGTCTTGCTTGGGCCTGTCACCTACCTGCGCCTCGGCAAGTGTGAAGACGGCAACGCGATCGCGCTGATCGACCGCCTGATCCCCGTCTATGTCGAGCTGCTGAAGCGACTGAACGCCGCCGGCGCCGAATGGGTCCAGATCGACGAGCCCGTTCTGGCACTCGACAGCGACATTGCCACGGCCGCTGCGCTGCAAAAGGCCTATGCCGCATTCGCGCGCGAAGTGCCGGGACTGAAACTGCTGGTCGCCAGCTATTTTGGGGGGCTTGAAGACAATCTCGACCTCGCCATCGCCCTGCCCGTCGCGGGCCTGCACATCGATCTTGTCCGCAGGCCGGAGCAAGTCAGCACCGTCCTGGAAAAGGCACCGAGAAACCTCGTCCTGTCGCTAGGGGTGATCGACGGCCGCAATATCTGGCGTGCCGACCTGGCCAAAATCCTCGACAGGCTGGAGCCTGTCATCGCCGCACACGGCCGCGAGCGCTTCCAACTGGCACCGTCGTGTTCACTGTTGCACACGCCGATCGACCTCGACCAGGAAGAGGCGCTCGATGGCGATGTCCGCTCCTGGCTGGCCTTCTCGGTGCAAAAGATGAGCGAGCTCGCCACCCTGGCGAAGGCGCTGACGCACGGCCGCGACAGCGTCCGCCACACGCTCGATTCCGCAACCTCGGCGGCGGCGGCACGGCGCAATTCCCGAAAGGTGCATGACCGTTCAGTCGCCAATCGCCTGAAGGCCGTTACGCCTGAACACAGCCAACGCCACAGCCCGTTCGAGGCGCGCGCCGTCCTCCAGCGCCAGCGCTTCAACCTGCCGGCCTTCCCGACGACAACGATCGGTTCCTTCCCGCAGACGCCTGAAGTCCGCCAGGCGCGGTCCGCCCATACCAAGGGCCAGATCGATGACAGTGGCTACGACCAATTCCTGAAAGAGGAAACCGCACGCGCCATCCGCTGGCAGGAGGAGATCGGCCTTGACGTGCTGGTCCACGGTGAGTTCGAGCGCAACGACATGGTGCAGTATTTTGGCGAACAGTTGTCGGGCTTCGCCTTTACCAAGCACGCCTGGGTGCAATCCTATGGCTCTCGCTGTGTCCGTCCGCCGGTCCTTTATGGCGATGTCTCGCGCCCGCGCGCCATGACCGTCGCCTGGTGGCAATACGCCCAGTCGCTGACGGATCGGCCGGTCAAGGGCATGCTGACGGGGCCGGTGACCATCCTCAACTGGTCGTTCGTGCGCGATGACCTGCCGCGCCCGGAAGTCTGCCGCCAGATCGCCTTGGCCATCCGCGACGAGGTCGAGGACCTGGAGGCGGCCGGCGCCGGCATGATCCAGATCGACGAGGCGGCGCTGCGCGAAGGCCTGCCCTTGCGCCGCCGCGACTGGCAGGCCTACCTCGACTGGGCGGTCGATGCGTTTCGTCTCAGCGCATCAGGTGTCAGCGACCAGACCCAGATCCACACCCACATGTGCTATTCGGAGTTCAACGACATCCTCGACAGCGTGGCGGCCATGGACGCCGACGTCATCTCGATCGAGACGTCGCGCTCGCGGATGGAACTGCTCGATGCTTTCCGCACGCACAAATACCCCAATGACATCGGCCCCGGCGTCTATGACATCCACAGCCCGCGTGTGCCCGATACCGGTGAAATGATCGAACTGCTGTCACTTGCCCGCCAGCGTCTTAATGACCGTCGGCTATGGGTCAATCCCGACTGCGGCTTGAAGACGCGCGGCTGGAGCGAGACCAAGGCCGCGTTGGCCAACATGGTCGGCGCCGCCAGGAGCCTTCGCGAAACCGCGTGAGTTGCGTCTTCAAACGGTTCGGCATCGGCGCGCGGTGGCTTGCTGCGCTCTGGTGTCGAATTGGAAGAGATGGAAAAGCGGATCTAGGATTGCGGACGGAGGCACAATCCCCATTTGTGAGTTGTGTCTCTCCTTTCCGAAATCACCGCCTGCCGGGTGTGCGAAGCGCATCTGCCGCTGGGGCCGCGTCCCGTGGTGCGAATCGATTCACGCGCGCGCATCCTGATCGTCGGCCAGGCCCCCGGCACCAAGGTCCATGCCTCGGGCATTCCATGGGACGACGCGTCGGGCAAACGCCTGCGCGACTGGCTGGGGGTGACGCCCGAAACCTTCTACGATCCGGCGCTGTTCGCCATCGTGCCCATGGGCTTCTGCTATCCGGGACGCGGATCGGGTGGCGACAATCCGCCCCGTCCGGAATGCGCGCCGCTGTGGCATGACCGCGTTTTGAGTACCTTGCCCCATATCAAGCTGAGACTGCTGATCGGCACCCATGCTCAGGCGCGTTATATCGGCGAACGGCGTAAGGTCACGCTTGGCGAAACGGTGCGCGCATGGCAGGACTACGCCGAGGACGGCCTGCTGCCGCTCGTTCATCCCAGCCCGCGTAACGGCATCTGGCTCAGCCGCAATCCTTGGTTCGAAGCGGAAATCGTGCCGGCGCTGCGCGAACGCGTGCAGACCATTTTGGCGGAGTAAGATCATGTGCGGACAGTTCGAAGCCCTGATTTTCGCCAACAAACTGATGGACGAAATGCGGCTGGAAGGTCCGGCCGAGCGCCAGGTCGTCAAGCCGACCCTCGGCGCCTCATGTCTTATTGCCAATCCGGATCATGGCGGAATCGAAATGGCGACCATGCGGTTCGGTCTGGTCCCTCTATGGTATAGGAAATCCATCCGCGACTGGACGGCGACAACCTTCAACGCCCGTCTTGAAGAGGTCGACAGCAAGGCGACATTCAAGGGCGCCTGGCGCTACCGCCGCTGCATCGTGCCGGCCGAGGCCTTTTTCGAATGGTCGGGGCCTAAGACTGACCGTATCAAGTGGCGCATCACCCGCGCGGATAACCAGCCGCTGGCCTTTGCCGGCATCTGGGACCAGGCGGACGTTTTAGAGGGCGAGATGTTCAGCTTCAGCCTGCTGACGCGGGCGGCCGGCACAGACATGTCAGCCATCCATACGCGCGAACCTGTGGTGCTTGCGCCGGATCATTGGGAGGACTGGATGCGGATGCGGCCGGTGGATTTGAATGCATCCGCCCCCTTAAGACTGAGCCGGATGGAGGACGGGAAACCCGGCCAGACACTAAGCTTGTTTTAGGAGGCTACTCGCCGAAGAATTCGCGCTGCGACTGTTCAAGCTCCTCGACATAGCGGCGGTTGACGTACTTTTCCGATACGAAGCCCAGCAGCTTGTGGTGGTCGTCGACAACGGCCAGGTCGTCGACGCTGAAGTGCGAAAATACGCGAAGGATCGCCGAGATATCCATGTCAGGACGGACATAGACGTCGGTCTGCTTGGCCAGTTGGGACAATGGCACGCCAGGCTCGTACGTATCCGCGTAGGCTTCGGCCGTCTGGACAATGCCGCGATAATCACCTCCGGCGTCAACCAGCAAAACCCGGCTGGTCGAGCCCAACGGCACTTTTTCGCGCAGGTCTCCAACGGTCGCGGTGACATTCAGCGTCGTAGGGTTCTTACGCATGAGGGTTCGGGCGGTCATCGATCGCATCCAGCCGATGTCGCGGGCCGTCCGCACCGCCTCGCCACGCAGGTGCAGCCGCCAGGTCGAGAACGAATAGCCGAAGCGCTCACGGACGATGGCGCTCGAACACAGACACGCCGTCACCACCGCTGCCGTCAGGGCGAAGTCGTGCGTCACTTCCAGGACCATCAGCGACATACACATCGGCCCACCGACGACCGCCACGGCCAGCGCCGCCATGCCGACGAGCGCCGCATTGGTAGTGTCAAGGCCCGCCTCGGGATAGACGGCGTTGATCAACTGCGCGAACGACGATCCGAGTAGCGACCCCAGGAACAGCGACGCAAAGAAAAGACCGCCGCGAAATCCGAACGCCAGGGACAGGATCGAAGCGAGAAGTTTGAGCGCGAACACCATCATAAGAGTTGCGATCAGGGTCTGGTGATCGAGATAGAGGTGCATCGCGCCATGGCCTGACGACAGTATCTGCGGCATCATCCAGGCGAGCGGCATCAGGCAGATGCCCCCCACGAACGGCCGCCAGATTTCACCGATCGGCAGCTTGCGCACCAGGCTTTCGGCGCTGGCGACCGCGCGGACGATGACGATGCCGACACCGGCACACAATATGCCCAGCAGCGCATAGAGCAGATAGCTGCTCAACGCGATGTCGCGACTGATGGTCGAGGCAATAACGAAGGGCTCGATATCGAGCAGGGTCGCCGCGACCACGGCGGTCAGCGACGCGGCCGCCACTGGCGCCAGGGCCGAGGCCGTATAGCCGCCGAGCACGATTTCAAAGGCATAGAAACTGCCGGCCAACGGCGCGCCAAAAGCGGCCCCAATGGCCGACCCCGCCCCGGCGCCGACCAGGGTGCGCAGGTTGGCGCGCTTCAGATCCAGCCACTGGCCGATCTTGGAGGCGATGCCGCCGCCCATCTGGGCATAGGCGGCCTCAAGGCCGACCGAGGCGCCGAAGCCGTTGGAAATGAGCGTCTGAACGGAGATAATACCGGTATCGCGCGCGGGGATGCGTCCACCATGCAGCGCGTTGGCTTCGACAGCATCGATAGGAGCGCGGCGCTTCGCGAACATCACACGCGTCACGCCCAGCACTGCCCCGCCCAGCGGCAGTGCCAAAAGCCGCCACGGTTCCAGCGCGGGCAGTTCGCTCAGCCGCAGATCGGGCGAAAAGCCGTAGAGCAGGACCTGCATACCGTGCGAGATATGCCCCATCAGCGCCGCCGATGCGCCGGCGAAAAGCCCGACTACGGCCGCCAGCACAATGAACCACATGGGGCTGGTCTGGATTTCGCGGCGGAGCCACGCAATACCGCGCAGGACGGGCCGGCCGACGGCTTTTCCCAGGATGGCATCGTTTTGGAACGGCATGACAGGCGGACTCTGCGACAAGGACTCGCTGAAGAACAGGGTAAGCCCGCACGCAAGCGTTGGAAAGGCATATTACCGCTTGGACGGCGCATCCGTGCGCGGCCGAAGCCATGGAAGCATCGTCTTGCGCCACGACAGGCAGAGCGCGAAGGCAAGGCTTAAGGTCGCGACGGGTAACCATACGGCCGGATTGCCCCAGCGCGCGGTGGCAATGGCTCCCATAAACGCGCCGGCGATAAAACACAGGCAGACGATCAGAAAAAAGCGCCATTGCCGACGGAACCGGCCCTCTTCATCGAACACCACCGAAGCCATGAAGCCTTCGGCGAAGCGGCGCAGATTGGCGCTGGTCGTGACAGAGGTGAAGTCAAAGGTTTCAATGCGGGTAAAGGCGGTAGCCTGCAATGCCGCCACAAAGGCGATACCGGATACAATCAGCATATCCGGCACGGTTCGTGGCAGAAAGGCGACAAGAACCAGAAAGGCGATTTCCAGCGCCAGGGACGACTCGGCGGGGTGCGGAAAAAAGCGGCGCAAGGGCTCGCGCTTCAGGCAGGCGGCGATCATGACACCAATAACATAGGCAACAAGCGGGCCTATGAACGGGATGGCCCTGCGCCAGTCGCCGTCCGTAAAGCGAACCGTCATAAAGACGATATTGCCGGTCATGGCGTTGGCGAACACACCGCCATGACCGACATAGGTGTAGGCATCGAGCTGCCCCGCGGCCAGAATCAGCAGGGCCGCCACGGGGAGAGTTTCGTGAGGCTTTTCATCCGTCATCGGATGATTTTAGTCATGCGATATAAGAATCCGCAAGTGATCGGAATTTTATTGCCGTTACGGGTTGGCCGACAGCCCAACCAACCCTCGCACCGTCGCCTTGGCCGCGTCGAACACATCCGTCTCACGGCGCATCTGGGCCGTCATAACCGCGCCTTGGAATAGCAGATTGATCTGCCGGCCCATCGCCTCGGCATCCTTAAGTCCCGCCGTCCGGCACAGGTCGATGAACCGCTTTTCGACATAGACGGACGACTCGCGGCTGCGCGCTTCGATGCCTGCGTGCTTGCCGACATATTCCATGCCGGCCTTCATCGCCAGACAGCCCTGGAAGTTGCCGCACTCCATCATCTCACGGCGCACGTCGAATATCGCCAGTATCTGCTCGCGCGGATCCGTCGCGCGCGCAAATGCCGGCGCGAACAGGGCGTCATCGACAGCTCCGCTGTACTGGTCGAGTACAGCTTCAATGAGGTGTTCCTTGGACGGAAAATATTTGTACAAAGTGCGTTTGGAAATACCGGTATCCGCCATGACCGCGTCGACGCCGGTGGCATGAAAGCCGCCACACCAGAACAGACGCTGGGCCTGGTCGAGAATCTCCTGCTTCTTCACATCCCCACGGGACAAGGGTTTGTCCATGACCGTACTCCGTACAATTCCGGTCCGCCAACTGACCGGCAAGGGCAAGAAATCTTGCGCCTGAATTTATATAGGCGCTGCCCTTGACGAAGTAAACCGATCTGTCTACATACGCCGATGTAAACAGATCGGTTTACTTATGCGCCGCCTCGCAACGATCCGGCCGAATTTCGGAGTTTAAAGCTATGTCCACCCTCACAGGCAAAACCGTCCTCGTTACCGGCGCGAATCGCGGCATCGGCGCCGCCACTGTCCGCGAATTGCTGAAAACCGGCGTCAAGAAAGTCTATGCCGCTGCGCGCCAGCCGTCGTCCCTGCCCGACTTTG
This sequence comes from uncultured Asticcacaulis sp., assembly GCA_965650705.1. Classification (GTDB taxonomy): domain Bacteria; phylum Pseudomonadota; class Alphaproteobacteria; order Caulobacterales; family Caulobacteraceae; genus Asticcacaulis. The sequence continues at coordinate 160 of CBFGPQ010000134.1, read as the reverse complement.
GCGACGCCCGCGTTGTTCCTGTCGCTCTCGACATCACCGACGACGCCTCGGTCGTCGCCGCCGCCAAGGCTGCGTCCGACGTCGATATCCTGCTCAACAATGCCGGCACTGCCGTCTTCAACAACTTCGTCGACAGCCCGATCGAGCTGATCAGCGGCGA
>CBFGPQ010000133.1:0-10258 GCA_965650705.1 uncultured Asticcacaulis sp. | reverse complement strand
CGTCGACCCTCGGCATCGACCTGCTGCGCTTCGACATGTCGGAATACATGGAACGTCACACGGTCTCGCGTCTCATCGGCGCGCCTCCGGGCTATGTTGGCCACGACCAGGGCGGCCTGCTGACCGACGCCGTCGACCAGCAACCGCACGCGATTGTCCTGCTCGACGAAATCGAAAAGGCGCACCAGGACATCTACAACATCCTGCTGCAGGTCATGGACCATGGCCAGTTGACGGATGCGGTGGGCAAGAAGGTCGACTTCCGTAATGTCGTGCTCATCCTGACGACCAATGCCGGGGCTTCGGACAACCAGAAGAACTCGATCGGCTTTGGCCGTGAAAAGGTCCAGGGGGAAGACGAAGCCGCCATCAAGCGCCTGTTCACCCCGGAATTCCGCAACCGCCTGGACGCCATCGTGACGTTCAAGCAACTGAAGCCGGACGTGATCTCGAAAGTCGTCGAGAAGTTCATCCTCCAGCTGGAAATGCAGCTGGCCGACCGTCACATCTCGATCGAGCTGACCGAGGATGCCGGCAAGTGGCTGGCGGAAAACGGCTACGACGAACTGTATGGCGCCCGTCCTCTGGCGCGCGTCATCCAGGAAAACATCAAGAAGCCGCTGGCCGACGAAATCCTCTTCGGCAAGCTGGTCAAGGGCGGCCATATCCTGGTCAAGCTGGTCGATGGCAAGATCGCCTTCGACATCACGCCCTCGGCCAAGGGCGGCGTCGACAAGGCCGGCTCCAAGACCGAAGCGGTTGATTAAGATTGCAGGGGTCTCAGACCCCTGCACCCCGGTACGCTGACGGTGCAGGTTGAAGCGCCGGCGGCTTAGGATATACAAATGAAAACCCCCATGGCCCTAAAGCCTTGGGGGTTTTCATTTGTGCGGCTTAGGCTGCGACCTTTCAGTCTTCACTGTCAAAGTATTGAGGTGCAGGAGGCCGCGCCTCCTGCATTCTTAAATCACCACTGCGTCGGCTTGGGGTTGCGCTCGTCGAAATCCATCTGGTGCCAGTACGGGTAGGGCGGATGGCGGCGGCTGACGGCATCGAGGCGCGCGACCTGCTCAGGCGTCAGGTTCCAGCCAATGGCGCCCAGGTTCTGGATCAATTGGTCTTCGTTACGGGCGCCGACGACCAGGTTGGCGACACCGGGGCGTTGCAGCAGCCAGTTGAGCGCGACTTGCGGGATGGTCTTGCCGACTTCGCCGGCGATCTCTTCCAGCACATCGACGACGTCGTAAAGCAGTTCGTCGTCGACCTTGGGGCCACCGACTTCACCGCCCGAGGCGATGCGGCCTTCGCTGGCCGGCTGGCCGCGCTTGATCTTGCCTGTGAGACGGCCCCAGCCCAGCGGTGACCAGACCATGGTGCCGACTCCCTGGTCGAGCGACAGTGGCATTAGCTCCCATTCGTAGTCGCGGCCTACCAGGGAGTAATAGCCCTGGTAGGCGACGAAGCGCGCCAAGCCGTACTTTTCCGAAGTGGCCAGCGCCTTCATCAAGTGCCAGCCGGAATAGTTCGACGCGCCGATATAGCGGACCTTGCCTGAGGTGATCAGTGTGTCGAGCGCCGACAGCATTTCCTCGACCGGAGTGAGGGCATCGAAGCCGTGCATGAAGTAGACGTCAATATGGTCGGTGCCGAGGCGCTTCAGGCTGGCTTCGGCGGCGCGGATCAGGTGGTAGCGCGACGAGCCTTTGTCATTGGGACCGTCGCCCATGGTGAAGGTCGCCTTGGTCGAGATCAGTGCGCTGTCGCGCCGACCTTTTAGCGCCGCGCCCAGGATTTCCTCGGACGCGCCACGTGAATAGACATCGGCCGTGTCGAAGAAGTTGAGGCCGTGGTCGAGGCAGACATCGATCAGCCGCGTGGCCTCGGCGACGTCGGCATTGCCCCATCGCCCGAAGAAGTCGCCCTTGCCGCCGAACGTGCCGGTGCCATAGCTGAGGACGGGAACTTTCAGGCCGGACCGGCCAAGCTGACGATATTCCATGGGGAGGCTCCATTGGTTGTTGCGCCTCGTATTTGGGAAGGCTTTGTGACGAAACAAACCGCCGGTAAGAATTATTCACGGGTTTGTTGGCTTCCAATCGTAACCGGACCTCCTACATAAGCGGCACATTGATCGCTATCTTCGCCGCATGAGCGGCGGCGGGCGGTCGCCCTTGCCAAAGCTGTCGCTTTGGAGTGCCGGAGTGCCGCCATGATCCCGTTTTCCATCCTCGACCTGTCGCAGATTTCCGAAGGCGGTACGGTATCCGAAGCCCTGGACAATTCGGCGCGGATGGCGCAGGCGGCGGAAGCGCACGGCTATCAGCGCTACTGGCTGGCCGAACACCACGGCATGCCGGCGATTGCCTCGGCAGCGACGTCGATCGTCATCGCTCATGTCGGCCAGGCGACAAAGACCATCCGCATTGGCTCCGGCGGCATCATGCTGCCCAACCATTCGCCCCTGGTGATCGCCGAGCAGTTCGGTACGCTGGAGGCGCTTTTCCCCGGTCGCGTCGACCTGGGCCTGGGCCGTGCGCCCGGTACCGACATGATGACGGCGCGGGCGTTGCGCCGGAACATGGGCGATGGCGTCGACAGCTTCCCACAGGATATCCTGGAACTTCAGGCCTATCTCGGCGCGCCGGACGAAGGCCAGCGTATCCTGGCTGTGCCGGGCATGAATGCCAATGTGCCGATCTGGCTTCTGGGCTCATCCCTCTACAGCGCGCAACTGGCGGCGCAACTTGGCCTGCCTTACGCCTTCGCCTCGCACTTCGCGCCGGAACTTTTGTTCGACGCGTTACACATCTACCGCAGCAATTTCAGGCCGTCGGAGGCTCTGAAAAAGCCGCACACCATGGTCGGTGTCATGGGCGTGGCCGCCGACAGCGATGCCGAGGCGGAATTCCTCTACACCTCGATGCAGCAGTCGTTTGCGAATCTGCGCCGCAATGTCCGCGTGCCCTTCCCGAAGCCGAGCTACGATGCCGTCGCCGATCTCAAACCGGAGGAAACGGCAATGATAGATCATATGCTGCGTTACGCCATGGTCGGCTCGACAGCGACGATTTCCAAGCGGCTTGGTAACTTTCTGGCTCAGACCCAGGCAGATGAACTGATCATCTCCATGCCGATCCACGACATCAATGCGCGGCTGAAGTCGGTCGAGCTGTTCGCCGAGGTGCGCGATGCCTTGGCGGCTCCGTCTCAGGTGGCGATGGACCTGCCTGTTTAAAGCAACTGCACACCGTTATCGCACCAAGGATTGGAGATGACTGGATAGCGGTTGTTCCCAAGTCGCAGCGTTCCCCACGACGACGATTTGACCTCAATCTTGGCCTTGGCCAGATCGGGCACGATCTCCTTGCAGAGTTCGACGTTCGCCTTGACCGTCCAGGTCTTACCATCGGTTTTGAAAAGCGTTGCGTCGAACGGTGTGAATTCGTCGCCGGGCCGGGGATCGTTGATCAAGATCACCTCGTTGAAGCCGTCATGATCCAGATCAAGAATGACGGCCTTGCAGTCTTTCGCGATCGGGCAACCGGGGGCGAAGGTATAGCTTGCTGGAGGCACGACTGACCCGTTGCCACGGTCGATGGGCAGCATGGGATTGTTGGTAATGCGCTCGAATCCGATCTGGTCCCGCGTCATCGCGCGCCCCAGATCCGCAGGCAATCGCGCACCCTTTGGGAATAGTATCTCCACGTGATCCAGTGAGGCGCCGATTATCGGCAAGTATTTGCGATACCGGTCACCGAAATGTGTCGTAGGCGTAGAGCCCACGAATTTCGGATAGGCTTCGAACCGGAATGTTCTTCCATTGATCCGAAGGTAATCCATGACGGCGGGCTCCACGACAAACGGCCGCTGCGAATAGATCATCGCATCGAAACCCCAAAAGGAGACATAGGACAGGACCGACCACTCACCATCCTTGAAATGGTAGATTTTCAGATCTCTATGTTGGTCCTCGGGCGCGTCGTCCCCCGTTCTGTAAAAGCGCTCGACATAGATTTCCGTCTGTCCGTCATCGTTGAAGTCCTGGATACCCACGGCGCACCGATCGTCCCTGCGATTCTGTGCAGGCGTGTAGCATTCGCGCTGCACGTCGTAGGCCGCATCGACCAGGAACGCATCGGGCAGGGTCACGCCGTCCGGCAGATCGGTTATGTCATCCAGCACATGCGGGGATGGTTTAAACGCGCGAAGTTCATTATCGGAAGCGCATTCCTCGTCATCGCATCGGCCATGCCCGCCGTCATAATGCTTTAGCACGATACTGGCCATCATGCGGATGTCCAGGCTCGCGCCCTCGCGCTTCAGGCGGTTCAACGCGGCGATGCCGTACGGCCCTGAGCGTAGTTTCAAGTGGCCCCAATCCAACTGATGGATCGAGATCAGGCGGTGATTGAGCGACTGGACGAGGGTTTCGGCATACCAGGCACGTGGATCGACGGTGCGTGTGACGATCGTCAGGCCGACACAAACGCATATGGCAACCGCGACGAGGCCAAGAAGCAGAGCTTTGTTAGTCTTCATAATCGGCTACTTCAGTGATCCAGGATGGAACATGCTTATGGCGCGGGTATCGCCGACTTTCAGATCGTCCAGTGCCGGTGTTTCCACCTTGAGCTTGCCGGCCTTGAAGTTTCCGACCTGGTCATCCGTCAGGTACATGCTGGCGGTCTCGCGCCATCCTGACGTATCGCGGATGAAGACGGTAAGCTGATGATCGCTCAAGACCAGCAATTCCGGCTTGCCGTCACGCGACATGTCCAGCAGGGCGGCTGAGCACGATGGCGACGCCGTCTTTTCCGTTGCGCAGTCGGGCAGGGTATAGGGGGCGAAATCCTGCGCGAAGAAATCTTCCGGTAAGGTGGCGCCTTGCGGGAAGACGACGGTGAACTGCTTTGGATCGGCCTTCTTACGTTTTGTGTCTGCCGGTGAGGCGATCTCGTAGCGCTCATCGTCCTTGTACTGGCTGGCCTTGAGCGCCGCGGCGCGGATGGCTTCAGTCTTGCCGGCAGTGGCCAGTTTTTTGAGTTCGTTGCGGCCGTAGAGCCCTGTGTCGTAACGCAGCACGCGCCAGTCGAACTGATCCGGCGTGACCTTGCCCGATTGCAGGCGGGCCACCTGGCTTTCGGCGCTTAACCGGCCGGGATCGGCGACCGGCGTCAGCACGGCCAGAAGCAGTGCCGCCTTGACAAAGGCCAGGCCGATATTGATCGGCTCCAACAGGTTCAACCAGCGGCCTTTCGGCCAGAGCGCGGCGACGGAATAGCTCAGGCCATAGGCCAGCGCGATGATGACGCCGACCCCGGCCAGGACGCGTTCCGGCGTCAGGCCATATTGTTGAACGCGCAAGGCCAGGCTGAAGGCGGCCAGGGCTGAAAAGACCAGCATCAGGCCGCAGGCCAGCCGCGCCGACCACTTCATGATGATGTGCATCGGGCGATCTTCGTCGCCCTGCTGCCAGGCGGCATTGATCAGCAGGACCAGCGCCACGCAGGCGGCCAGCAGCGATGCGGTCGCTGCCTTGGTTTTCCATAGCGGCTCGAGTCCACTGACGCACAAGGAGGCGGCGAAGACGCCGCCGATCACTGTGATGACCGGCAGGAGCCACGATAGTACGCCCAGCACAAGCGCGCGGAAGCCGGCCATCAATTTGGGCTGGACATCACCGAGATGGACAGAGGCGGCAAAAGCCAAGCCCGTGACGGGCCACGCAAAATATGCGTTGCGCAGGAGGTCCTTCAGCCAGTTGAAGCCGATAAAGCCAAGCAGTGCCGCCCCCAGCCACAGGATGGCCCAGAAGAGGGCGGTGAACAGGGTGGCGAGCGCCAGCTGCACGCCGCGCTTCCACGCTTCGTCGAAATAGGTCGCGTAGGGGGCGATGATTTTACGGGCCTGGTCGCCGCTGCTGACCAGTTCGTGCGTGATGAACAGGAAGGGGTAGATCAGGAAGGCGCTGCGGCTGAAGAAGGCGGCATAATGGACGTCGCCGAGCGCATGGTTCCAACTGATGAAGGCGATCAGGGCCAAAGCAACCACGCCCCACACGGCCAAACTCAGACGTCGCATGGCGCCGGCGCCGGCCCAGAATACGAAAGCGCCGAGCCCAAGCGTGGACGTCGCGGCGATGCGCCAGGTCTCGGGATGCCAGTTTTCCATCCGCGCGGCCCCAGGCTGATCCGTCAGCCAGGCAAGCCCGAGGCCAAAGACAAGGCCGATCGCCAGCCTGAAGATCAGGGCCTGTTGCGGTGTAAAGGTGGTGTTGGCCGGCATGTCGCTTCCCCCGGATTTCATCCGCCTTGGGGGAGGTTAACACAGATGGCGCGACAGTTAAATCCGTCCCATGGTCGTCTGGGCGTTATAGATCTGTTGGATCGGCGCATTGTCCGGGTCGAGCGCGACCATGCGCCATTTGTTGTTAGCTTCTTCGAACATGACCGGCGCGCAGTTCGGGCTGGAATACATGTCGTCGATGAACTTGCGCGAAATGGCGCGAAACGGAATGCCGTGGCAGACGAACAGGCAGGTGTCGGCGTGCCGGTAGGCATTGACGCAATCGAAGACGCGGTCGATGACGACGGGCAGGGGCTCGGCATTCCACGGATAGTGCTTGCCATCGACATCGGCGGTCGGGTTCATGTGCTCGCGCATCTCTTCGCGGTGCTGATGGACCTCGTCGATCGTCATGCCTTCGAACTGGCCGAAATTGCGCTCGATCAGGCGGGCATCGATCACCGGCTCAAGATCCAGCTGTTCGCCGACCAGCCGCGCGGTTTCATGGGCGCGGATGAGCGGGCTGGTGACGATCTTGGTCAGGCCCTTATCCTTGAAGAAGGCTGCGGCGGCGCGCGCCTGTTTGCGGCCCGTGTCGTTAAGCGGAATATCGGTCGAGCCTTGCAGGCGGGCCTCGACGTTCCAGTCGGTCTGGCCGTGACGAAGAACGAAGAACATCTCAGAGCTTCGCCTTGATCTGTTCGGCCAGTGCTTTGAGATCGTTCATGTCGGCCATTTTGCCTGAAGCGTGCTTGCCTTCGGAGGCGTCATGCCACAGCGGCAGGATATGAAAATGAATATGGAAGACGGTCTGGCCGGCCGCCTCGCCGTTGAACTGCATCAGGCGCACGCCGTCTGGCTCGAGCGCGGCGCGCACAGCGCGGGCGATCATCTGGGTCTTGCTGATGAGGTCTCGCAGGTCCTTCGGTGAGATGTCGAACAGGTTGCAGGCATTGACCTTGGGGATGACCAGGGTGTGGCCCTTCGACTGTGGAAAGGCGTCCATGAAGCTGAGGACGCGCTCATCCTCATAGACCTTGGCGGACGGGATATCGCCAGCGATGATCTTGGCGAAGATGTTGCCGGTGTCGTAGGTCAGATCGAGGCTCATCGGCTTTTTCCCTTCGTTGCAATAATCGCTATCTAGTAGACTATGCACCTTGGGCCAAGAGGCGTAATACCGCCCTATGTTGAATGTTTGTCTTGTCATGATCGGCGGCGCGCTGGGTTCGGCGGCGCGGTACGGCCTGGGACGCTGGCTGAACGGTGGCTGGCCCTATGGCACATTCGCCGCCAATGTGCTGGGTGGTTTGCTGATGGGGCTGATCATGGGCTTCCTGTTGCGCAATCCCGGTGAAAGCGAGCGCCTGCGGCTGTTGCTGGCCACGGGCATGCTGGGCGGGTTTACGACCTTTTCGTCGTTCTCGCTGGAGACGGTCCAGATGCTGGAGCGTCGCGACTATGTTTCAGCGTTACTTTATGCCGGTCTGTCGGTGCTATTATCGGTCGCCGCGGTTGCGCTGGGGCTGTTCATCGTGCGAAAGGTCGCCGCATGAGTAAAGAAGTCAAAACCCTCTACGTCACGGACGGCGAGGACGGGGTGCGCCTCGACAAGTTTTTCAAGCGCCGCTGGCCGCACATCAATCACGTCCAACTGAACAAGCTGGTCCGCTCGGGGCAGGTGCGCGTCGATGGCGGCCGGGTCAAGGCCGATACGCGGCTGACAACGGGCCAGACCGTGCGCGTGCCGCCTCTGCCTGACGCGCCGACCGAGGACCAGCAAAAGCGCGAACGCGCGACGCTGAGCCCGCAGGAAATCAAGTACGCCCGCTCGCTGGTGATCTATGAGGACGAGGACGTCATCGCGATCAACAAGCCGTCGGGCCTGGCGGTCCAGGGCGGGACCAAGACCAAGAACCATATCGACCGGCTGCTGTCGGCGTGGGGCGAGGGGCTGGAACGGCCGCGCCTGGTCCACCGGCTCGACCGCGATACATCGGGCGTGCTGCTGCTGGGTAAGTCGCCGGCCGCCGCCGCGCGTCTGGCCGGGGCCTTCGCCAAGCGCCGCGCCAACAAGACCTACTGGGCGCTGGTCGTCGGCAACCCCAAGCCGGAAGACGGTTATATCGACGTGCCGCTGGTCAAGAAGGGCTTTCACGACCGCGAAATCGTCCAGGTCGCCGATCCGAAAGAGCCGGGCGCCGAAGTGGCCGAAACCGAGTACGTTACCATCGGCCGCGCCGGTCCGCGTGTCGCCTGGATGGGCCTGCGCCCGCATACCGGCCGGACGCACCAGCTGCGCGCCCACATGCAGGCGATCGGCCATTCGATCCTGGGCGATCCGAAATATGGCAACGACGCCAGCCGCGAGCTGTCGGAAGGGCTCGGGCTGCAACTGCATCACCGCCGCATCGAACTGCCGCACCCGACGCAGGGCACGTTGATCGTCGAAGCGCCGCTTGATCCGGTCAGCAAGGCGGGCTTCGATCGCTTTGGCTTTGACTGGCATGACGCTGAGCCCGATCCGTTTGTAAAGAAGAGTAAGAAGAGCCGGCGATGAGATTAGCGGTATGGGACGTGGACGGCACCTTGGTCGATAGCCGCGCGTCTATATTGAAGGGTTTACAGGAGGCGGCGGCTATTCTGGGCCTGGACGAACCGACATATGAGGATGTCCGCCAGATTGTCGGCCTGTCCTTGCTGGAAGCGATCCAGAGCATGCGGCCGGACCTGGCGCTCGATGTCGCCGAACGCTATGCCTATGAATACAAGCAGTCCTTTATCCGCGCCCACGCCCAGCCCGATTTCCACGAGCCGCTTTATGATGGGGCCGACGCCTGTCTGCGCCGGCTGAAGGCCGAGGGCTGGCTAATGGGCATGGCGACGGGCAAGTCGCGCCGCGGTATCGAGCGCAATACGGCCGTCTATAACTGGCACGGCATTTTCGATTGCAGCTTCTGCGCCGATGATGGGCCGTCGAAGCCGCACCCGCATATGCTGAAGCGCAATCTGGACCACGTCGGCGTCGATTCGCATCAGGCAGTGATGATCGGCGACACGGCGCACGATATACGCATGGGCCTGGATGCAGGCGTCCGCACCATCGGCGTGTCATGGGGCTTCCATACAGTCGATGAACTGAAGGCCGCCGGCGCGCACGTCATCGTCCACGATTTCGACGCTCTGAACGCGGTGCTCGATGCGTTTGTGCCCGAAAACGTAAAGGCCGCGACATGACCTATAAAGCCGAAGCCCCTTCGAAAAAAAGCGACCAACTGGGCCATCGCCCCAAGCGGTTCTGGCGTGAAGCCGTGCCAGCCCAAGTCGCGGAAGGCTTCGAAATCCATCTCGATGGCCGCGCGGTCAAGACGCCCCAGGGCCACGTGCTGCGCTTCCCGACGCTGGCTGTGGCGGGTCAGGTCGCCGGGGAATGGGCAGCCGTCGGCGAATATGTTGGTTACGAAGACATGCCGCTGACGCGCCTGGGCTTTGCCGCGGTCGATCGCATGGACACTTTGGTCGCCGAAACGGTCGGCGAGGTGCTGCGTTATACCGAAACCGATCTCGTCTGCTATCCGTCGGAGTACCCGGCGGCCCTGATCGAACGCGAGGACGCCGCCTGGCTGCCGCTGATCGATTGGGCGAACGAAGCATTGGGGCTGGAATTCCGCCAAAATCGCACCCTGATCCATAAGCCGCAGCCGGCGGAAACCGCCGCGCGCATCCAGGCCCTGGTCGAAGAGGCTTCCGCCTATGAGCGCGCCGGGCTAATGTCGGCCATTCCGTTGTTCGGCTCGATTGTGCTGGCGCTGGCTGTCTGGAAAGGCCGGCTTGCCGGCGAGGCGGCTTTTGAAGCGTCGCGCGTCGGCGAGGACTTCCAGTCCGAGACCTGGGGCCGTGACGAAGAAGCCGTCCAGCGCGCGGCATCGATGCGGGCTCAGGCGCGCAGCCTCGATACCTGGTTCAGGAACCT
>CBFGPQ010000132.1:0-10279 GCA_965650705.1 uncultured Asticcacaulis sp. | reverse complement strand
TTCCAGAACCAGTTCGAACCGCGTTACACCCTGGGCGTCCGCGCCAAGTGGTAAGCGGAATCCGCACCGGGTGGCCTTTTCCGGCTCCCGGTGCGGCCTACCTTTGCGCAACCGGCGCGTCCGGAGCGCACACAAGTCACATATCCCCATGCGCACATGGCTCCCTGGGTGTGTGCGTACCGGATGTGTGATCCAGGACCATTTGGGTTTGGTTCTCCTGCCCCATTGGTTTCTGTCTTCCCCAACTGACAGGTCCGCAGCCTGTATCAACACCGTACCGCGGACATGATTTCCCTCCCGTGCAAATTGGCTTAAGACGTTTGCACGGGAGCTTTTTTCCGAAACCTTTCTACGGACCAGGCGTCAGACCGGGCCGTTCCGGGGAGCACCATGAAGCGTATCGAAGAGGGAAAACCTCTGTCTCGCATCGTTATCCTGGGCGGTGGGACCGCCGGCTGGATGACCGCGGCGTCACTGGTGCATCACTATCGCCACACGCCGATCGAAATTACCCTGATCGAGTCGCTCTCTATCGGCACGATCGGCGTCGGCGAAGCCACAATCCCCACCCTGCGCCGCTTCTACGCCGCGCTCGGCATGACCGACTACGATGTCATCGCCGCCACAAGTGCCTCGTGCAAGCTCGGCATCCGCTTCAATGGCTGGAAGCAGGAAGGCGAAAGCTTCATTCACCCCTTCGGCGCCTTTGGCCACGACCTGAACGGCGTCGGGTTTCATCATTTCTGGAATAAGTACCGCGACACCTTCGGCCTCGAGAGCATAGACGATTTCGCCATGGGAGCCGCCTTGGCCAAGGCCGGCAAGTTCGCCCTTCCCTCACCGACAACCGATGCCTACACCCAGTTCGACTGGGCGCTGCATTTCGACGCCGGTCTGTTCGCCAACTACCTGCGTGATTTCGCGAAAGCTCGCGGCGTCCGTCATATCGACGCCGTGCTGAAGGACGTCACGCTCGATCCGAAGAATGGCCACATCAATGCGCTGAACCTCGATACCGGCCAGTCGGTCGAAGGCGACCTGTTCATCGATTGCTCGGGCTTCCAGGCGCTTTTGATCAGCAAGGCCTTGGGCGTCGGCTACGAGGACTACGGCCAGTGGCTGTTCTGCGACAGCGCCGTCGCCCAGCAGAGCGAGCGCGTCGCCATGCCGAACAGCTACACAGACGTAACGGCACGTCCGGCCGGCTGGCAGTGGCATATTCCTTTGCAGCACCGCTCCGGCAATGGTCACGTCTACGCGTCAGCGCACATGTCCGATGACGAGGCCATCGGCATACTGGCCGACAGCCTGCCAGGTGAAGCCGTCACCGAGCCGCGCGTCATCCGCTTCCGTCCCGGCCGGCGCGTCAAGGCCTGGGAAAAGAACTGCATTGCCATAGGCCTCAGTTCCGGCTTTCTGGAACCGTTGGAGTCAACCTCGATCGCCCTCATCCAAACCGGCATCGAGCGCATCCAGATGCTGCTGCCCATCAATGGCTTCGACGAGATGCTCATTGACGAGCACAATGACATGGCGCGTCGCGAGATGGAGCGCACACGCGACTTCATCATCCTGCACTACAAGCTCAATCAGCGCGGCGACACGGATTTCTGGAAGCAGGCGGCCGCCATGGACCTGCCCGACACGCTCCAGCGCAAGATCGATCTCTATGAGCGCCGCGGCCACTTCGTACGCTACCGCTGGGAGATGTTTCACCCAGCCTCATGGCTGGCCATCTATGCCGGCTTTGGTGTCTGGCCCGACAGCATTGATCCGGCGGTGGCGCAACTGAGCCCGGCCGAAGTCCAGGCCAGCTTCATGCATATGCGCCGCGAGATCGATGCGACCGTCAAGGCCGCGCCACCGCACCGCGCCTTTCTCGACCACTGTAACCGCCTTTCGGGAGGACACCGTGTCTCCGCATAAAGATCCGCAAATACCACAAAGCCAGATGAAAGATCCGAACGAAATCCGCGACATCGTCATCTGCGGGGGCGGCACGGCCGGTTGGATGGCGGCGGCGTTGTTTTCCGTCCATATGCCGGGCGCCAATGTCCGGCTGATTGAGTCAGAAGAAATCGGTACGATTGGCGTCGGAGAATCGACCATCCCGCCGTTTCTCGGCCTGATCAAAAATCTCGGCATCAACGAACAGGACTTCATCCAGAAGACGCAAGCCAGCTTTAAGCTCGGCATCCGCTTCGAGAACTGGCTGACCAAGGACCACAGCTATTTCCATCCGTTCGGCCAGATCGGCGCCGCCATTGAAGGCAATGACTTCTATCATTGCTGGCTGAAGGCAAAGCTCGAAGGCCACGACAGCCAGTTGCAGGACTTCGCTCCTGCCTCGGTAATGGCGGCTGAGGGCCGGTTCATGCTGCCGCAAAAGGCGCCGCGCACCCCGATCGCCTCGGCCAACTATGCCCTGCATGTCGACGCCAAGCTGGTGGCGCAGTATCTGAGGAAGCACGCCGAAAAGTTCGGCACGACTCGAACCGAAGGCCTGATCGAAACCGTCAACCAGGCGCCGAACGGCAATGTCCGCTCACTGGTGCTCAAGTCCGGCGAGGAGATCGGCGGCGACCTGTTTATCGACTGCACCGGTTTCCGGGCGCTGTTGATCGGCAAGACTTTAGGCGTCGGCTACGAAAGCTGGGCTGACCAGCTCTTGTGTAACCGCGCCGTCGTCTGCCAGACCGAGAATGTCGGCGAGCCCGCCCCCTATACGCTTGCGCAGGCGCAGGACTATGGCTGGCGCTGGCGCATCCCTTTGCAGCACCGTTCGGGCAATGGCTACGTCTTCTGCAAGGACTATATCACCGATGACGAAGCGACCGCGACCCTTCTCAGCCAGGTCGAAGGCACGGTCGTGGCTGGCCCGATGATCATTCCGTTCACGACCGGCATCCGCAAGCAGGTCTGGTCGAAAAACGTCCTCTCCCTGGGGCTGGCATCGGGCTTTATCGAGCCACTCGAATCGACGGCGATCCACCTCGTCTACCGCACGCTCGACTTCTTCTTCCGCTACTTCCCGGACAAGTCGTTCAATCCGGCGCTGCAGGCCGATTTCAACCGCCGCATCTATAATGACTACGATGAGATCAAGGACTTCATCATCCTGCACTATTGCGTGACGAGGCGCGATGACACCGCGTTCTGGCGGCGCGTCAAGTCGGACCCAATCCCCGACAGTTTGCGCGCCAAGCTTGATGTCTTCCGCGCCTCAGGAGCATTACGCGAAACCGGTCCGGAAGAACTGTTCCGCCAGCCGTCGTGGTATTCGGTGCTGGAAGGCATGGGGGTCAGGCCCTATCGCTACAACTTCCTGACCGACAGGCTGGATAGTGCACAATTGCATCCTTTGCTAAACGAAGTGAAGCCGCAGTTGCAGAGTTTCGTGCAAACCTTGCCAGCGTTGTCAGACTTCCTTAGAACCTATTGTCCTGCCGATCCCATAACATCGTCAACAGCCCATTTCGCCGCCGAATAAGAGAGACGGAAACGCCCGATGACCCTGAACAAACTCGCCCTTTTGAGTGCCTCTGCCCTCATCGCCTTTGGCCCCATGGCCGCTGTCGCGCAGACCAATACGACCAATAACGCCCCCAAGGCTGCTACCGCGCCGACCGACGGCCCGGCTGAGCGCCCGTGGATGGACAAGTCGCTAACCGCCGACCAGCGCGTCGACCTTCTGCTCAAGGAAATGACCCTGGCGGAAAAACTTCAGCTGACCTTTGGCTACTTCTCGACCAAGGCACCATGGCAGGTCAACAAGATCAAGAACTTCGCCGTTCCGGAAGAAGGCCTGCCCTTCTCGGCCGGTTTCGTGCCGGGCATTCCGCGCCTCGGCATCCCCAACCAGTGGCAGACCGATGCCGGCGTCGGCGTCGCCACCCAGACTGTCCCCCCCGCCGACAAGGCCGCTGACCTGCCGCGCGGCCGCACCGCCCTGCCTTCGGGTATCGCCACGGCCGCGACCTGGAACCCGGACCTGGCCTATGCCGGCGGCGCCATGATCGGCCGCGAGGCCTTCCTCTCCGGCTTCAACGTCCAGCTGGCCGGCGGCATGAACCTGATGCGTGACGCGCGCAATGGCCGCAACTTTGAATACGGCGGTGAAGACCCCCTGCTGGCCGGCGTCATCACCGGCAAGGAAATCGCCGGCATTCAGTCCAACAACGTCATCTCGACCATGAAGCACTTCGCCTTTAACGGCCAGGAGACCAACCGCTTCAATATCGACCACCAGATCTCGGACAAGGCCGCGCGCGAATCCGACCTGCTGGCCTTCCAGATCGCCTATGAGATCGGCAAGCCGGCCTCGATCATGTGCGCCTATAACCGCGTCAACGGCTTCTATGCGTGCGAAAACAACTGGTTGCTCAACGAGGTCCTGAAGACCGACTGGGGCTATAAGGGCTACGTCCTGTCGGACTGGGGCGCCGTCCACTCGACCATCCCGGCCGCCAATCAGGGCCTGGACCAACAGTCGGGCTGGGCATTCGACCGTTCGAACTACTTCGAAGGCCCCCTGCGCGAAGCCGTCAACAACGGCTATGTCTCGCAGGAGCGCGCCACCGACATGGCCCGCCGCATCCTGTGGGCGATGTTCGACACCGGTCTGTTCGACAACCCTGTTAAGGGCGACCAGTCGGCGACGATCGACTTCAAGGCGCACGCCGCTATAACCCAGGCCGACGCCGAAGAAGCCATCGTCCTGCTCAAGAACACGCCAGGCTTGCTGCCGCTCTCCAAGACGGCCAAGTCGATCCTGATCGTCGGCGCCCACGCCGACGTCGGTGTACTCTCCGGCGGCGGCTCCAGCCAGGTCTATCCGGTCGGCGGCTCGCCAGTCCCTGATGAGTTCGGCAAGGGCTTCCCAGGTCCGAAGGTTTGGTATCCCTCTTCGCCGATGAAGGGCATCCAGGCCCGCACCTCGGCCACCGTCACCTATCTCGACGGCAAGGACCTGAAGGCTGCGGCGGCCGCAGCGAAAAAGGCCGATGTCGTGCTGGTCTTCGCCGAGCAGTGGACGGGCGAGTCGATCGACGCACCGGACCTGAACCTGCCGGGCGACCAGGACAAGCTGATCGACACGGTCGCGCGTGCCAACAAGAAGACCGTCGTCGTCCTGCAAACGGGCGGCCCGGTCGTCATGCCGTGGTTGTCGAAGGTCGGCGCCGTGGTTGAGGCCTGGTATCCTGGCACCTCCGGCGGCGAAGCCATCGCCCGCGTCCTGACCGGCGAAGTCAACCCATCGGGCCACCTGCCGGCGACCTTCCCGGCTTCGCTGGCCCAGACACCGCGTCCTGTCCTGGAAGGCGATCCGAAGCTCGACCAGGATTCGCACCCGATGAGCGACTACAATATCGACGGCGCGGCCATCGGCTATAAGTGGTTCGACAAGAAGGGCCTGAAGCCGCTCTTCCCGTTCGGCCATGGCCTGAGCTACACCACGTTCGCGACGTCGAACCTGTCGGCCCAGCCGTCGGGCAAGGGCATGAAGGTGTCGGTGCGCATCACCAATACCGGCAAGGTCGCCGGCAAGGATGCCGTCCAGATCTACGTCTCGCCTTCGGCAGATGCCGGCTGGGAAGCCCCCAAGCGCCTTGGCGCCTTTGCCAAGGTCGACCTGAAGCCGGGTGAAGCGAAGGACCTGTCGCTTGACGTCGATCCGCGCCTGCTGGCCACCTATGATTCGGCCTCCAAAACCTGGACGGTCAAGGCCGGCGAATACAAGGTCCTGACCGGCAACTCCGCCACGGATCTAACCCAGACCGCCACCGTCACGCTGTCACAGCAGACGCTCAACGTTCGCGGCCAGTAATTTAGGCAACAGCAAAAATGAGAACGCCGTCTGTCCACACAGGCGGCGTTTTTCTGTGCGCTAACATCCTTGTGATCACCGAAAAGTGGGCTTGCAATCTTATATGTAACCGAATTAGTTACAGCCCGCGCGTTTTACACAAATAAGGATACCCAGCCATGACCAAGGTTCTCGTTCTCTACTACTCCGCCTATGGCCACATCGAAACCATGGCCAAAGCCGTCGCTGAAGGTGTGCGCGAGGCTGGCGCCGAAGCCGTCATCAAGCGCGTGCCGGAAACCGTGCCGGACGACATTGCCAAGGCATCGCATTATAAACTCGACCAGGACGCTCCGATCGCCACTGTGGAGGAGCTGGCCGACTACGACGCCATCATCATTGGTGTCGGCACGCGCTATGGCCGCATGGCGTCGCAGATGACGGCCTTCCTCGACAAGACCGGTGGCCTGTGGGCCAAGGGCGCTCTGCACGGCAAGGTCGGCGGCGCCTTTACCTCGACGGCCACCCAGCACGGCGGCCAGGAAACGACGTTGCTGTCGATCATCACCAACATGCTACACTATGGCATGACGATCGTTGGCCTAAACTACGGTTTCGCCGGCCAGATGAAGCTCGACGAGATCACCGGCGGCGCGCCTTATGGCGCAACCACCATTACCGGCGGCGATGGGTCGCGTCAGCCCAGTGAAAACGAACTGGAAGGCGCGCGCTATCAGGGCCGCAAAGTCGCCGAAGTCGCCATCAAGGTTCACGGCTGATCATGGCGCGCGCCACGGCCCATATCGGCACCGACGACTACGCCACTCAGATCGTCGCTGGCGGCCACTCTCTGACCGGCGACGAACCGGCCGACAATGGCGGCAAGGACGCAGGCCCCGCGCCTTACGACCTGCTGCTCGCTTCCTTGAGCGCGTGCACGGCCATCACGCTGCGCATGTACGCTGAGCGCAAGGGGTGGGATCTGAAGGCGGCGGACGTCGCCCTGCACTTCTATCGCGTCGAAGGCAAGGAGATCATCGACCGTGCCGTGACCTTGACCGGCGACCTCGATGAGGCGCAGATCGCGCGCCTGCTCGATGTCTGTGAACGTACGCCGGTCACCAAGACCTTGAAAAATGGCCTGACAATCAACACAACACGCGGATAGCCCCCCTGAACGGGGGGTGTCATACCGTCAGGGCCGATATAGCGTAACTCAAGGGCGCATCACATACGCCCTACCTCTTTTCAAGGTCTCGAACCCTCTGGTGTCCAACCCCGGAGGGTTCTATTCTTTCGATCTGTCTGGATCAGCCGCCAAGGAAGTCGGGCTTGCCCAGCGGCACGCCCGAATGACGCAGGATCGCGTAGGCCGTGGTCACATGGAAAAAGAAGTTCGGAATCGCGAAACCCGTCAGGTAGGCCAGGCCAGTAAACTCAATGGTCCGGTTCGGGAATTTCATCACGATCTGGCGGCTCTCTGAGCCCTCGAAGCCTTTGGCGTCGACCGACTTCACGAAGTCGATCGTTTTTTGCAGGCGCTCATGCAGTTCAGCGAAGGTGCCTTCCGTGTCGGCATAGCTTGGCACGTCGACACCGCCCAGACGCGCCGCCACACCCTTGGCGGTATCACTGACGAGCTGGATCTGCTTGGCGAAGGGCAGCATGTCGAGCGCAAGGCGCGCATTGAGGACGGCCTCTTCCTTGACACCCTTTTCGGTCGCCCAGGCTTCGGCCTTGGTCAGGATCTTCTTCAGATTGTTTAGGCCGTTCAGTACGACGGGCACGGAGGCCGCGTACATATTGATTTGGGTGTGTTCGAGAACCGCGGATGGCTGGGACATAGAACCCTCTCTGTGGTCAGGTGGTGAAGCGATGCGTCGCCGCAAATATATAGGAGGCACTGTTACGGTTTGAAGCGATCAAGCTGTGGATAAGTTTCGCCACAGGATGGACTCATTTTTGAGGCGGTATTGGCGCGCAGAAAATTTTCGGGGGTTCCGCAAAGCACCCCTTGAAACGTCAAACAGTAACTATTATTGTTACGTATTGAGGCGCTGCTATCGGCGCCATACCAAAAGCTAGATGAGAGAAACCCGCCATGAATGCCATCAAATCCCTGCTTGCCGCCTCCGCCATCGCCTTTGCGTTTACTGGCGCGTCGGCCTTTGCCGCGCCGGTGACCTATAATATCGAGCCCAGCCACACGTCGGTGACTTTCACCTGGGACCATGGTGGCGGCTTGTCGCGCATGAACGGCAAATTCATGAATGCCGTAGGCACCGTCGTGCTCGACGAAGCCGCGCCCGCGACGTCAAAGGTCGAAGTCTCGTTCGCCATCGATGGCATCAATACCGGCGTTCCCGCGCTCGACAGCCACCTGAAGACGCCTGACTTCTTCGACGCCGCGCAATTCCCCACCGCGACCTTTAAGAGCACCAAGGTCGAATTGACGGGCGACAAGACCGCCAAGGTCACCGGCGACCTGACCCTGCATGGCGTCACTAAGCCGGTCACGCTTGACGTCACACTTAACAAGATCACCGACGACAAGAAGAAGGCCGGCTTTAATGCCAAGGGTACGATCAAGCGCAGCGATTTCGGCATTTCGCGCTACATCCCTGCGGTGAGTGACGAGATCGACCTGGAAATCTCGTCGGAACTGGGCCTGCCGAAGTAAGATTTGCGTATCAGGGGGCGGCCCATAACCGCCCCCGAATTTTAAGGAGTGCCAACATGTCTTCGCGGATGCCCGTCGTTTATATTCCACATGGTGGCGGTCCGTGCTTTTTCATGGACTGGAATCCGCCGCACATGTGGGATGAGATGGGCGCTTACCTGAAGCGTCTGCCGCAGGATACCGGCACTCCGAAGGCCCTGCTCATTATTTCGGCTCATTGGGAACAGGCGGATTTCACCGTCCAGACCAAGGCTGCGCCTGGCCTCCTTTACGACTATTACGGGTTTCCTGAACATACCTACCGGCTGAATTGGCCGGCGCCCGGTTCGGCTGATCTTGCCACCCGCGTCATGGATCTGGCCGCCAAGGCCGGCATTGCCGTCAAGGCCGATGACAGCCGCGACTTCGACCATGGGGTCTTCATTCCCATGCTGATGGCCTTTCCCGAAGCCGACATCCCGACCATCCAGCTATCGATGAAGGCGCCGCTTGATCCGGCCGAGCACATGGCGCTCGGCCGGGCATTGGCCCCGCTGCGCAGTGAAGGCGTGCTGATCATTGGCAGCGGCATGAGCTTTCACAGCATTCCCCGCCTGATGGGCCGCGACCCGGCCAATAGCGGTCCGGCATCGCATGCTTTCGATCGCTGGCTGCGCGACACCGTCCTGACAAATCCCACAGGTCTTATGAATTGGACGTCAGCGCCCAACGCCCATGACTGCCACCCGCGCGAAGATCATCTGATCCCGCTCATGGTCGTCGCCGGCGCCGCTGACGGCGATGGCGCCACGGTCACCTATCATGAGGAGAGCCTGGGCCCGACCGGTATCGCGATAAGCGCTTTTCAGTTTGGGGCAGCGGCACATTGAAAATTAGGTACTGACGTGGTATATACATCGTCAGTACCCGTTTTCAGGAGGCCGCCATGTCCAAAGTAGCCGTCTTTACGCTCAAGTTGGAAGCGGACCTGCGCGATGCCTTCATGAAGGAAGCCGCCGAAAGCCATCGTCCGGCCTCTCAGATCGTACGTGATTTCATGCGTGAATTCGTCAAGAAGCAGCGGGAACAGCGCGAATACGACGAATGGCTGGATGCCGATCTCGACCGCGCCATCAAGGCCGCGGATGATCCTAGTACGAAATGGTACACGCATGAAGAGGTTGTCGCCGACATGGAGCGGCAACGTCAGTCCCTGCTGAAGCGTCTTGCTGAAAATCCTGACGCGGAATGAGCGCAATCTATTGGACCGAAGACGCGCGCGAAACCCGTGACGCGGCGCTTGAACATACCGCGCGCTCAAGCATCCGCGCCGCTCTCAACCAACTCGCCGAAGTCCAAAAGCAGACGACCCGGCTTTTGACGCACCCACACCTCGGCCGCCCCGGACGTAAGAAGAATACGCGCGATCTGTCGATTAACCGCACGCCGTTCGTCGTCACCTATCGCATTATCGGCGATAATATCCAAATTCTGCACTTCCGCCACACGGCGCGGCGTACCTGAATAGCGACATTGGGTACCGGACTCTCTGGAAATGCCGGCAGAGAATTGCAAGTGTCTTGGAAGTCACCGACAATTTGATCCGGCGGTCAGCCAAGAAAGTGCTTGAGAATTGCGCAGTGGTCCTCAAAGAACCGACCATGATATTGCGCCAGCTCGGTCACCGGAACCCATCGCGCCTCAGCGGCGTCGTCCCGGCCTTCGACATCGGGCAATGGTCCTGCCGGGAATTCAAAATGGAAGGCATGGGTAATGACGCGTCCACGTGAGGACCGCTCCGGATCGTCAAAGAC
>CBFGPQ010000131.1:0-10483 GCA_965650705.1 uncultured Asticcacaulis sp. | reverse complement strand
AGAGAATCAATGTTCGCACATTAAATCAATAGGATGATTAGGTTTTTACCCTAGCCCTCTCCCCGCAAGCGGGGAGAGGGAACTTGGTCTCTACTCCAAACGGTCTGTCCGCCACAAATCTGGAAACAGCTTGATCCAGAGCCCCGTCACGAACAGCGATCCGACCCCGCCAAACAGGGCCGCCGTTACCGGCCCCAGAATCCGGGTCATCACGCCGGTCTCAAACTCGCCCAGTTCGTTCGACGCCCCGATGAACAGGTAGGACACGCTGGCGACCCGGCCGCGCATATGGTCGGGCGTGACGATCTGGATCAATGTCCCACGCACATAGACGCTGATCATGTCCGCGGCGCCCAGCACGATAATGGCGAAGATCGAAATCCAGACATTGGTCGACAGGCCAAAGACAACGGTCGCCAGGCCGAAGATCGCCACACCGGCGAACATCCACGGTCCCGCGTTGCGCCGCAAGGGTTTGAGCGACAGGTACAATGACATCCCAAGAGCGCCAATTGCCGGCGCGGCGCGAAAGATCCCGAAGGCGATCTCCGGCGGCAGCAGCCTGTCGGGATGGATGATGTCGCGCGCAAAAACCGGCATCAGGGCAGTCGCCCCGCCCAGCAGCACGGCGAACAGATCGAGCGAGATTGCCCCCAGCACGATCTTCTTGTCCCAGACATATTTCATGCCTTCGCGCAGCATCTGGGTCTTGGAACCCGACGGCGCGTCGGGCGCGGTCGGCGCCTTGATGGTGAAGATCATGACCGCCGACACCAGGGTCAGCAGAGCACAAAAGGCATAGGCGAACTTGGGTGAAAAGCCGACCAGCACGCCGCCCAGCGCCGGGCCGACGATCAGACCGGTCTGGAACGCCATGGAATTGACGGCGATCGCCTTGGGCAGGATGTGTTTAGGTACCAGCATGGGACCGATGGCCGAACTGGCCGGCGCGCTGAACGCGCGGAAGGCGCCCAGCACCGCCGATAGCGCGAATAGCCCCCAGAAGGGGGGATGCGGAAGGAAGGCATAGGCCAGAAACGCCAGCGACAGCAGGAGTTGCCCGACCATGACGCAGGCGACGATCATCTTGCGGTCATAGCGGTCGGCGACGATCCCCGCTGGCAGGGTACAGGCAAATAGCGTAATGAACTGAGCCAGACCGATCAGTCCGACATAGAGCGCCGATTCAGCAATGCCGTTGGTCCGCCGCGCCACTTCATAAACCTGCCAGGCGATGGCCGCCCCTTGCGCCGAAGTCCCCAGAACACCGCACAGCCGGGTAAGCCAGAAAGCGCGGAAGTCCGGAATCTGTAACGGATGGCGGTTGTCTTCAACGGGCGGCGGCAAGCCCGCGCCGGTATCGGTGGTATTGAGCGGAGTGGTCACGGTACGCCCTGATTTGAAGATTTGGCTTTTCCCGGTATGCGAAGGGTCTTACAGGAAGCGCTATGTCGCACAAAGTCCAAATGCTCGATCCCGTCGCCCTGACACAGGAATTGATTGCGCGTCCGTCGGTGACGCCCGCCGATGCCGGCGCGATGGATGTCGTCGAGCGCCACCTCAAGACCCTGGGCTTTGCCTGCACGCGACTGAAATTCGGCGAAATCGAAAATCTGTACGCCCGGCGCGGAACGGTGTCGCCCAATCTCTGTTTTGCCGGCCATACGGATGTCGTGCCGGGCGGGGTCCGTTCGCTGTGGCGCTATGATCCGTTCGGCGCCGAAATTCACGATGGTGCACTCATCGGCCGTGGAGCGGTCGACATGAAGGGCGCGATTGCCGCCTGGATCGCCGCTGTTTCGCGCGTTGATGTACCGGGTTCACTGTCCTTCCTGATCACCGGCGACGAGGAAGGGGTAGCGACGGACGGTACGGTCAAGGTCGTCGAGTGGCTGAAGACACAGGGCGAGGTCATCGACCACTGCATCGTCGGCGAGCCGTCGTCGGCGGCGCAATTGGGCGACATGATCAAGGTCGGCCGGCGCGGATCGATCAACGCCACCTTTACCGTAACCGGCAAACAGGGGCACGTTGCCTATCCACAGCGCGCGCTCAATCCCCTGCCCGTGCTGGTCGATCTGCTTAGTGCCCTGAAAGGCCGTGTGCTGGACGCTGGCTATGAGTCGTTCCAGCCCTCGAACCTGGAAATCACCACGATCGACACGAATAACACCGCGACCAATGTCATTCCGCAATCATCCACGGCACGGGTCAATATCCGCTTCAATCCGGCCCATTCGGGGGCGGAGCTGCGGCAGTGGTTCGAAACGGTGGCGGCTGAGCACGCGACACGATCGGGCGCCAAGATCGACGTCGCCTGCGCCATTTCCGGCGAGGCCTTCCTGACGCAGCCAGGACCGTTTATCGACCTGATCGCCGATGTCATCAAGGACAAGCTGGGGCTTGAAACGGATCGCTCGACGACCGGCGGAACTTCGGACGCGCGCTTTATCCGCGACCTGTGTCCCGTGGTGGAGTTCGGCCTGGTCGGCCAGACCATGCACCAGATCAACGAGTGTGTACCGGTGGCCGAGCTAGAGATCCTGACCGATGTCTATACGGCCTTGATCGAAGCGTACGCCTCGAAATTTGGCTCTGCATCATAAGTTACATGCGTCAGAAACAGCCCTTCGGGCGGGGCGACCTGACCGCAGGCTGTGCGGTCTTTTGCCGCGAGAGCTTTGGCGACATCCCCGACTTCCCAGCGGCCGATGCCAGCTTCGGCCAAGGTGCCGGTCATCGATCGGACCTGACGATGCAGAAAGGAGCGCGCGGCGAAAACCAGATGGATTTCGTCACCGATCCGCTTGACGCGGGCGATGTCGAGCGTCTTAACCGGTGACTTCGCCTGGCATTCGATATGGCGGAAAGTCGTAAAGTCATGGGTGCCGATAAGGCATTTGGCGGCTTCCGCCATCGCTTCGGCATCGAGCGGCTTCTTGACGTGCCAGACGCGGCCCTGATCGATGGCCGGCGGGGCACGGCGGTTAAGGATGCGATAGAGGTACATCCGCCCGGTCGCCGAAAAGCGCGCCGAGAAGTCCGGATCGCATTCTTCGGCCTCCAGGATAGCGATGGGCTCAGGCGTCAGATAGGCGTTGATGGCGTCGCGCACCGTCCCAGGCTTAAACGGCTTGTCGAGATCGAAAGTCACGACCTGGCCCGTGGCGTGGACCCCCGTGTCGGTCCGCCCCGCCGCCGTCAGGCGCAGCGACTGGCCGCTGAAGGCGAGGATAGCGCGTTCGATCGATCCCTGCACGGTCGGCAAATCACCCTGAGCCTGGAAGCCCTTGTAGGGCCGGCCGTCATATTCGACGAGGAGCTTATAGCGAGGCATAGCTTAGCTCCCTCTCCCTGCTTGCGGGGAGAGGGGTGGGGTGAGGGGCAAATTGTAGGTGCCCCAAATGCCAATGCCTAGAAATCGTGGACAAAGCCCCTCACCCGGTTCGCAAGCGAACCACCCTCTCCCCGTAAACGGGGAGAGGAGAAAAGATGGAGCCCTCATAACAACTGATCCCCCGGCGCGATGCCCGCGCCATTGAGGAACTCCGCCGCGTCCTGCGCCGCCTTGCCTTCGCGCTGGACACGCAGAAGCTGGATGATGCCATCGCCAGTCGCGACTTTCAGGCCACCGAGCAATACGGTTCCCGGCACCTCCCCGCTCTTTTCATCGATAAGGCGCGACATCAGGACCTTCAGCCGCACCTCGCCCTTGGGTGAATTGATCATCGTCCAGGCGCCAGGGAATGGCGACAAACCGCGAATGTGTAAATCGAGATCGCGTGCCGGGCGGTTCCAGTCGATACGCGCCTCTTCCGGCGTGATCTTCCTGGCATAGGTCGGCTCACCCACCTGTGGCTGTTCCTGGGCCCCACCACGCTCGATCGCCGCCAGGGCCACCGGCAGCAGGGATGCCCCCAGATTAGCCAGCTTGTCGTGCAACGTGCCCGCTGTATCGTCCGCAGTAATTTCAACGCGTCCCGACAGGATGATCGGGCCTTCATCGAGCCCTTCCGACATGCGCATGACTTCGACGCCGGTAAAGCTGTCGCCAGCCATGATGGCGCGCTGGATGGGGGCGGCGCCACGCCAGCGCGGCAGCAGCGAGGCATGCAGGTTGAAGCAGCCAAGGCGCGGATGATCGAGCACGGCAGCCTTCAGGATCTGACCGTAGGCGACGACGATGCAGGCGTCGATATCGAGCGCCTGGAAGTCGGCGATGGCGGCTGGGTCCTTCATCGATTTCGGCGTGCGAACCTCAAGACCCAGACCTTCAGCAAAGGCGTGAACGGGCGACGGGCTCAGCACCTGGCCGCGGCCTTTCGGCGCCGGTGGCTGGCTGTAGACGCAAACGACCTCGTGACCGGCCGCGACCAGTTCGGCCAGGGCCTTCACGGCGAATTCGGGAGTGCCCATAAAGGCCAGGCGCATAAGATTAGACCCTCGCAACGGATGTCGCGAGGGTCTAATCCGTATTGGTCAGGACGGCAAGACTTAGAGCCATGGCCGCTTCAGATGAAGCGGCCATGGCTCTAAGTCTTGTTTCATCGCATTTCCTGGCGGCGAACCGGCGGCCACTTCGCCGGGAAATGCTCTATGCCGCCTTTTTAAGCTTTTTCACCTTCGTGACGGCGCGGTCGCGCTTCAGTTTGGACAGGTGGTCGATGAACAGCACGCCTTCGAGATGGTCCATCTCATGCTGGATGCAGACGGCGAACAGGCCGTCGGCCTCTTCTTCGACAGCATTGCCATTGTAGTCGAGGTATTTCAGACGGACGCGCGCCGGGCGCTGCACCTCGTCATAGACTTCCGGAACGCTCAGGCAGCCTTCTTCGTAGGGCGCCAGTTCCTCGGACTTCCAGACGATTTCCGGATTGACGAAGTAGCGCGGCTTCTTGATGCCTTCCGCTTCCGGATCGTCTTCGGGTTTTTCCTGCAGGTCCATGACGATGACGCGGATCGGTTCACCGATCTGCACGGCCGCCAGGCCAATGCCCGGCGCGTCGTACATGGTTTCCAGCATGTCATCCATCAGCCGGCGCAGATCGTCGGTGACAACGTCAACGGGCTTTGAGACCTGCTTGAGCACAGGGTGGGGTACAGTCAGAATTTCACGAATAGCCATGGCGCTTATCTAATCGCAGACCGTTAAAAAATCAAGATTAGCGGTTTCGACCGTAATCAAACGGTCTCGTTCTCAGCCGCCGCGTCGGTATTGAGGCTCAACAGCTTGGTCGCCGTCCGGGGCTGAGTATCGACCGGCTTCTGCTCCGGGATCGACTTGCCTTCATGATCGACCTGAAGGTCTTCGAAACGCCGCGCCTGGGTCAGCACCTTGGTTTCCAACGAACCGACGAAGGCATTGTACTTGTCGACCGCGCGCCCAAGCGCATCGCCCATGGTCGAGACGTGGCCGCCCATGACCGATAGGCGGGCATAGAGTTCGCGGCCCAGTTCGGCGATCTGGTTGGCGTTCTTCATCTGGTCTTCGACGCGCCAGCCATAGACCACCGCCTTGCACAGGGCGAACAGGGTCGTCGGCGTGACGATGATGACCTTTTTGTCCATCGCCTCGTTCATCAACGCCGGATAGCGGTCGAGCGCCGCGGCCAGGAAGCCGTCGCCCGGAATGAACAGGGCCACGAAATCCGGCGAGGTCTGGTCCTTAAACTGGTCCCAGTAGA
This sequence comes from uncultured Asticcacaulis sp., assembly GCA_965650705.1. Taxonomy (GTDB): domain Bacteria; phylum Pseudomonadota; class Alphaproteobacteria; order Caulobacterales; family Caulobacteraceae; genus Asticcacaulis. The sequence continues at coordinate 4,799 of CBFGPQ010000131.1, read as the reverse complement.
CCTTGCTCGACAGATCGCGGACGTGGCCGCGCAAGGCGTTGACGTGACGTTGCTGCGCGGCCTCACGCGCTTCGTCGGTCACCGCCTCCATCGATTCCAGGAAAGCGGTCAGGTTGACCTTGGAGTCGATGACAAAGATGCCGTTCGACTTGTCGCCGGGCATGCGCACAACCACGTCCGGACGGCGCCGGCCTTCATCGGTGTCAAGATTGTGCTGTTCGATGAAGTCAAAGCGCGTCAGGCCGGCAGCCTGGAGCACGTTACGCAGCGTCTCTTCACCCCACCGCCCCTGCACGCCCGCCCCCCGACGCAGAGCATTGGCCAGTTTCTGCGTCACGTCGCGCGTTTCATTGGAAGCCGCCAGAAGCTGAGTGATCTGCTCAGTCATGCCGCCCTTGTCGATAGCGCGTGCCTCTTCCATCGCTTTTACCTGGGCTTCGAAGCGCGTCAGGGTCTCCGACACAGGTTGCAAGCTCTTATCCATGCGCTCCAGCGCCAGCCGCTCACGCGCCGTGAACGATTCCTCGGCGCGCTTCAGCAGCGAATCCGCCGACTTCTGCATGGCTTCGTGAGAGACCAACTGAAACTGCTCGCTCATGGTCGTGCGCGCGTCTTCAAGATTGCGGGTCCGTTCACGCAGACGTTCGAGTTCGCCCGAACCGGTAATCAGCTTGTCGTTCAGTTCGTCATTGCGGGCACGCAGCCGCCTGTTTTCGAAAAACATAACGACGCTTAAGGCCGCAAAGACCAGCGCTACAAGGATCAGGACAAGGCTTTCAATGTTCATGCAATGTTCTATAAGCGGATTCTTGGCCGACGGCGAGTCGAAAAAAGCGCGTTCTGAAAAGTGTGAGCGGTTTTCAGATCGAACGCGCGTCAAGGAAAATGCTCCACTTGCCAGCATAGAGTCGGCATGACAGGCTGAAGCTACACAACAGGACCGGGCAATGGATCTCAATACGTTTATCAGGCGCGTATTCACGGCCAAGACGCCGTGGACCTATCTCTATCTTGCCTGCATTCCGTTCGTGAACTGGGGCTTCGACAAGATCCAGACCATACCACTGCCGACAGGGGGCGATTGGCATCCGCTGACGGTCGTGACCGGCCTGACCCTGGTGGTTCGAGACTTTGCCCAACGTGAGGTTGGCCACTACATCTTCCTGTTCTTAGGCATCGGTCTGGTCCTGTCCTATATGACGTCGGACCCGACAGTCGCCTTTGCCTCGACCTGCGCCTTCCTGATCAGCGAATTGATCGACTGGGCACTGTTCACCTTCCTGAAAATCCCCTTGTCGCGCCGGGTATTCATCTCGACGGCAATCAGTGCGCCCATTGATGCGGCCGTCTTCCTGGCCATCGCCAGCCAGTCGATCCCCGGCATCTTCAATCCGTGGTCGTTCGCTGCGGCCATTGTCAGCCGCTTCGTCGCCTGCCTGATCATTTTCGTGCTGATGCGCCAGCGGGAAAAGAGCAAAACGAAAATCGCATGATCACCGTCTATATCGATGCCGACGCCTGTCCGGTAAAGGACGAGACCTACAAGGTCGCGGCGCGCTACAAGCTGCAAACCATCGTGGTGTCGAACAGCTTTATCCAGCTCCCGAAGTCCGAGCTGATCTCGCGCATGATCGTCGATGCCGGTCCGGACGTCGCCGATGACTGGATCGTTGAACAGGTCACGGCCGGCGATGTCGTGGTGACCAACGACATTCCGCTGGCCGGGCGTGTGCTCGAAAAGAAGGGCCATGCGCTGGCGCCCAATGGCCGCGCCTTTACGCCGGATTCGATCGGCGCCGCCCTGGCACAACGCTCGATCATGGAACATATTCGCTCGACGGGCGAAATTACCGGCGGCCCACCACCATTTGCCAACGCCGACCGGTCGAAGTTCCTGCAAATGCTGGATCAGATTATCGTCCGGCAGATAAGGGTGAGGAAGTAGAAAATCCCCTCTCCCTGCTTGCGGGGAGAGGGTTAGGGTGAGGGGCAAAATGTAGAATCTACGGGCGCCGGCGTTAGGAGCCTGTGGGAAGAGCCCCTCATCCGGTCGCAAGCGACCACCCAACGCTGGCGAAAGCTATACTTTCGCTGACGCTATACCCCGCAAGCAGGGAGAAGGAATTTAACGACGACTTCTAAACGCGTGCGCAATAGTCCCGTCGTCGAGCCAATCCAAGTCGCCGCCGACCGGCACGCCGCGCGCCAGGTGCGAAATGGTCACGCTGTTGTCGTGGTATTTCAGGCGATCGGCGATGTAGTGCGCCGTTGTCTGGCCTTCGACGGTGGCCGGCAATGCCATGACGATTTCAGTGATCCCGCCGGCCTTGATGCGATCGATCAGCCCTTCCATGCGCAGGTCTTCCGGCCGCACGCCGTCGAGCGCCGACAGCAGTCCGCCTAGCACGTGATAGCGGCCGGAAAAGGCGCCGACGCGCTCCATCGCCCAAAGCGCGCTATCTTCTTCGACGACGCAGATCATGGCGCGGTCACGCGCCGAATCCGAGCAGACGGCGCATGGGTCCTGCGTCGACAACGATCCGCAGACACGGCAGGTCGTCACCTTGTCGGCGGCGTCCTGCATGGCAGCGGTCAGCGGCAGAAGGAGCTGTTCGCGGCGCTTCAGCAGCGCCAGCGCCGCACGCCGGGCCGAGCGCTGGCCAAGGCCAGGAAGCTTGGCCAGCAGCGCCATCAGGCGTTCGATTTCAGGTCCGGCTCCGGCCACTATACCACGCGCTTGAGAGGAAGAAGGAAGTAAGAAACCCCACCACCGCATCTAGCGCTTCGCGCGTCGTGCGGTCCCCCTCCCCGGCAAGCCAGGGAGGAGTAAAAGTGCCTTAGAAGAACTTCGGCATGTTGGGCAGGCCGCCATTGGCGCCCAGGGGACCCGCGGCTTCGGCCAGGAGCTTCTGGTTCAGTTCGTCCAGCTTCTTTTGCGCGTCCTTGTGCGCCGCCATGATCAGGTCGGCCAGCACCTCGGCGTCGCCTTCCTTCATCAGGCTGTCGTCGATCTTGAGCGTGGCGATTTCGCCCGTGCCCTTGACCTCAATCGCCACAAGCCCGGCGCCCGAAGCACCCGACACGACGCTTTCGTGCATCTTGGTCTGGGCCTCAGCGAACTGCTGCTGGACCTTCTGCGCCTGCTTCATCAATGCCTGGAAATCCATCACTCATCATCCTTGTCTTCGTCGTCGTTTTCGTCGGGCGCGACTGTCACGTCCGGCGCCATGGGTTTAAGCCGGGCGCGGACCGCCGTAATTTCCGCGCCAGGGAAGGTCGCCAGCAAGTTGGCCACGAACGGGCTTTCGAGAATCCGCGCCTTGGCCGCCGCGGTTTCGCGCTGGTCGCGCTCATAAATCGTCTCGGCCCCGCCCTGCCCTTCGGTGGCGATCAGCCAGCGCTGGCCCGTCCACTCTTTCAGCTTCATGCTGAGTTTGCGCACCAGGTCGATCGGCGCGTTGGGCGCGGGTTCGAACGTAATCGCGCCCGGCCGGAAAGACACCAGGCGGACATAGCGTTCGACATCGACGCGCAGTCCGATATCGCGTTTTTCCTCGATCATCTTCAGCACTTCGGCGAAGCTCTGCGGGTTGGGCAGTGCGACCGGCGCCGGCGCGGGACGAGCCATGGCCGAGCCACGCATTTGCGTCCCTTGCGGGGCACCGCCGCCACCTGGCCCGGTCGGCAAGAGAGGCTCGCCCGACTGCAGGCGCTTCAGCAGCACTTCGGGTCCGGGCAGGTCGGAGGCGTAGCACATGCGCACCAGGGCCATTTCGAAAGCCGCACTGGTATCCGGCGCGCGGCGCAGTTCCTCGAATGCCTTCAGCATCAGGGTCCACAGACGCGACAGGGTGCCGTTCGACAGCTGCGAACCCAGCGCTGTGACCCGCATGGCCTGGGCCTTGGGCAGGCGCGTCGCGTCCGCCCCCAGCACCTTTGCGACCGACGCGGCATGACAATACTCCAGCAGGTCGCCCATAAGCTGAACCGGATCGGCACCAAAGCCATACAGAGTTCGGAAGGCCAGCAGGGCCTCGCTCATCTGGCCGGAAATGACGTTTTCGAACAGGCCCAGCGTCGCCGAGCGGTCGGCAAGCCCCAGCATGTCGCGCACGGCTTCGGTCCCGACCGTCTCCCCGGGTTCGCCCTGCACCAGGGCCTGGTCGAGCAGGGACAGCGAGTCGCGCACCGAGCCTTCGGCGGCGCGGGCGATCAGGGCCAGCGCATCGGGCTCGATCTTCACGCCTTCCAAGGCGCAGATTTTTTCGAGGTGCGGAATCAGCGTGTCCGGCTCGACGCGGCGCAGGTCGAAGCGCTGGCAGCGCGACAGGATGGTCACCGGAACCTTGCGGATTTCCGTCGTCGCGAAGATGAACTTGGCGTGGGGCGGCGGCTCTTCCAGCGTCTTCAGCAGCGCGTTGAAGGCGCCGGTCGACAGCATGTGGACTTCGTCAATGACATAGACTTTGTAGCGCGCTTCGACCGGGGCATAGCGCACCGATTCCAGCAGTTCGCGCATGGCATCGACGCCGGTACGCGAGGCGGCATCGAGTTCCAGCACGTCGATGTGGCGGCCGTCGATGATCGCCTGGTCATGGCGGCCCATGACCTTGAGCTCGACGCTGGGCTGGTGGACGGTGTCGGTGTCGTAGTTGAGGGCGCGCGCCAGCAGGCGGGCGGTCGTCGTCTTGCCGACGCCACGCACGCCGGTCAGCATGAAGGCGTGGGCGATACGGTTGGACGCGAAGGCGTTGGTCAGGGTCCTGACCATGGCCTCCTGGCCGATAAGGTCCTCGAAG
>CBFGPQ010000130.1:0-10536 GCA_965650705.1 uncultured Asticcacaulis sp. | reverse complement strand
CGCCGCGCATTTCGGCCAACACCTGGAACTCGCCGTTTTCGGGCGAGCCGCCATGCAGGCCCAGCACCAGAACGCGGTCTTCGGCGGCAGCGCGGTCGAGCGCCTCGGCTAAGGTGCCGATGGGCGCACCATCAGCCTTGAAGGCGATTTCGAACGGGCGGTCGTGGCTCAGCACTGCGTCGCGCGTCGCTTCATGCACCGTGTCGTCTGCGTCCCAAAACCACAGGTCGGCGTCGGGCAAGGCGGTCGTCAGTGCCTGGGTCGTGGCGACGGCAACAAGGCGTTCACGGCTATTGCCGCCGAAAAGAATCGTGGTGCGCATGGCAGGTCCCGATGAAGTTCGGGTCCTTTTATTGCGCCTTCTTGACCGCGACAACCTCGATTTCGACGAGATAGGCCGGACTGACCAGGGCCGCTACCTGAACCGTGGCGCGCGTCGGCTTGTTGGGCTGTTCCGCCGTGCCGAAATACTTTGAATAGGTCTTCATCATGCCGGCAAAATCCATCTTGCCGCCAAGCGCCGGATCGCCGACCAGATAGACCTTCATGTTGACGACATCGCCAAAACCGAGCCCTTCGGCCTTCAGCGCCTCGTCGATCTTCTTCAGCACTGATTCGGTCTGGGCTTCAGTATTGCCGTACTGGTCTGTGGTGCCGTTAATTGGCGACGGCACCATGCCCGACACATAGACGGTGGAATAGCCCGGCGGCACGGTGACGGCCTGCGCGATCGGGAAAGTGCCATTATAGGTGCGCGTGATGTCGGCCGCAGGCGGCGCATCGACGGTCAGGCGCACGTCGCCATCACCTGTGCCATCGTAAAGAATACAGCCTGACAAAGGCAGGCTGAAAACGGCAGCCATCCCCACCACCTTGGTCAGTTTCATCAGGGTACGGGACATGGAAGCTCCTTAGGCTTTGAGGGATTTGTGCCGTTCGGCAATCAGGTTGACAACGCGGTGGGCGGAACAGAAGGCGCCCTGCTGCCAGGACGAGACGTAGCTCATATGGTCACCGGCAAAATAGACCGGACCATCGGGCTGAGACAACAGCGTATAGGCGGCGGGATCGCCATCGGACAGGAAGCCCGCCAGCCCTTGCGAATAGGGAATGCTGGCCCAGTTGACGATGGTCGGCGACTTCATCAGGCCCGACTGGCCGGGATGCAGGCGCTCGATCGTGTCGCGCGCATAGGCGATCTGTTCAGGCATGGTCCGCGCGGCCATATTGCCGTTGAACGCATAGCCGGCGATGATGACGCCTTCGAGAGTGTGGAAGCGGTTGGACGGATACCAGGTCGCGAAGGTATCGCGGTCGGTGAAACTCAGACCGCCATAGATGTGGTCGTTGGTTTCCCAGAACCTCGGGCTCTGGAAGGCGATCTTGTAGCCGCCGACATAGGTCCCCTTGTTCTTCTCGATCGCAGCCTTGACGGGTTTCGAGAAGTCGTTGGCGATTACCGCCAGCGCCGGCAAAGGGATCGTGCAGATGCAGTAGTCGGCCGACAGGACTTCGGCGCGCGCGGTGACATTGTCGTAATAGAAGATGTCGACGCCATCTTTTGTGCGGCGGATGCGTTTCACCTCGCATCCCTTGCGGATGACATTGCCAAGCCGCTGCTCGAACGCCATCGGGATGCGGTCCATGCCGCCAACCGGCTGCTGCATGGTCGCCTGGAAGTCGGCGGCGTCGGCAAAGGTCGCGACCGCCTGAACGAAGGGGTCGCCCACCACCGACAGCGGCAACGGCGTGCGGAACTTGGGCGCTTGCGTGCCCGCAGCCGGATCCTGGTCGTAGCCGGCATTATCACTGCCGCCATAGGTCAGCGTTTCGGTCAGGCGCCCCCATTGCGACAGCCCGGCCATCAGCTTGTCCCTGTCATCCTTGCTGAAGGCGTCATCGAGCGCGCCCTTGTTCGTCACCTTGGCCAGCAGTTCGGCCATATGGCCGCGGTAGTCGAAGATCGCCTGGCGCATCTCGACAGGGTTGCCGCCGTTCAGGCGGTCCGCCTGGATACGGGCACGGCCGGACCAGTTGACCTCGGTCTCCATCTCGACGCCGAATTCGCGGCAATAGCCCAGCGTCGCCTGATGATGCGCCGGGATGCGTGCCGGCCCAGCGTTGAAATAATGGCCGTCATCGAAGCCACAGACCTGCTGGGTGCCGTCGATATAATCGATCCGCGTACCCTTGCGCACCGTCCAGTTGCGGCCGCCGACACGGTCGCGCGCCTCAAGGATGGTGCAGTGGTAACCGGCCTTGCCGAGTTCGTAGGCCGCCGCCAGACCGGCGGGGCCGGCGCCGAGAATGGCGACCTTGACGCCCTTGCCGGACCCGGGCGCAAGCGCAGGCATCCCGGCCCAGGCCTCCGCTCCTGTAAGGCCCAGCGCGTGCAGCGCCGCATAGCCGCCAGCAAAGCCCGCCACTGCGGTAAAACGTGTAAGGATGTCCCGGCGCGTCGTCATGTTTCAAGGCCCCCGAAGCCCGAAAGTTGCGAATGTTACCGGACGCTAACCATGTTTTTTGAAATTGGCCAGCCCAGTCTCAGCCGAAACTATTCATAATGCTGACACGTTGCGTCAGCATCACGCCTGACCTTAGTTTTTCGGAGCCGGACATCCTTGCCAATGCTTCATCAGGAGCGCGCGCCAGGCGTCCGCGCCTCCGTCATCGACCGCATCGAGCACGAGGTGATAGTCGGTATAGCCGGGATGATTCGGCTGGGCCCACTTGGCTTCCAGCACATGTCCGTCCTTTGCGTCGAGCCACAATGGCCCCGACACCGCGCCGGTAACATCGAAGCGATAGGCCGCCCTGCCCTTCCAGGTCGTCTCTTCGGCAAACCGCGCCTCGGCCGATCCCCTCCAACGCAGGAAGGTTTCAATGCCCTCCTCGGGCCATACCAAGGCGACGCCGAACGTAAAGCCGGCTTTGTAATTCTGACGCGCCGGCAGAAGCGCGGTAAGATCGGCCAGATCGAAGTCATAGAGTATCCAGGGGCCAGGCGCGACGGGCAGGTCCTCTTTGTGGTTACCCAACTCGACGAGCAGATGATCGCCGTTCCGCGTCAAGGTCCCAAAGGCATCCTGCCCGCCCTCGCGGTTGAGCTTGCCCGCCACCAGCCGGGTCGGTTGCCGGGTTTTCAGGTCGAGATCGGCGCTGACCAGAGCCGAAGTCGTGCACGGATCAACGGCTTTATTCACCGCCACATGAGTCGCGGTGGCGCGATAGACGTGGACGCTTTCGGGCATCGAGCCATCGCTGTTGCTACGGCTATAGCTCAATATGCGGCCGACCGGCGGCTGATGGGCGCATCCCGCCACCATCGTCGCCGCCAACAGGATTGCCGCCCACCTCATGCCAGTTCGAAGGGCTCAAGGCCCGCCAGGCGCAGGGCTTTTGGACGATCCGGAACCTGACGCGGGGTTACACCGCGCACCTCATCGGCCACATGCTTGATGTGGTCGGGCGTAGTGCCGCAGCAGCCACCCAGGATATTGACGATGCCGTCCTTGGCCCATTCGTGGAGTTCGTGGGCGGTTTCATGCGGCTGTTCGTCATACTGGCCCATGGCATTTGGCAGGCCAGCATTGGGATAGGCCGCCACCAGGCAGTCAGCGACACGCGACAGTTCCGCGATATGCGGACGCATAAGGTCGGCGCCGAGCGCACAATTGAAGCCGACAGCGAATGGCCGGGCGTGCTTGACCGAGTTCCAGAAAGCCTCGGCGGTCTGTCCGCTCAACGTCCGGCCCGAACGGTCGGTGATGGTGCCAGAAATCCAGACCGGCAGCTTTTCCAGACCTTCGTCTTCCAGGTCCATGATCGCCTTGATCGCCGCCTTGCAGTTCAGCGTGTCGGTGATGGTCTCGATCAGGTAGAGATCGACGCCGCCTTCGTTGAGCGCCTGAATCTGCTCGCGATAGGCCTGATAGACCTGGTCGAACGTGACAAGGCGCGCGCCGGGATCATTCACGTCCGACGACATGGAGAGCATCTTGTTGAGCGGCCCTATGGAACCGGCGACAAAGCGCGGTTTTTCGGGCTCCTTTGCCGTCCATTCGTCGGCGACCTTGCGAGCGATTTTGGCGCCTTCCAGGTTGATGTCGATGACCGCCTGCAGATCGAGATGGTAGTCGTCCTGGGCGATCGTCGTCGCCGAGAAGGTGTTGGTTTCGGAAATGTCGGCGCCAGCGGCAAAATACTGATGATGCAGGTCGGCGATGATGTCCGGCCGCGTCAGGCACAGGATGTCGTTATTGCCCTTGAGCTGGCCGTTGTGGTGCTTGAAGCGCTCGGCGCGGAAGTCCTCTTCGTCCAGCCCGCGGCGCTGGATCATCACGCCCCACGAACCATCGAGCATCAGGATGCGCTCTTTCGCTGCGGCCTTCAGGGCTTCAATGCGGTCTGCACGGGTCATGTTACATCTTTCTGTAGCCCCTCCCCTGGCCCTCCCCGCACGCGGGGAGAAGGAGAGGAAAGAGGATATCGCTCTTAAAACCCCCTCTCCCCGTTTAAGGGGAGAGGGTTAGGGTGAGGGGCTTACCCTCGAATTACTTGTGTGCCTGTTGACGCTTAAGTTCCGCTTCAAAGGCTTGTTCCTGGGCAGCCACCAGTTTCGGCAAGGCTTCGCGATCCACAAAGGCATCCGCCTTGCCTGCCTTCTGCGCCACCCGCTTCTTCACCATATCGATCTGAAAGGGGTGGTTGGTCAGCGGTATATCGGCCTTGAGGCTTTTAAACGTGGCGAAGCTTTTGCGATAGTCCGCCACTATATCGGGGTGCGCCTTATTACCGACAAGGGCGTTGCCGGCGACCGAAGCGCTGCAATAGAAGACCACGCTATAGACGACATTCTTTTCCGTCACATCGGTCGTCCAGGTCGTGCAGCCCTTGGTATGGCCGGGTGTTAGATGCGCGGTCATGGTAGCGCCGCCGATAGTCACGGTCTCAAGGTCGCCGATCACCCGATCGACCTTGATCGCCGGAAACTTCGCCGGACCGTTTTCATTGTCCCCATCATGCGCGCCGTTTTCCAGCGCCTTTCGATCACCGGGGCTGGCGACGAAGACCGCCCCTGTGTCGGCCTTCAATTTCGCCACGCCGCCGACATGATCGAAGTGGGCGTGAGTTTCGATGATGTATTTGACGTCACTTAGTTTGAAGCCCAGAGCGTTGATATTGGCCTCCACGACCTCGGCGCCTTTTTCGGTCGCTCCGTCCAGAAGGATATGACCGGTCGGAGACGCAATCAGATAGACCCCAATGCCTTCCGTCCCAACGGAATAGACATTTCCAGCGATACGGAACGGCTCGGACGGCGCATCCCATTCCGGGTTGTGGGCTATGGCGCTGCCCGGCATGGTAATACCCGGCAGCGCCATCAGCGCCAGAATGATCGACAGGCGTTTCACAGTGCGGCTTCCTTGACACCCAGAATGCGGCAGATGGCATAGACCAGGTCAGCGCGGTTAAGTGTATAGAAATGGAAATCGCGCACCCCTTCCCGCTCCAGTTCCAGACAGAGTTCGACCGCCACGGCTGAGGCCAGCAGCTTGCGCGTTTCTGCATCGTCGTCCAGGCCTTCGAACAGCCCTTCCAGCCAGGCGGGAATGTTGGCTTCACACGCTGCCGCCATGCGGCGCAGGCCCTTGAAATTGGTTACCGGCATGATACCCGGCGTCAGGTCGATCTTAATGCCGGCATCGGCCACGGCATCGCGGTAGCGAAGGTAGGTTTCGGCCTCGAAGAAGAACTGGCTGATGCCACGCGTCGCCCCGGCGTCGACCTTCTGGCGCAGGACATCGAGATCGAAGGCCAGGCTCGGCGACTGCGGGTGCTTTTCCGGATAGACGCCAACGCTGACTTCGAAATCACCTATGCGCCGGATGGCAGCGGTCAGTTCCGTCGCGTTCTGATAACCGTCGACGCGCGGCGTATAGTCGCCAAAGCCCGTCGGCGGGTCGCCGCGCAGGGCCACGATATGGCGCACCCCAGCATCCCAATAGGCCTGGATGACCTCATCGACCTCGGCGCGCGAGGCATCGACACAGGTCAGGTGCGCCGCCGGGCGCAAGGCCGTCTCATCCAGCATCCGCTTGACGGTGCGGTGGGTGCGCTCACGCGTCGAGCCTCCCGCGCCGTAGGTCACCGATACGAAGGTCGGATTGAGCGGCGCCAGGCGTGCGATCGACGTCCACAGGGTCTGCTCCATCTCCTCGGTCTTGGGCGGGAAGAATTCGAACGAGGCGCGCGCACGGCCGCCTTCGGACAACGACCGGGCGATGGGCGCCAGATGGAGAGAATCGCGGTTCAGAACGGGGCTCATTACAAAAATCTCAGTGCTTTCTGGCCAGCCAGATTTTAACGGTCAGGCCGCCGGCTTTCTGTGGCGGCAGGTCAAGTATGGTGCTGGGCGTAAGCCCGGCGGTGCGGAACCATTCCGCCATGTCTTCATCCAGCATACCAAGGCGGCGATGCTGGTACTGCTCGCGCATGATTTCCAGGTCGTGGTGGGCAAAGTCTGCGATCAGCAAACGCCCGCCAGAAGCCAGTAAACGGCCCGCTTCGGTGATGGCGCGCCCGGGATCGCTGAGAAAGTGCAGGACCTGATGAATGACGATCAGATCCGCGGTTCCACCATTCAGGCGCGTGTCGTAGATATCGCCGTGGCGGAAATCGGCGTGGGTCAGGCCGGCGCTGAAGGCCTTGGCGCGGGCGATGTTGAGCATGTGCTGTGATTGGTCGACGCCGATGGCGGTTTCCGCGCGCCCGCCCAGCAGTTCCAGCATCCGGCCAGAGCCGGTGCCAAGGTCGATGAGGTGGCGGAACGGCTGGTCGCCCAGCACCTTCAGAACGGCCGCCTCGACATCGGTCTCGGAAACATAGTGGCTGCGGATTTCGTCCCATTTGGGCGCGATGGTTTCAAAATACCCCTCGGCGGACTGGCGACGCGTAACACGGATGGCTTCGAGTTGCTGCAGGTCTTCCGGATAGGCGTCGCCGGACAGCCGCAGGATGGCTTCGAGCAACGGCCGCATGGACGGCGCGTGCGACAGCCGATAGAAGACCCAGGCGCCATCCGGGAAGCGCTCGATCAAGCCGGCCTCGGTCATCAGCTTGAGATGGCGCGATACGCGCGGCTGGCTCTGGTCGAGGATGGAAACCAGTTCCATCACCGACAGCTCCTCGCGCGCCAGCAGCCGCAAAAGGCGCAGGCGGGTCGGCTCACCCGCGGCGCGCAGGGCGTCAAGGAGTGCGTCGAACTGATGCTGGCTGGATTGCTTCTCCATATAACCATATAAAGATATCTTTATATGGTATGCAAGACTTTTTGCTGCGGCAGCGGGACGCATGGAAATTGACGCGCGATGGACTATATTGCACATATGTCCAAACAAGGAAATATGATGGCACGCGATGGCGTAACACTCGGCACGGCCTTACTGCGGGGCCTGCAACGCAAATGCCCATGCTGTGGCCAGGGTAAGGCGTTTCGCGGCTACCTGAAGGTCGTGGAAGAGTGTGCGAACTGCCGCACGCCGCTCGGCATCTATCCCTGTGATGATGGCCCGGCCTACCTGACCATGCTGCTGATCGGCCACGTGGTCATCGGCCCCGCCTTCATGTTCCACATTTTCTATACCTATCCGGTCCAGATCATCGTGCCGTCGATGCTGGTGGCGATGCTGGCCCTGACGCTGGCGGTTCTGCCAGTGGTTAAGGGCTTCTACCTGAACCTGATGTGGTATCTGGGCCTGAAGCGCGCGCGATAACGGCGTCCGGGCGTCTTGACAGACTCAAGGGACTGACGTGACATCGGCGCCTCTTTAACGAGGAGGCCGATCATGGCACACAGGTTTGAAATTCGTAAGAACAAGGCAGGCGAGTTTGTCGCCTACTTCCTGTACAATAGTGAAGCGATATTCTGGACCGAAGGCTATAGTTCCAAAGCTTCAGCGAAGAATGCCATCGAGTCGATCAAGAAGAATGGACCGGAAGCGCCCGTTGAGGACAAGACCGACAACTGATTGATGGCATAAGGCGTGGCCGACACCGGGCACGCCTTATGCCACAAAAAGGAAAAGGCGGATCAGAAACCGCCCCTGCTCTTCACAAGCTGACTTGAATCGAAACTACCGGCCTACGCGGACAGCATCGCGGATGATGGCGATGGAGCCTACAGATTCCTCTGTGCATTCCATCGACAGACGGTCGATTTCTTCCTGCGCAAACTTGCGCATCAGGGTTGCGGCCTGAGGCGACAGGGCCATCAGGGTACGTGCAGAGGCGCGCGCTAACGCCAACGCGGCATCCGCGTCGACAAGGTTGGCGGTGTCCTTAGCAACCGCCAAAGCATAAAGACGCGACGCCAGATTCGGGGAGGAATTGGGCATCATTTTCTTTCTAGCCATGTAAGACGAATACGAACTCTCTCTTAAGAGGCTTCGGATATCGGCGGAAACACAAACAAATTTCCGAAGCGCTTTACTCAAACAAGTACCCGGCACTGAGCGCGTATATAAGGAAAATATCCTGAACAATCCAGAGTTACACTTTTACCGTACTTGGCGTGCTATTTTTTGCAGAGCTTTGTAAATAATGACGTTTCCGTGAAAGGACGCGATATTATCCTACAATTCCGCCCCGCCGAGGATAAATTCCGCAGGGAGCGCTGTCATTTTCAATAATATTACGCGGAAAACAAAATTATCCCATTCGGCCAGGATCGAGCCTGCGAAGCAGGCAACCGCATTGTTTTCGGAGCAAAGACGTTTGCATAACAAAGAAAAAACCCCGGAGTTTTGACAACCCCGGGGCAAAAAAGTCTGGTTTGAGGTCGGCTTAACCGACCTTCTGCGCCAGGCGTTCCTGGCCTTCACGGATCAGCTGCGCGGCCGCTTCGGGCTCGACCCAACCAATGACATTGGTCGTCTTGCCCTTTTCCAGATCCTTGTAGTGCGCAAAGAAGTGCGTAACCTGCTCGATGAAGATCGACGGCATCTGACGATAGCTGGCGACATTCGTGTAGAAGGGGTGCAGCTTGTCCACCGGCACGGCCAGGATCTTTTCGTCGCGGCCGGCTTCGTCTTCCATCACCAGGGCGCCGATCGGGCGACAGCGAATGACGACGCCGGGATAGACCGGCGTCGGGCCGACCACCATGACGTCGCACGGATCGCCGTCATCAGCGAGGGTATGCGGGATAAAACCATAGTTCCCAGGATAGAACATCGAGGTGTACAGGAAGCGGTCGACGAACAGCGCACCGGAATCCTTGTCCATTTCGTATTTCACCGGCATGCCGCCTTGCGGAATCTCGATGACGGCGTGGACGTCCCACGGAGCGTTGGGGCCAACGGAAATCTTGTCTATATTCATGGAAGGTCTTGAAAGGTCTGAAAGAAGGGTCGTTGTTACGGACGGTCTTGGCGACTTCATAGGCGCTAGGCCTATTTCGCACAAGCGAAGAAAGTACATTTATAGCGTCTTAACCAAACATTCTTGCGTTAGGCGATAAAAATGCCCGGCCCAACCGCCCAAACCTCGCGATACGCCCATGGAACCCCTGACAGCCCTTATCCTCGCCGCCAAGCATAGTCCGATCGACGCCCTGGCGATCGTCATCTTCGTCTTCTGCTGGCTCGGTTACGAGCCGTTCTTACAGTCGATTTCTAAGAAGTCCGGCCTGATCACCAAGGATCTAAGCGTCGTGCGCCGCGCCTGGATGCAGGAGATGACGATCCGCGAAATCAAGCTGTTTGATTCGAACCTGATGGCGCACGCGGTCAATTCTGCTACCAACTTCTCGTCCGCCAACCTGCTGCTGATCGCGGCGCTGGGCGGTGTCCTGTTTTCGAGCAAACTGCCGCTGAAGTCGATCGAAGCCCTGGGTTTCGATGTTTCCTCGCCTGTGCTCTTTCAGCTCAAGCTGGCCCTGATCGTCATCTGCCTGGTCCGCGGCCTGCTGAACTTCATCTGGGCGATCCGCCAGATGAACTACTGCGCCGCCGCCATGGGCTCCATCCCCGAATATATGGACAAGACAGTCGCCGCCCGCTTTACCGACGCCATGGGCAATATCATCGAGCCAGCCATGTCGAACTTCTCACAGGGCGTGCGCGGCTACTATTTCTCGATTGCCGCAGCCGCATGGCTGTTCGGCCCAGGCTATCTTATCGTCGCCAGCATCGGCGCCATCGTCCTCTTAGGTTGGCGCCAGTCGCGTTCGCAGGCCGCCAGAGGGTTGAGGCAGTTGCGCGAGCTGCTGGAAGAACACCCCTATCCAACGCCCACGCGCCCGCTTTATTCCGCGGACGCTCAAAAATCGGATAAAAATGCTGCATCGCAATAGAAGTTTATTGCTATGCGGTTATCCGCGCCTCGACGAAAGCGAGACAGTTCAACGGCATTGTAACGATACGTGATCGGACGATTAAAGTTTTTTGGTTGCTTTATTTTGCAGCGCAAACTACATTGTCCTTGTTCGACGTTTTTACGTCGATGCCCTTCCTGGGCGTTTCCTCCCTGTAAACT
>CBFGPQ010000129.1:0-10567 GCA_965650705.1 uncultured Asticcacaulis sp. | reverse complement strand
GTGGTGGCCTTCCAGTTCCAGCATTTTCAACTTGGTGTCCGAACCGCCGGGCGCTGAGAAGCCGCCGAGCTTGCCGCCGGCGGCCAGGCAACGGTGACATGGGATGATCAACGCCACCGGATTGCGCCCCATGGCGACGCCGACAGCTCGCGCGGCTTCGGGGCCGGCGCCAAGCTGTTTGGCCAATGCACCATAGGTCGTGGTCTGGCCCCAGCCGACCTGGCGCAAGGCTGTGTAGATCGCTTTGAAGAAATCATCCTGGCCGGTGAGATCGACGGGCACGTGCTCGAAATCGACCGATTCGCCTGCGAAGTAGCGCTTCACGGCTTCGATCGTCGCGGCGATCTCGGCCGTCGGCGTGCCGGGCTGCATGTCGGGCAGTCGGCGCTTGAGCAGGCGTTCGGTGTCCTCACGGCTTTGGCCGGGCAACTGAAAGCGCACGATGCCATTGGCCGTCCATGCCAGCCCGCAAAAACCTGCAGCTGTATCGAAGAGCGCATAGTGTGGAATCATGCCGGGACCCTATATAAACCGGACCATAAAATTGGCAGTATGGGCAGGGAAAGCAAGGAGAGCGCGATGATGAATGAGATTCCAAGCCTGGCGGAATGGGCTGGTGGTCAGCCCGCTTTCGAGACACTGACCGAGCTGTTCTACGCCAAGGTGCCGCAGCATCCGGTCCTTGCGTCGGTATTCGCCGGCATGTCACCTGCGCATTCGAAACATGTGGCGGCCTTTCTGACCGAGGTGTTCGGCGGTCCCAAGGCCTATAGCGAGATTGGCGGCTCTCATGCCGGCATGGTTGCGCACCATTTCAACCGGTCGCTGACCGAAGAACAGCGCCGCGCCTGGGTCGATCTAATGCTCGATACGGCCGATGAAGCCGGGTTGCCGGACGATCCGGAGTTCCGCGCGGCCTTTGTCGGTTATCTCGAATGGGGTACGCGGCTGGCCAAGCTGAATTCGCAACCCGGCGCGACCTCTGACCCGGAAGCGCCGATGCCGCAATGGAACTGGGGACCGCCGGGCGGGCCATGGCTGGGATAACGGCCAAGTGTCTGTACGCGCGTGATGGTTGACGGTACCTTGCCACCGGGGCCTCAGGAGACGCTATGGACATCGACCAGGACCTTGAGACGCTCGACCGCGAGGCGTTGATCGCCGAGGTGCGGCGGCTGCGCGCCGCTATCCGCGAGCACAGGGATTCGAGTGGACACGAACTGTGCTGGCATCATCCCGCACTGTGGGGATTGTTGCCAGAACCGGCCAGGCCGGACATTCTGGTGCCGGAATGGCCGCAATTCATGCGCGGCTGTATTGCCTATCGTCAATCATTGGACAGCCAGGCGCCGGACGCGCCGCGCGCCGCCATAGACCACCACCCGCAAGAGGACACATGAACCGGATTTGGGTAGCATTATGCGCATTTGCGCTTGTCTGTTTTGGCGGCGCCGCACAGGCGGATTGCGGTGTGGCGGGGACGGCGCAGAGCGTGGCCATCGGCCAGACTGGCCGGTCAATGTTGATCCACCTGCCACGCGGTTTTGATCCAGCCAAGCCGGCGCCGCTGGTCTTTCTGCTGCATGGTTCGGGCGGGACCGGAGCGGCCATGTTGAAAGACTCGAAGCTTGCCGAAGCCGCCGATCGCCACGGTTTTATGGTCGCGGCGCCCAACGCCGGTATTCCGCACGACAAGGGCTTTGTCTGGAACATTCCGGGCGTGCCGACCGTCGCCGGCAATATCCCTGGTCCCAACGACCCTGACGACGTCGCCTATATCATAGCCGCCATCGACTGGCTGGCAGGGCAGCGATGTGCCGACCGTTCGCGCGTCTATGTTACCGGGCTGTCGGGCGGCGGGCGTATGACGTCGTGGCTGGGCTGCGTGGCGGCTGAGCGTTTTGCCGCCATCGCGCCGGTGGTGGGCCTGCGCGCCGGCAATCCGTCGAAGGCCGATCCGGCAATACCCGCTCCTGATACCTGTAAGCCATCGCGGCCGTTGCCGGTCATGGCCTTCGCCGGCGACAAGGACACGACCAACCCCATTCAGGGCGGAGGCGCCGGCTATTGGCAATACACCATGCACGCCGCCGAGCAGCGCTGGGCTGAGCTCAATGATTGCCGGACAGCGCCCGTGACGCAGTGGGTCGCGCAGGGCGTCTATGAGGAACGCTATTCCGGCTGCCGCGACGGCGCCGATGTCGCCGGCCGCATCACGGTCGGTGGCGGCCATAGCTGGGTCGCCGACAACGACGCCATGTGGAGCTTTTTCTTAAGCTTTCGCCGTAACTGATTTTATCAGCGGCCTTTTTCGGCCTCAACGCGGATGACGCAGCCCTCGGCATGGTCGTTGATCAATCCCATGGCCTGCATGAAGGCGAAGACGGTCGTCGGGCCGACAAACTTCCAGCCGCGCTTTTTCAGGTCCTTAGACAGGGCGATTGACGCCGGAGACGTGGATTGTGTTTGTGGTGCGCTCAGTTCCTCGGGCTTGGGTTCATAACGCCAGACATAGGCGGCCAGAGAGCCTTCCTTGCGCACCAGTTCCTGAGCGCGGCGGGCATTGTTGATGACGGCTTCGATCTTGCCGCGGTGGCGGACGATGCCGGCATCGGCAAGCAGGCGCGTGACATCGGCCTCGTCGAAGGCGGCGATCCTGTCGAAGTCGAAATCGTGGAAGGCGGCCCGGAAGTTCTCACGTTTGGTCAATATGGTGCGCCAGCTTAGCCCCGACTGGAAACCTTCCAGACATAGCTTTTCGAACAGGCGGCGGTCGTCGCGCACCGGAAAACCCCATTCGGTGTCATGATAGCTGAGATACTCCGGTGTGGAGAGGCACCAGCGGCAGCGGGGGCGGCCATCGGGTCCGGGAAGTGTTTGGTTCACAGCGTGTCCTTGCGAAGAAGTTCATGCGATTCTGACGATGCGGGTGTCAGATTATGTCGGTAGCGTCGAACGGCTAAAACTTTTTTGAAGGCATTGTCGATTCCGTCCGAGGGCGTTCGTAGTGCCTGTGTAAGAGGAATTGTCCTCGGCTTGTCACAGGAGATACGCCATGACCAAGATGATTTTCGTCAACCTGCCCGTCACCGATCTCAAGGCGTCGATCGCCTTCTATAAGGCCATTGGCTGCGAGCAGAATATGCAGTTCAGCGACGACAATGCCGCCTCGATGGTATGGTCGGACACCATCACCTTCATGCTGCTGACGCGCGACTACTACGCAACCTTTACGCCCAAGGCGATCGGCGATGCCAAGACCACGAGTTCCGTGCTGCTGGCGCTTTCGCGTGACAGCCGTGACGAGGTCGATGCCATCGTGGAAGCGGCCGCCGCCAATGGTGGCAAGGCCGATATCCGCGAGAAGCAGGATCTGGGCTTCATGTATGGCCGCAGCTTCGAAGATCCCGATGGCCATACGTTTGAGCCGGTCTACATGGACATGTCGGCCCTGTCGGATGATGGCCCGGCATAATTCAGCCCCAGATAGCCAAAGACGGCGCGCCGGACCCGCAGCTCCAGCGCGCCTTCGTCATTTTCGCCGGCATGGACGGCCGCTTCGGCCATGGCGCGGCAGATGGCGGTCAGGTCGCGTGCGCAAATATCGGCATCGGCAATTCCGCGGGCCCGCAGGGCGTCCGCTATGGCTGCGCCAATCTGCTGTTTTAAGACGGCGGTTTCGGTGTCCAGCGGCAGCGTGGCCTCGGCATAGTCCAGGCTGCGGGCAAGGGCCGGTCGCGACAGGTGCATCATCAGCCCGGCGCGGATCAGGGCATTCAATGTTGAGCGCAGGTCGGGCAGGGCGACAGCGCACAGCCCTTCGAGCAGGGCGGTGCGCTTGCGCCGGATCAACTCGGTCAGGATGGCCTCTTTCGACGGAAAGTACTGATAGAGGCTGCCGATGCTGACTCCGGCGGCTTCGGCCACCGCGTTGGTGTTGAATGCCGCAAGCCCGCCCACCTCCAGAATGCGAGCCGACGCTTCGAGAATAGCGTCAAAGGTGGCCGCCGAGCGCGGCTGCCGCGGGCGTTTGCGGGGATCGATGGATGGCTGAGGCATGCGAGTAGCTGATGTGAGTAATTGCTCATAGATTGCCGATTGTCGTTTAATGGCAAGGGAATTCCAATGCGTCTCTCTGGAAAGATCGCCGTGGTGACCGGCGGCAGCGCCGGAATCGGCCGCGAAATCGCCCTGCGTCTGTCGCAAAAGGGCGCGCATGTCATCGTCGTTGTGCGTCACGCTGAGGCGGCCCAGGCCACAGTGCAGGCGCTTCCCGGGCCGGGGGAGGTGCTGATCGCCGATCTGTCGGTCGCATCGGAACAGGACCGTGTCGTGGCGGAGATCGCCAAACGCTGGCCCGGCCTGTCGATATTGGTCAATAACGCCGGCGTGCAATGGAATCTACCTGATACCGGCATTGGGGATAACGGTTTGATCGACGCCTTTCGTGACGAGATCAGCCTCAACCTGACGGCGCCAGTGGCCTTGAGTTTCGGTTTAATGCCGGTACTGGCGCGCCAGCCAGAGGCGGCAATCGTCAATATTGCTTCAGGCCTGGCCATATCGCCCAAACGCACCGCGCCGGTCTACTGTGCGACCAAATCAGCTTTGCGGACCTTCGGTGCAGCCCTGCGTTACCGCTGTGAGGATGCGGCGCCCACGATCAACGTTATCGACGTGGTCATGGCCTATGTCGATACCGCTATGACGCGCGCGCGTGGCGGCGCCAAGATGCCGGCGTCGGCGGCTGCCCGGCAGGTCGTCGCCGGCATCGAAATGGGCAGTGCGGAGGTCTGGGTCGGCAAGGCGCGGTGGTTGCGGCTTATTCATCGCTGGGCGCCGGGCTTTGCGGGCAGGTTGCTGCGCAATGGTTGACGGCTTGACGCCTTCATCAAACTGATGTCCCCTCTGGCGTCGCGCACACGGGGATTGTCATGGCACTGCCACACGGACTTAAGGTTTTACTGCCGGTTCTGGCGCTTGTGGCCGTAGCACCCGCCATGGCGCAGCCGGATTATGCCGCCGCTATCAAGGCCGATTATGACAAGGATCTCGGGGTCTTATGGGATCATTTTCACCGTAATCCTGAACTGAGCCACATGGAGGTCAAGACCGCCGCGCGCATGGCCAAGGAGTTGCGCGCTACTGGTGCCGAGGTAACCGAAAAGGTTGGCGGCACCGGCGTGGTCGCGATCCTGCGCAATGGGCCGGGTCCGGTCGTCCTCATCCGCGCCGACATGGACGGCCTGCCGGTCAAGGAGGCCTCAGGGCTTTCGAATATGTCGGTGGCACGCCAGGTCGGCGTCGACGGCGTTGAAAATCCCGTTATGCATGCCTGTGGCCACGATACGCACATCGTCGGACTGGTGGCGACCGCGCGCCGCCTGGCGGCCATGAAGGACCGTTGGTCGGGGACGGTGGTCATGATCGTCCAGCCGGCCGAAGAGCGGATCGCCGGCGCCAAGGCGATGCTGGCCGACGGGCTCTACACGCGCTTCCCCAAGCCTGACTACGCTTTGGCGTGGCACGTTAATTCGATGCTGCCGACAGGTACGGTATCGGCCTCGGAGGACATCCAGTATTCGTCGTCGGATTCGCTCGACATCACCGTGCCGGGCGTTGGCGCCCATGGCGCCGCGCCGCACACTGGCAAGGACCCGGTCTATATCGCCAGCCAGCTGGTGATCGCGCTTCAAGGCATTATCAGCCGGGAAAAGCCGCCGCTGAAGCCGGGCGTTATCACGGTCGGGGCGTTCCATGCCGGCACCAAGCACAACATCATCTCGGATCACGCCGACCTCCAGGTGACAGTGCGCGCCAATGACGAGGAGACGCGCGCCATGCTGATTGCCGCTATCCGGCGTGTCTCGGCCAATGTCGGGCGGCTTAATGGCCTGCCTGAAGATAAGTTGCCGGTGGTGAAGGCAATCGAGGGCACGCCGGTCACGAAAAACGATCCGGCCCTGGCGCGGCGTTTGAACGCGGTCATGGTTCAGGCCCTGGGGCAGGAGGCCGTTGTGCCGTTCGAGCAAAAAACCATGGGCGCCGAGGACTTCGCCTATTTTGTTCAGGCGGATCATAAGGTTCCCGGCTATTACTTCGCTGTTGGCGGAACGCCCAAGGCGGCGCTCGATGCCGCCGAGGCGGGCGGCCCACCGGTGCCGTCGCACCATTCGCCGCTGTTCAAGATCGCGCCGGAGCCGGCGGTCGTGACCGGCGCGACGGCGATGACGGCCGCGGTGCTGGACCTGATGAAGAAGCCCTGATCTGCGTCTTATCCCATCTTTACGAACGCTGTTATGGATCGCGTCGAAACCTTAGCGATGGATATCTAACACCTGCCCCGGCGTTGAGCGGGCAGGAGCATGAAAGTGTCGGCACGCGTATTGACCAGACGCCTGTTCGCCGGGACCCTGACGGGGGCAATCCTTTCTACGGCGTCGCGTGGTTCTGTCGCCGCGCCGCAGGAGGCAGGTATGGACCAGACAACCATTGACCGGAGCAGGGCCATTTCGAAAGACGGCACGCGCATCGCCTTCGATAAGTCGGGCAAGGGACCGCCACTGATTCTTGTCGGGGGCGCCCTGAGCGACAGGTCGGGCGGCGCGCCCCTGGCCAAGGTATTGGCAGCCCATTTCACCGTCTACAGCTATGACCGCCGGGGCAGGGGCGACAGCACCGACAAGGCGCCTTACGCCGTTGCGCGCGAAGTCGAGGATATCGATGCCCTGATCACCGAGGCCGGGGGGACGGCCTTTGTCCATGGTCAGTCGTCGGGCGCGGTCCTGGCGCTGGAAGCCGCCAAGGCTTTGTCTGCGAAGATCCAGAAGCTTTCGCTGTACGAGCCGCCATTAATCATTGACCACAGCCGGCCGTTGCCGCCGGAAAATTACGATCGCCATATCAGTCAGCTCATCGGAGGCAACAGGCGCGGCGAGGCGGTGGAATATTTCCTCACCCAGCTTGTCGGCATGCCGGCGCAGGCCGTGGCCGGGATGCGCAAGAGCCCGATGTGGGCGGCGTCGGAAAAGCTGGCCCATACCCTGCCTTACGACATCATGGTGCTGGATGGCGGGATGGAAGGCAAGCCTTTGAAGGCTGAGCGCTGGGCGGCTGCGACCATGCCGAAACTTATCCTGGCCGGTGGCGCCAGCCCGGAATGGATACGCAATTCTGCACGGAGCCTGGCAGAAACATTGCCGAACGCGCGGCAGGTCACGCTGGAAGGCCAGGCGCACAATGCGGCGCCGGACGTCCTGGGACCGGAATTGGAGCGGTTCTTTAGTTGAATGGCCGAAGTCGCTGATTTTCTTACTCCTCCCCACTCGCGTCGCCGCGTTGAAGGGCCTGAATCGCTCATGGGGAGGTGTAAGGGGACTAGGCAATGCGCCTAATGCTTCGTCTTCTTCTTTGCGCCCTTTTTCGGGATATCGGCCTCGCTCATGGCGATGGCCACCGCCTGCTTGCGGCTCTTGACCTTATCGCCGCTGCTCGATTTCAGGTCGCCTTCCTTGAATTCGTGCATGACTTTTTCGACCTTGCGCTTCTGGGCTGCTGTTTCTGGCATAACCGGCTCCTGTGGAGAACTGTGCCCCTCAGCGGCCGCCAGTCTGGACCGGGCGCGGTAAAGATGCCATGTGCGCCGTATTCTCTCGCCTAAAGCGGCTAAAAGTCATGACGGTCAAAATCTACGGCATCCCCAACTGCGACACCATGAAGAAGGCCTTCGACTTCCTGAAGGCCAACGGCGTCGCCTATGATTTCCATGACTACAAGTCCGCTGGCATCGATGCCGAGACACTGAAAAGCTGGGCGAAAACAATCGGCTGGGAGAAGGTGCTCAACAAGGGTTCTACCACTTTCAAGGACCTGCCGATCGAGGCCAGAGAGGGGCTCGACGAGGCGAAGGCGATCATGCTGATGGTCGCTCAGCCGTCGATGATCAAGCGGCCAATCTGGGAAGTCGGCGACAAGCTCTATGCGGGCTTCAAGCCCAACAGCCCCGAGCGCAAGGCGCTGGAAGCCGACGTTCTCAAAACGCGGTGATGAAGACGTGCTGCGGCTGGAGGCCATGGCCGCTGAATCCTTCCCGGCGGCCCCTCGGATTCAAGGGATTGTCGATTACGAAACTTTAATGCGAATCTTTGCATCTGAATCCCCAGTCCAGAGGCTCTTGTCATCAATAGAGCCCGCCTAAGGCTCGTCAGATTTAAGGAGATCCACAATGGAACCCGGTTTGCTCATTCCGATTATCGCCATCATCATGACGTTCGGTACGCCCATCGCCATCGTCGCCATCATCTCGATCAACAAGGCGCGCAATAACGCTGAACTGCAAAAGACGCTGCGCATGTCGATCGAGAAGGGCCAGCCTTTGCCGGCCGAATTCGTCGAGAGCATGTCGCGGACCATCCCCAAGGCCAAGAACCCGATGAATGACATCCGCGGCGGGCTCATCCTGATCGCGGTAGCCCTGGGACTTCTGGTCGCCAGCTATATCGACAACGGTTTCGGCATCCACAACATCTCGGGCTTTGCCGCTATTCCGGGCCTGATCGGTGTTGCCCTGCTGATTCTCGGCATCATCGGCCTGAACCGCAAGTCGGCCGACTAACCTCAACCGAACGTCCTGGCTCTCCACCCATGGCTTTCTCAAGCGACAGATCCGATATGACGCGGCAGTCCGACGTCGATCTCGTGCGCCTGGCCCGGACCGGCGCGCGCGAGGCCTTCGCCGAACTGGTCCGGCGGCACGGTTCGGTGTTGCGGACGCACCTGCGGCGCATGGGCGCGCAGGCGTCGGACGCGGACGACATGGCGCAGGAAGCTTTTATGGTGGCCTATGAGCATCTGGCGGAATACCGCTTCGATGGACCGTTCACGGCCTGGCTGAAGAAGATCGCCTCACGGCGCTATCTGAAGAAGGTCCGCAAGGATACCCGCTATGTCCTCAGCGAGGACATGAGCGCCTATGAGGCCGGATCGGCGCCTAACGATGCCGGCCTCGACGGCGATTTTCGCGCGCACAATCTCGATGCGGCGCTGGGGCGGCTGAAACCCGTCGAGCGCCTGTGTGTGACGCTCAACTTCTCTGGCGACCTGTCCCACCAGGACATCGCCGACGAGCTCAAGATACCGTTGGGGACGGTCAAGAGCCATATCCGCCGCGCGCTGGACCACCTGAAAGTCCTTCTGGGACCTGCGCGAACTGACGTAAAGCCTGCCTTGCTGGAAACCGGATCATGAAACCCGAAACGACCAATGATCAGGAGTTCTCGGATAGGGATATCGGCGACCTGTTCGCTGCGCCTGTCCATTATGATGACGCCGAAGTCTTTGCCGTGCGCGTGACGCGCAAACTTCAGATGCGCAACTGGCTGCGCCAATGGCTGGTCGTGCTGGCCGGCTTCATTGGTGGGGTCTATGCCCTGGCGCAGTTCGTGCGCATGCCCGACTGGAAGCTCGATGGCCAGATGCTGTCGCGCGCCACGGCCGACACCGACCAGACCCTGCGCGCCGGCGCGGAATTCTTTGGCGGCGCCGGCCGCGACATGATGCGCATGGCCGATTCCGGCGGTTATCTCAGCTTCATGCAGACACCGGCCTTCTTTGCCCTGAGTTTTGTGCTTTGCGTGATGATTCTGGGCCTGTATTACGCCTACTCACAGGAAGAGGCGCTCTGAGGACTGGTGCGCCGCCCTAAGGCGCACCAGATATCGGGTTGCGTTTCATTGTGGAAAGTAGACCGTGAGCAGCCAGACCCAAGCCGTCGTCAAACGCCTGACCGCCCCTGAAATCCGCGCCCGCAAGGGCCAGACCCCGCTGGTCGTTCTGACCGCCTATACGGCGCCCATGGCGGAAATCATGGACGAACACTGCGATATCCTGCTGGTCGGCGACAGCGTGGGCATGGTTGTCCACGGCCTGCCCAACACCATTGGGGTGACGCTGGAAATGATGAGTCTGCACGGCCAGGCCGTTATGCGCCGGGCCCGCCAGGCCTTCGTCGTCATCGACATGCCGTTCGGTTCCTATGAGGCCGGGCCGGAACAGGCCTTCGCCAACGCCGTGCGCCTGTTGAAGGAAACCGGCGCCCAGGCCGTCAAGGTCGAGAGCGGACCGACCGTCGCCGACACCATCCGCTACCTGGTCCAGCGCGGCGTGCCCGTAATGGGCCATGTCGGCCTGCGTCCCCAGGCGGTCAATGCCGAAGGTGGTTTCAAGGCCAAGGGGCGGACACAAGCCGAGCGTGAGCGTGTGATCAGCGAAGCTTTGGCCAGCGACGAGGCCGGGGCATTCGCCATAGTCGTCGAAGGCGTGGCCGAGGACCTGGCGGCCGAGATCACCACCAAGGTGGCGGCGCCAACCATAGGAATCGGTGCGTCGAAGGCCTGCGACGGCCAGGTTCTGGTCACCGACGACATGCTGGGCCTGTTCGACTGGACACCGAAATTCGTGCGTCATTATGCCGATCTCCGCAACCAGATCAGCGCCGCGGTGCAAGCCTATGCGAAAGATGTCAGGGAGCGCAGCTTTCCCGCCCCAGAAGAGACATATTTTTCAAAAT